>JBNAVY010000017.1:0-43108 GCA_049700195.1 Thermoanaerobacteraceae bacterium
TGTTTAATTAAACACAAAAAGGGGGGATAAAATTATAAAATAGCTTTTGGTTACTAATTGTATATAATTTGAATAGGAGGGTAAAAATGAGTAATACACAAAATGGCAAAATGAAATTATCTCATGACGCATATGGCGGTATCAATGGTAATGATTATATACCATTTATTCCTGCTGACAAAGTTCTTCCTGAAATGACTGTTTTAGCCGTAATAATAGGCAGCTTTTTTGCTATTATTTTTGCTGCAGCAAATACTTATCTTGGTTTGAAAGCAGGTATGACAATAAGTGCAGCTATACCTGCAGCAGTACTTGCAACAGCTCTTTTAAAAGGAGTTTTTAAAAGAGATAGTATTTTAGAGGCTAATGCTGTTATGGCCATTGCTGCAACAGGTGAGAGTCTTGCAGGCGGTATTATATTTACACTACCTGCGATAATTTTGTGGGGATTTAAAGATCAATTTACTTTAATGAGAATTGTCTTTGTTGTTTTAGTTGGAGGTTTATTAGGTGTTTTGTTTGTCATTCCTCTAAGAAGATATCTGACAGTTCAAGAGCATGGTAATCTTGTGTATCCAGAAGGTATGGCAGCAGCAGAGGTTCTTGTCACAAGTAATCAAGGCGGTGCTGGTTTTATGACAGTATTGTCTGGTATGTTTGTTGGCGGATTTTATAAACTATTGTCTGGTGGTTTTGCAATATGGTCAGAAGAACCTTCATGGGTAATAAAGAATTTTGAAAGTACTGAAGTTGGTGTTAATGTTTTAGCTTCATTAATGGGTGTTGGTTTTATAGTTGGACTTGATATTTCTTTATATATGTTAGCTGGCGGTGTATTAGCATGGCTTGGATTAATACCTCTTATAAAATTATTTGGAGCAGGTCTAACAACACCTGTTTATCCAGCTACAGATCTTATTAAAGATATGTCAGCAGGGGCTATATGGAGTAAATATATAAGATATATAGGTGCAGGTGGTGTGTTAGCCGGAGGATTTATAAGTTTATTTAAGTCTTTACCGACAATTATCAAAGCTTTTAGTGATTCAATGTCAGGTTTGGGAACTAAAGGTAAGGCTTTAAAACGAACAGATACTGATCTATCTTTAACATGGGTTATTGGCGGTGCAGCATTTATATTCTTTGTAGCATGGTTAATGCCAACTTTCGGAGTTACTGCAATGGGCAGTCTGCTTGCTGTTTTATTTGCATTTTTCTTTGCAGTAGTTTCTGCTAGAATTACTGGACTTGTTGGTGTTTCCAATAATCCTGTATCTGGGATGACAATAGCAACATTGCTTATAGTAACATCTGTGTTAAAATTGATGGGTGTTACTGGAGATAATGGTATGATTATTGCTATTACTATTGGAGGTATAGTTTGTGTAGCTTCAGCAATAGCAGGTGCAAATGCCCAGTCTTTAAAAACGACATTTATAATAGGTGGATCACCAAAAAAGATTGAGATATATACTTATGTAGGTATAGCTGTTGCCTCTGTATTTGCAGGATTAGTTCTTATACTTTTGAATAATGCATATGGAATTGGATCTAAAGATATAGCAGCACCTCAAGCTACAATAATGTCTATGGTTGTAAAAGGTATAATGACAGCAGATTTACCGTGGACATTTATAATAGCAGGAGTATTTATGGGTATCATGGCTGAGATGATGCATATACCTGTACTACCTTTTGCTTTAGGCTTATATTTACCTTTTGAATTAAGTGCAGCTATTGCTTTTGGTGGTATTATTAGGTGGATTGTTGAACAGAAATACAAAAAGGATAATAATATATTGAAAGAAAAGACAGAAAAAGGTGTATTGATAGCATCTGGACTTGTGGCAGGGGATGCGCTGATGGGGCTTGTCATTGCAATTTTCGCAGGTTTAAAGATAAGTATAGATTTTGCAGCTAATTGGGCTACAAATACAGCATGGTTTGCACCTTGGGTTTCACTTATTATGTTTATAATTGTAGGTCTATTCTTATACACATACACTGTTAAAGAAGATAAAGTTTAATAAAAATCAAGCTATTAACTCTCGCTTATTATAAGCAAGAGTTAATAGCTGTTTTAAGGGTGATATTTAGTGAAAAAAAATGAAGAAACTAAAAAAGATAATTTTATGCTATATGTACCTCATTACACCGACAAGATAGAGTGGGAAAAGAGAAAGGGAAAGATAGTATTAATCTTTCATCATGATAAGCTTATTGAAAAGTTTATTAGAATATTTGTAAAAAAACCGAAGGTCAGTACTTTGGAATTAGATGAAATGGGTACTGCCGTATGGGAGTTAATAGATGGTAAAAGAAATATATATGAAATCGGCCAGGAATTAAAGAAAAAATTTGGCGAAAAAGCTGAACCATTATATGAAAGGCTATTTCTATTTATAAAGTATATAAACAGAAGAAATTGGATATACTTTTCTAAAGGTTTAAATAAAAATGAGTAAAAGCTGTTTTAATAAAAAATTTTATTATTTCTAATTTTTGTTGAAGGATTTTTGTTATCTTTGTAGAATAATATTAGTAGGTGAAAAGGTTTAGAATATAGAAAAGGAGAGATAGTTTATGATTATTGGTGTTCCAAAAGAAATTAAGGCATCAGAAGACAGGGTAGCGATAACACCTGCTGGAGTAGAGGCATTTGTAAAAAATGGACACAAGGTTTATATTGAGAAAAATGCTGGATTAGGAAGCGGAATTACAGATGAAGAATATATTCATGCAGGTGCAAATATACTTCCAAATGCAAAAGAAGTATTTGAAATTTCTGATATGATTATAAAAGTAAAAGAACCACAACCTTCAGAATATGATTATTTTAAAGAAGGTCAGATCTTATTTACATACCTTCATCTTGCTCCAGACAAGGAACAGACAGATGCACTTTTAAAGAAAAAGGTTATTGGTATAGCCTATGAAACAGTACAACTCGATAATGGTTCACTTCCACTTTTAGCTCCTATGAGTGAAGTTGCAGGTAGAATGTCTGTTACCATAGGGGCATATTTGCTTGAAAATATAAACAATGGACGTGGTGTTGTTTTAAGTGGTGTTCCAGGAGTTGAACCTGCGGAAGTTGTGATTGTAGGTGGAGGAAATGTTGGAACAAATGCAGCCAAAATTGCGGTTGGTATGGGTGCACATGTTACAGTTTTAGATGTAAATACTGCTAGATTAGCATATTTGGATGATATTTTTGGAGGACGTATAACAACTTTGATGTCTAACAGTTATAATATAGCACAAAGTGCTAAAAAGGCGGACTTATTAATTGGTGCAGTTCTTATACCAGGGGCTAAAGCTCCTAAGCTTGTTACAGAAGAAATGGTTAAAAATATGAAAAGGGGAGCAGTAATTGTTGATGTTGCAATAGATCAAGGTGGATGTATTGAAACAAGTGATAGGATAACAACACATCAAAATCCTTATTTTATAAAACATGATGTTGTTCATTATTCAGTTGCAAATATTCCTGGTGCTGTTCCAAGAACTTCAACTTTTGCCTTGACAAATGTAACACTTCCTTATGCACTAGAAATAGCGAATAAAGGTTATAAGAATGCTTTGCTTAATAATAAAGCCTTGTTAAAGGGTCTTAATGTATATAATGGCAAAGTAACATATAAAGCTGTTGCTGATACACAAGGACTTCCTTATGTAGATCCAGTAGAAGCATTAAACGAATAAATTTTTATAAAAACTTCTCTTATAAGGTTTATAAGAGAAGTTTTTTCTTGTTTATTATATGTTGCCATGCTATAATCGGGATATAGTTATAATCTAGTTTGGACGGTGAGCAAAATGTCTAATAGAATATTGTTTCAAGAATATAATCCCAGACAAAATAAAAAAATGCAGGATAGAATTTTTGGACAAGGTTATATAGGGGGAAAAGCTGCTGGACTTTCTTTTGCAGAAGAAGTTTTGATAAAATATCAAGATATTTTTAAAGACAATATAAAGATACCAGATAGCTTTTTTATTGCGACAGATTACTATGAAAAATTTCTTGAATACAATAGACTTACGAACATAAATGATGATATGCCTTATGATGAAATTGAATCTTTATACAAAGAAGCAAAATTTCCTCCAGATTATAAAGAAGTTTTAAAACAGATTCTTGATAAGATGAATTATCCTTTAGCTATAAGGTCATCATCTTATTTAGAGGATAATGTTAAATATTCTTTTGCCGGAAAATATTATACTACTTTTATTCCCAATATGGGAACAGAAAGAGAAAGATTAAAACAGCTTGAAAAGGCAATAAAAGAAATATATTTAAGTGTATATGGACCAGACGCTGTTGAATACAGAAAAAAGCACGCTCCGAATCAGCCAGAATTTATGGGTGTTATTGTTCAAAGACTTATTGGCTCACAAAAGGGTATGTACTTTTATCCTGAAGTATCAGGAGTGGGGTTTTCCAGAAATTATAGACGTTGGACAGATAGAATTAAAATAGAAGATGGTGTAATAAGAATAGTTTTTGGGCTTGGTACAAAGTGCACAGGAAGGGGATATGCCCGTATAATTTCACTTTCTAATTTAAAATTAAGGCCTGAAGGAAATGATCCTAAAGAGATTGCAAAGAATTCTCAAGAAACTTTTGATGTCTTAAATTTAATAACTGGTGAAATCGAATCATATAACATTAATTACATGCCGCAATTTCTGACATATCATGAGCGGATATCTGATATAGTCCAGATTTATTCGAGAAATGAAGGGACATTAAAAGATGTAAATATAATTGATAAAGCTCAGGAATTTGGGTGTAAATATGTATTTACTTTTGAAAATTTTCCACGAAGGCACAAAACTTTTTTTAGTCATGTATCAAATTTATTTAAATATTTAGAAATGGAATCTGGGATACCGGTAGATATAGAATTTACCTATGAACCTTCAAAATCAGAGTTTTATCTCTTACAGGCAAGACCTTTGAGTGCATATGAAGGATTCAGGAAAGTGCATATCCCAAAAGACATAGATAAAAAAACAGTTCTTTTAAAAGGTGACAGAATGATAACAAATGGTTTTTTAAAAAATATCAATTATATTGTATATGTTGATTATAATATTTATGGCAATTATAAAGATAAGCATGAAATTGCCAGGATTGTTGGTAAAATAAATAAAAACATAAAAGATAGATATATACTTGTAGGACCTGGGAGATGGGGTTCTTCAAATCCTTATCTGGGTGTTCCTGTTATATATAATGAGATATCAAATGCTGCAATGATTGTTGAGGTAGGTATAACAAATGGAGATTATATGCCGGAATTATCATATGGAACCCATTTTTTTGCTGATTTAGATGTTGATAATGTATTATATATGCCTGTTTTTGACGGTTATGCAAATAATATTTTTAATGAAGAGTGGTTTAAGAAAGGATCATATTTTGATATAGGAGTAAAAATATTCAAAGGGAAATTTGATGCGTTTTTAGATGGAGATAAAATGGTTGGATATGTTGTTGCACAAGAGTAAAAAGTAGAAAAAAGTCGATTTTTATACAAATTTGAGTCTTAAGACCTATTTTATTGTAAAAAAATCTGTAATATAATTAATAATGTAAGAATGATTCCCCTTTTCCCCATAATTTAATTTATATTCTGCACCCCCAACCCAAATATGGTGTGCTGCTAGAAAGCAGCTATTTTTTTTTGCCCTTTTTCTAAAGTTTTAAGTTTTTGATTCCGATATAATATATTGTAGTATACAAATTTATATAGATTAAATTTTAATATAACAATTTATTATATATTTGAGAGGGGTTTAACATATGAGGAGATTTTTGTCGACAATTCTTATTAGTGCTATGTTATTACAATTTTTACCAATGAATATATTAAAAGCTTATGGAGCTAATCCTCCTAATATTTCAGGGATTGCATCTTTACGATTAGATGGGACAATGGCCTCTCCAGCTAAAGGCCCTTTAGATAAAGAAACTGATATAAAAATTTCAGGAAGTGGTTTTGTAACATATGATAGTAACGGAAATGCTATTTCATATGTTAGTGCTGTATATATAGATTCACCATCTGATAAAAATAAGCTGACAATTTTAAGTTCAAATGAGAATACAATTGTTGCAAAGGTTCCTAGTACAAATACAAATGGACTTTTACCTTCAATTCCATATACCATAATTGTAGTTCGCAGTGATGGGCAAAGTGCGGCAATGTTTAATGGTTTTACATATGTGAATAATCCATCAATTACTAAAGCTTCTCTTGATAATTTTATTTATTTAATTAAAGATACAAATGGTAATGTTATAAGTAGAACTACAAAATCCTATATTAGAATGGAAGGAACCTATTTTAATGATATAGGTGCAATACAGATGAATGGAGAAACTTCTTCCTTAGTTTCCCAGAGTGGTTCTGTTCTTATTTCTACAATTCCTCAAAATATAAATATAGACCCTTCCTTATCATATAATTTTATGGTTACAAATATATATAGAGGAAATTCAAATATTTTTAGTACAAAAATATCTGCTGTTAATCAGGATATAACTGGTTTATCAAAATATACTGCTATAGTTGGCGATAAAATAACCATATATGGTCATGGGTTTAATTACCTTGGGAGTGGATTCAAAATATATGTTGGTTCAAATCTTGTAAATGGAAATGATATATCTATAGTAAGTGATAATGAAATGAATGTTATAATACCTTCACCTAAAGATACAACATTAGATTATCAAAATATTGATATAGTTGCTGCTGATGGTTCTACAGCAACTTTAGTCAATTCTCTTAAGATAATTCCTACACCACCGAAACTATCTATAGACAATATTACTCCAAATGCCGGTTCTATGTCAGGTGGAACAAAAGTTATAATTGTCGGCGAAAATTTAAGAGAAGACTTAATAGTGAAGTTTGGAAATAGTAACGCTAAAAGTGTTCAAGCTATTACCTTGCCTAATTTACAAGAGAATCAGCGTGCGATTCAAGTAGTAACACCTTTATACAGCAAATCTGGGCCGGTAGATGTAACTATTGTTGATCCGATTACTGGATATACAGTAACTAAACAAAATGGTTTTTTCTATCTTGCCGTTGAAGATACAATGGTTGTAGTAGATATGAATCCGAATAACGGATATGAAAACGGCAATACGGATGTAACATTGTGGGGATTTAACTTTCAAAAAAGTGATGATCCATCCACATATTTAACTAATGCCGACGATACAGAAATAACTTATATAAAGGATAATTATATTTATAAAGATCCAGCAACAGGGGAACAAAAAAATGGTATACGGGAGAGAAAATTGTATGTTACATTTGGTGGTAATAAGGCTATAATAAGAAGTATTTATAATCCTGGAACAGGTCAGCAGACTTTAAAAGTTGTGTCACCTAGTGTGACATTAAACCCTCCAGGGAAGGATATGCCTGTTGATGTTGTAGTTACAGTTGAAACAACCGTAAAAGACTCAAATTCCTCTGTTGTCTTGCAATATTCAGAACAAAGTTCTCCGGGTATAAAATTTACTTATAATCCGTTGCCATCAAATCCTCAGATTTTAAGTATATCACCTAATTCTGGAACCAGAGCAGGGAATGAAACAGTAATTATACAAGGATTTGATATAAGGCCTGATGCAAAAGTTTATTTTGGTGATAAGTTAGCAATAGTTAAAGAACTTACTACAGGTGGAGACAATAAATCTGTACTTACTGTTATATCACCACAATCATCTGTTCTTGGATATGTTGATGTAAAAGTTGTAAATAAAGACGCTGATGACAAGAGAGGTTTTTATACTTTATCAAAAGGTTATTATTATTTCACATCTCCAACTATAACAAGCATATTTACAAATTTTGGTTCCAAATATGGGGGTAACTTAATTACAATTACAGGGACAGATTTTTATGTAGGGCAGACTGTAGAAAATGATGTATATAAAATGAAATTTCCAGAAGTTAGATTAGATAATATATCGTTAAAAGTTTTAAGTGTTGAAGATAAGGATGGTAATATTGTAGATGGGAAAAAACTTACCACAGGTATAAAAATAAAAGCCATAATTCCTCAAACAGTTAATCCTTATTCAGTTGGTTGGTATGATATGACAATACGAAATTATGACGGTATAAATGGAACAATTGGAGGAAGTACTACATTAAAAAATGCTTTTGAAATTAAAGACACTCAAAAAAGTCCTGTTATTACATCTGTAGATCCAAATAAAGGTCCTACAAAGGGAGGAACTTTAATAAAGATATCAGGCAGTAATTTTGAAAAAGGCAGTATTATTACAATTGATGGTGTTCAGGCAAATGTGAAAACAGTTTTAAGTGGTAATACACAAATAGAGGCTACAACTCCTAAAGGGAATCTTGGCAAAAAAATCGTACAGGTTATAAATCCTTCGGATGGTGGTACTGGTACGTTAATTGACGGATTTGAATATCTTTTAATTGAAACAAAACCGCAGATAACGAAGGTCGTTCCTAACTATGGAGGGAAAGGTACCTTAGTGTACATTTTTGGTAGTGATTTTTCGAAAAAAATAGGTGACAGTGAAGGAGCGAAAGTTTATATAAATGATACAGTTTTAGATAGTATTTATATTATAGATGAAACGACAATTACTGCAATGATACCAGATATGAAGAACTCTGGGTTATATGATATAAAGGTAGTAAATCCTGATACCGCAACAGCAGTTGCACCAGAAAAATTCCATTTCCTTGTACCTGAAAGCAATCCTATAATAACATCTGTATATCCTGATTATGGTACAGTTAATGGAGGTACTTCGATATTAATAGAAGGCCAAGATTTTAGAAAGGGCGCTGAAGTTTTTATAGGTGGAAATAAGGCATCAAATATAGTTATAAGTCCAGATGGGAAAACAATAACTGCCTCAACCCCACCAGGGTTACCAGGTAAAGCATATGTAACAATCGTAAATTATGATGGGGGAAACTATACTTATGGACTTCATGATGGTGAAACGGGATTTACTTATGTAATACCTAATAGTCAGCCTATTATAAATAAAATAGAACCAAATAGCGGCTCTACATATGGTGGACAGGAAACAACTATATATGGGCAGGATTTCAGAATTTCAAAAGATAATAATGGAAATATTTTAAAAGATGAAAATGGTAATCCAATAGGTCCAGAGGTTTACTTTGGAAATATAAAAGCTAAAAAAGTAGTATATATTGATTATGGTACTTTGAAAGTTATAACACCTCCAAATACACCAGGGAAGGTAAAAGTAACAGTTGTAAATTATGATGCTGGATTAGGCTATTTAGATAATGGTTATACATATGTACAATCAAAACCTCAGATAAAAGAAGTTATACCTCCAAAGTTTAACAAATCAGGTGGAACATATGGGATTATTAGCGGTATTGACTTTGCAGTTCCAATTTATGACAATGATAAATTAGTTGTTCCTGGTTCTTCGGTTTATGTCGATGGTAATAAAGTTTTGGATGTTAAAGTAGTTAATACAACAATGATAAAATTTACAGCTCCATCTTCAGATAAAGTAGGAATAAAAGAATTAAAAGTAGTAAATCCAGATGGTGGGACAGCTTTATATAAAATTGAATATGTTTCACCAAACTCTCAACCTATTATAAATACTGTTTCTCCTGATAAAGGTAGTATAAATGGAGGTACATATGTTACTTTAAAAGGGAAAGATTTTAGGGAAAAAATCAAAGTATATTTTGATGCTTATGAAGCAAAAGTGGTTTCAAATACAAATGATACTATAATTGTTATTACACCTGCAGGAGATCCTGATAAAGATTTAGATCGCTTAATAGATATTACAGTTTATAATATAGATGATGGTGGAAGTTACACTTTAAAAGGAGCTTTTACTTATATATCAACAGAATCTAATCCTAAAATAACTACAATAACCCCTGATACAGGTTCTACAAAAGGTGGCCAACAAGTAACAATAACAGGTGATGATTTCAGACAAGGGGCAAGGGTGTTTTTTGGTGAAACAGAGGCTTCTAATGTAATTGTAAAAAATTACAAAACAATAATTGCCATAACACCAAAACATCAAGAAGGCAAAGTTGATGTTATAGTAAGAAACCCAGATTATGCAAATGCTGTAATGACGCAGGGGTATACTTATATTCAAACTGTTCCTGATAGTCCCGTAGGATTTTGGGCAGAGTTTATAAAAGGGAATGATCATACAATATATTTGCACTGGTCTAAAACAAATGGAGCAAAATACTATGAAATTTATGGCAAACTCGAAAATTCACCTGACTATAAATTTATTGTTTCAACAGATAAATTAGAATATTATGTTACAGATCTTACACCGGATACTACATATAATTTTTCAATGAGAGCTATTAATGATTTAGGCTCAAGTGATTTTGTATATGTTTCTGCAAGAACAGATAAATACGAAAATAATTTATATGACAATAATGTAACAGGAATTAATAATAATACAATATATACTACTAAGGATGGAGCTCTTTTAATAACTCTTGGTAATGATAAACTAAAAAACAGTATTGATAATAAAATTGATCTTTTGCAGAATCAATATAAAAATATAACTAAATGGGTAATAAATATACCATCAAAATATAAAAATCAGAACAACAGTGGTAATATTAGGATTTTAACTCCAGGTTTTGAAATGAAGTTTAATATTAATAATTTATATTTATCAGGCGATTACGACAGAATAACAATAAATAAATTATCAGAGAAGAATTATGACGAAATAACTAAAAATATACAAAGCTGGCAAAAGATAATTTCCGACATATATGAAATTAAATATGAGAAAATTGATGGGAGCAAAACAGAAGAATATACAAAATTTAGCAGTAATATATATATAAATCTAAAAATAAATTCTAATCGAGTTGGAAATAGAAATATTAGCTATTCAAAACTTATGTATATAATTAATGACTTAAAATGTTATAGCAATGCACCTTGTTATAATACATTTAGTACAGGAAATAAGATAACTGAGACGATAATAGATACACAGAATAAAACTATTTCTGCTTATATATCTTATCCAGGAAGAATAGCTGTTATATATTGAGGAGTGATGATTTTGAAAAAGGTTGTGCTTGCTTTAGTTTTAACACTTATGTTTGTTTTTGATATACCTTTAGGCAATGCTACTGAAATTCCATTATATTATGGTACTAATAATGCAAAGAGCATATATCATAATATGTCTTTTAAAGATATAAAAGGAAGTTTTGCTCAAAAAGATATAATGAGAATGACTGCACTTTCAGTAATAATTGGTGGAGGAGATCAAAAATTTTATCCATATAATTATGTTAAAAGAGAAGAAGTTTTAGCTTTTATAATAAGATTAATGGGCAAAGAAGAACAGGTACAAAAACTAAGTTCATCCTCCTCATCTGCCCCAGTTAATACAAATAATCCAGCACTATCACAGGCTCCTACTGGTGCAGCCAGTCAGACAAATAGTTCTCAATCAGTGCCTAAAGTTGACAGTTGGGCTAAAGGTATAATAGATGTTGCCTTAAAAAGTAATTTACTTGATAAACAAGATATGAATCTTGACTTTACAGCAAATGCTACAAGAGAAGAAGTTGCATACTGGATATCAAAGGGACTGGCATTATCACCAGTTTATGGGGCAGATATACAAAAGGTATATACCTTTACAGATTCAAATAAGTTTAAAGTTGCTTACTTACCTTATATAGAACCTGTGTTGGAAAAAGGTATAATGTCTGGCTATGATACTAAAAAATTCGGTCCACAAAATAACATAACTAGAGAGCAAATGGCATCAGTTTTAAATAGAGCTTTTAATATAGGATATAATCTTATGGGATATGACCTTTTAAATGCAAAAGTCGAGGACATATCTTATGAAAATTTTCCACAAAACAATAATATTAGAAAGACTTTTATTTTACTTAATAATAGTGGCCAAAATGAGTATATACAAATTAATCAAAATTCTGATTTTTTAATGTTAAATGGCGATAAGCCTTCTTATTCAGATTATATATCAAAAGGTGATAATATAACATTTTATATAAGAAATAATAATGTGATATTTGCAGAAAAAAAACCATCACAATTTACCAGAGTCATAGGAGAGATAAAAGATATTTCTGATTCAACTATAAAAGTGGATTCATATATAATTCAATATAATGCGAATACTAATATAACAATGAATGGGAACCCAGCTACGATAAAAGATTTGAGATTTGGTCAGAAAGTCTTACTTTATATAGAAAATGGGATAGCTAAGTCAATAAGTGTAAAATATGATGATTTAGGTAGTGATAGTATTGAAAATGGTTCAAGACAAATTACCGGCAGTGTTGTATATATTGAAAAAGACGATGAAGGTGGTATAAATATAAAATTAGATAATGGGAATACATATAAGATAACTTATGGCATACCAGTGATTAAAGATGGTAAAAATGTTGCATTATCAGCGTTAAGATTAGGAGACAATGTCAAATTAAATTTTGACAGTCCTTATTCAAACATACCAACAAATTTATCGATAGAAAATGGTTTTCATGAAATAAAGAAAGTAATCAGAGGTAACCTTGGGAACTTAATTAATGCTAATTATTCACTTTCAATATTTAATGCTGAAGAGTATTATCAAGGGCAATGGAAAAAGGAAAATGATTATTTAACGTATAAACTGGATAATGAAAAGATATATAATAATGGTATACAAATTACTAGAGAAGATTTAAAATTTTATAAAGGTGCTCAAGTTTATATAACCTTAGAAAATCATTTTGGTGATGATGTAATAACTTCACTCAATATTACAGGTAGTTTTACATTTAATTATATCGGGAATATAAAATTTAACAATGCCACTGGTATACTAAATTTGCCTGATGGAAGAAATGTAGCTGTAAATGATGGAACTATTATATTAAAAGATAATTTAAAAATTCCATTTAGTTCTTTAGATAATAAAGTTCAGGCTTATGTATCTTTTTCACAAAATGCAAATGGTTTAAATGCAAATTTTATTTCTATAATTAATACAAAATATCAGGATATATATTATTATTCTAAAGCATTTCTTGTAAATGCAACATCAAACTCTATTACTATAGGAGATCAGTATTATAATGGTCCACTTTATACAACATATGGCTATTATCAAATAAATGACAATCAGTGGAGTTTTATACCAGGGAGTGAAACTTATTATGTAGGCGATCAGACTTATGTTGTAGATAATACAGGAAAAGAACCACAAATAATACCTTATACAGATTTACTCAATTTTAAATATGGATACAATAATGATACGAAAAAGTATTTATATGTTGTATCTGATAAAAATAATGCACTTGCTATAAATATAATTGCTTCATCAAATGAAGAAAGAATTTCTACTGGTACGATTAGTTCTGTAGATAATTCTATAATAATACTAAAAAATGTAAATGACTGGAATGGGCTTAATAATATGTGGAATCTAAATACAAGCCTAAATAGTATAAATATCAAAAAAGCACTGATTGTTAAGGATGGTCACCCAATAAATGCGGATAGTTTAAAACCTGGGGACAATCTTTATATTATAAGAAATGGTGTGCAGGGTATTATAATAACCGTTAAATAAAGAAGTCTTGTGTTATTTATTTAAAATGCGGAGGAATACAGGATGAAAAAAAAGACTTTTCTTACTTTAATTATTATTTTATTATTTATACCATTATCAGCTTTAGCCAATGATACTGGATTTGAAGGGGGGATAACAGATCAGCAAGTATATAAAGAGGTAGTCTTTTTATCAGGAGAACCTATAGTATTTTCTGGAACTTTAAAAGTAAGTACAACAACTAGAAATGATATTGTTACTTCAACTTACAGATATGATTTAACTTCAGAAAATGGTGATAAACTTACCAGAAATGTTGCCTACGAGACAAAAATAGAGAAAAAATCAGAATATAACCAGGAGATATTACACACTTCTATAAAAACATATAGTGAAAACATAAAAATAGGAAGTTATAGTTATGTATTGGATAGAAACAATGGCTATATATTTTCTGGTTCAGAAGTAAAAAGTATAAATCCAGCTATAACTTATTATGCAGGGAATTACTCTGGTCAAAAGCTATACAGAGTAAATGGGACAAAAGGTACAGTCAAAGTTATTATAAGTGACAAAACAGTCGGGTTTAAAAATAAATATGGGAGTACAGACACTCATCAGATCGAATATTCAATACAAAGTCAGATAAATGATGGTACAGGTATTAAAAGCTGGAATGGGGAAGCTGATGTAGATGTTTCATTTATTGATAAAACCACATTACAGTATATTGAAAATGATCCGCAATATATAAGTTTTAAGGGTGGTTACCTGTTAAGAGAAAATAGCAGCAATGTAATGACTTATTCTTACAGTTTACCTAAAATGGATGACAGTGGTAATATTATAAATTTTTCCACTGGCAATGGTAGTTTGAGATTGGATGGTGCTTATAAAGAAAATAGGCTTATTATTCCTGATGTAAAAGATATAACAAAAACTTGGGGTGCTACTGAAATTAGGAAATTAATGAGTATGGAGATTTTTCCTAATAACTCTGTTTATTTTTCGCCTAAAGTGCCAATAACGCGCTTGGATTTTACAATTGCAGTTGCAAAAGCAATTGGAATAGAACCTTATACTCCTCCAAAAACAACTTCATATTCAAGAAACAATAGAATGATTAGTGATATTTCACCGTTTATTGATATACCAACTACTGATTCTGATTATTCATATATAAAAGCAGCAAAAGATGCAGGGCTAATATCAGGTATAGCACCAAACCAATTTGGTCCATCTAAATTTCTCACTAGAGAACAAGCTGCCGTAATATTTATAAGGGCTCTAGGGCTTGAAAATCTAGCTCCATCAGGAAGTTTTAATACTGGATTTATTGACGATTATTATATTGCTTTATGGGCTAAAAAAAGTGTTTATGTTGCAAAAGAGATTGGTTTAATTTCAGGTGATGAGTATGGGCGTTTCAATCCTCAGGGAAGTGTTACACGTGAAGAAAGTGCATCTATGATATCAAGGATGATTGATTTTATGATAAATGACTTAAAACTGGATTATGTTGATAAAATACTAAATTACAAGTAAATAGAATAATTATATAACCGCATACATATACTTTACCAGCACAACTTTATAAGGAGGTGCATAATGAAGTATATAGTCTATGCGGTTTTAATTATTATTTTAAGTATTGTATTACTGCCATCAGTTATTATATTTGCATTTGGACCACATAAAACAGATGTTAATATGAAAAGTTCTGCAAGAGTAATTTATAATGGTGATGTAGTTAAAATAAGTGAAAATGAGGATTATAATTTTATAAATGTTTTTGTAGATAAACAGAATAAGTTAGAAAAAATGAATCTTGAAGAGTATATTAAAGGTGTGGTTGCTGCAGAAATGCCTGCAGAATTTAATATAGAGGCTTTAAAGGCACAAGCAATTGCAGCAAGGACATATGCTCTTTCAAAAGAAACTTACTTAGGTGGTAAAGGCTGTGAACTTCATGAAGGGGCTGATATATGTACAGATCCTGAACATTGTCAGGCATGGCAATCCGAAGATGAACTGAAAGTAAAATGGGGAAAAGATTATGATAAATATCATGAAAAAATTTCTAAAGCTGTTGATGAAACAAAAGGGATGGTTTTAGTTTATGATAATGCCTTAATTATTCCGGCATATCATGCAATAAGCGGAGGAATAACAGAAAATTCTGAGGATGTATGGAAAGATAAAATGCCATATTTAAGAAGTGTTTTATCACCAGGTGAAGATTCAGCATCAAAGTTTAGATCACAAGTTATAGTATCAAAAGATGAATTTTTAAATAAACTCAAAATAAAAGAACCATCTCTTAAAATAAAGACTGAAAATATAACAGGAATAATTTCAGATATAGAAAGGACACAAGCTGGACATATAAAAAAATTAAAAATTGCAGGCGTAAATTTTACTGGTAAAGATATTAAAGAGCTTTTTAATTTAAACTCAACAAACTTTACAATAAGCCAGCAAAAGGATAGAATAATTATAAATGTTTTAGGATATGGGCATGGAGTTGGAATGAGCCAGTATGGGGCAAACGCAATGGCAAAGGCGGGAAATAACTATGAAAAAATTTTAAAATATTATTATTCTGGAGTTGAAATAATAAATATAAATGATCTGTTAAAAAACGTTAAAAAGTAACGTTTTTTATTTTTTAAATTTTCATATAGTAAGAATTTTGTTTCATAACTTTACTGTATAAAGAAATTTAAATGTGGTTAAAATACCATAAGGAGGTGGATTTTATGAGACTAAAAAAAGAAGATTTCATACATTTTTTTGACAGAAAGGGTTTTTACATAGTTTTATTTTTGTGTGTAGTTGCAGTTGGAGCTACTGCAGTTTATGTTACAAATAATAATTTAAAAAAGCTGGCTGAAATTAAAAAGGTACAGCAAGAAGAATTCGGCATGGACAATCAAGATAATTTGTGGGACTATGTAACTAATTATCCAGAAGAAAAACCAGCTAAAAGTAAAGTAGAAGAAGATAAAAAGGAGGGACTTGAAAGCAAAATAAAAGATAATAAGGAAAATAAACAAATATCAACTTCAAAAAGTATCTCTGATACAAAGCCTGTAGTCAAGATAGAAAACAATAATAAAAAATTGAATCTACCTAAAGAAAGCGATACAAAACAGGTTTCTTCCCATTCTATAGTTATTTTACGTCCTGTTGAAGGTAATATAATACTCGGATTTGCAAAAGATAAATTAGTATACTCTAAGACACTAGATGAATGGACAACTCATAATGGTATAGATATTGCAGCACCTTTAGGAACCTCGGTATTAGCAGCAATGGATGGAATAGTTGAAAAAATATATAATGACGAGAAACTTGGGAATACAGTTGTAATTAAAAGTGGGAATATTGAAACACGATATTCAAATCTGGATAATGAAATATTTGTAAAACAAAAAGATAAAGTTAATAAAGGACAGGAAATAGGAAGAATAGGGAAAAGTGCGCGTTTTGAAATTGCAGAAGAACCACATTTACATTTTGAAGTTTTAGAAAATGGAAATTATTTAGATCCTGAGCTTTTTATTAAGTAAAGAAGCTAAAAAAGAGGTTTATGTTTTTACATAAACCTCTTTTTTAGCTTCTTTAATATTCTAACAGTTACATTTTGGCATATACATATAATGATAGACATATATGTTCTTTTATAATAAGGGGGTTTTATCGTTGAAGGACTATATTGAAGAAAGAACTTTGGAAATAGCAGATTATATAGTAAAAAATAAATCAACAGTTCGTGAAGCAGCAAAAATTTTTGGAGTAAGTAAAAGTACTGTTCATAAAGATGTTACAGAAAGACTTCCTGATATAAATTTGGAACTTTATATTAAAGTAAGAGAAGTGTTAGGACAAAATAAAGCGGAAAGACATATTAGAGGAGGAAAAGCTACAAAAATAAAATACCAGATGATTAAATAAATTTTAAAATAAAAGAGGATTTTGTAGTTTTATAGCGAATTTATAAATTGATAATAAATTAAACATTTCGGCATATTTGCCGATAAATTTTATAGATGCCAATATTGTCGAAATACTAAAGAAGGGTGTGTTTAAATGTTTGCAATAGCTAAAGATATTGGGATAGACCTCGGCACGGCATCCGTCCTTGTCTATATAAAGAAAGAGGGTATAGTTCTTAAAGAACCGTCTGTAGTAGCAATTGATAGAAATACTAACAAGATTCTTGCAGTTGGCGATGATGCACAAAGAATGGTAGGCAGGACGCCGGGAAATATTTTGGCAATGAGACCTATGAAAGCGGGAGTAATTTCTGACTATGATATAACAGAAAAAATGTTGCGGTATTTTATAAATAAAGCATGTGGCAGCAGGTTTATTTTTAGACCAAGAGTTATGATTTGTGTTCCAAGCGGCGTAACAGAAGTTGAAAAAAGAGCAGTTGTTGATGCTGCTGTACAAGCGGGTGCAAGAAAGGCCTATCTTATAGAAGAACCAATTGCATCTGCTATAGGTGCTGGTCTTGATATAGCAAAACCGAGTGGTAATATGGTTGTTGATATTGGTGGAGGGACAACTGATGTAGCGGTTATTTCGTTAGGTAATTCAGTTGTATCTAAAAGTATAAAAGTAGCTGGAGACAATCTTGATGAGGCCATAATAAGATATATGAGGAAAAAACACTATATAATGATAGGTGAGAGAACAGCAGAAGAAATAAAAATAACAATAGGAACGGCTTTTCCTAAAGAAAAACATGACAAAATGGTTGTTAAAGGACGAAGTCTAGTTTCAGGACTACCTCAGAATGTAGAGATATCTTCAGATGAAATTTGTGATGCACTAAAAGATCCTTTAGAGAGCATTGTAGAAACAATTCATAGTGTATTAGAAAAGACACCCCCAGAGCTTGCTGCTGATATCAGTGATAAAGGTATTATACTAACAGGGGGTGGAGCACTTCTTGATGGTATGGACAAGCTTATAAGAGAAAGGATTAATACACCTGTTTATATTGCTAATGATCCGGTAAGTTGTGTAGCCTTAGGAACGGGGAAGGCACTTGATTCATTAGAAATCATGGAAAAATCTGAAACGGTAATAAATGCATATAAAATAAGATAAGTAGGTGATAAAGTGTTAAGAGGATTATATACAGCATCTTCAGGCATGATAACAGAGACAAAAATAATGGATGTTATTTCAAATAATATTGCTAATATAAATACATCGGGTTATAAAAAAGATACAGTAATCACATCATCATTTCCAAATTATCTTGTTACCAGGCAAGGTGGGGATAATGTTCCGCCTAATGGTCAGGTCGGTAAGATGGACTATGGAGTATTGTTTGATACTATACATACAAATTTTTCAGCAGGGGCAGTATTTGAAACAAAAGGCAAATTTGACTTTGCTATAAACGGTAGTGGTTTTTTTGTTGTTGATACACCAAATGGGCAAAGAATGACAAGGGATGGTTCATTTACATTGTCAAATGATGGACATCTTGTAACACAGGAAGGTTATCTTGTAGAAGGTGAAAATGGGCCTATAACTCTTGCACAAGGTGATATTTCAGTAGATAATCAAGGTAATATAATAAATAATGGAACTTTAGTCGACAAATTAAAATTAATAGATTTTAATAATTATGATGGGCTTAGAAAACAAGGAGATAATTTGTTTTTTATAGATAATAGTTCAAATACTCAAGTAATACCTTCAAATGGTGAAATATTGCAAGGATATCTTGAACAATCAAATGTCAATTCAGTAAATGAAATGGTCAACATGATAAATGTAATGAGAACATATGAATCAAATCAAAAGGTAGCAACAGCCTTTGACGAAACTTTAAATAAGGCAGTAAATGAAGTTGGAAGAGTATAAGGAGGTATATTGATATGATGAGAGCTTTGTGGTCAGCAGCATCAGGTATGACTTCTCAGCAGTTAAATGTAGATGTTATTTCAAATAATCTTGCAAATGTAAACACAACTTCTTTTAAAAGAGATAGAGCAGAATTTAAAGATCTAATCTATCAGACCCTTCAAACAGAAAATGTTTATGGTGGTCAGGGCAAACCCGTGAATATGCAAGTTGGTGTTGGAGCCAGACCTTCTGCCATTGTTAAAGACTTTGCAGAAGGAAGTCTTCAACAGACAGAGAATCTTTTTGACATGGCTTTAGACGGAGAGGGTTTCTTTTCCGTGTTAGGCCCAAATGATAAAGTGTATTATACAAGAGATGGTAGCTTTAAATTAAGTGTAGATGGGAATGTTGCAACTTTAACGACTGCTGATGGATATCCTGTACTTGATGATGGAGGTAATCCTATAGTTTTTGATAGTACAGAAAGGGATCTTTCAGTATCGCCATTAGGAGTTATTTCGGTAAAAAATGCAGATGGAACAACTCAAGAAATCGCAACTTTAGGATTATATAACTTTACAAATCCTGCTGGACTTTTAAATAAAGGTGGCAACCTTTATGAACCAACAACTGCATCTGGAGATCCAGGAACAAGAGATGATTTTCAAGGCAGAATGGGTAATGTGATGCAAGGCTTTTTAGAAACTTCAAATGTGCAGGTTGTAAAAGAAATGGTTGACATGATTGCAGCACAAAGAGCTTATGAGATAAATTCAAAGGCAATACAGGCAGCCGATGAAATGCTTGGTATTGCAAACAATTTAAGAAGATAGATATATAAAATTATATTAAGATTATAAGCATAAATGTTTTGTTTCAAAACAACTTTTTCCAATTTGAAAGGAATGAGAGTGACTATGGAGATAAATCCTATAAATAACATGGTAAATCTTCAGCAAATAAACATACAAAAAAGTGGAGATAATTTTGAAAGAGCAATCAAAGATGCGTTAAACGATAAAAATAAAGAAAAACTAAAAGAAGAATGCAAAAATTTAGAATCCCAATTTGTTAGCATTATGCTGAATGAAATGAAAAAGACTATTCCTAAAGATCCTCTAACAGGTGATGATTTTGCTACAGATGTATTTACTTCAATGCTTTATGACAAATATTCCGAAGTCCTAACACAAAATTCATCATTTGGTCTTGCTGAAGAAATGTATAAACAACTCTCAAAAAATATATGACTTTTGGTTTATAAACAATTTAAACTTTATATAAAGTTATTGGGCGGTTTTTTTCCGTCTCTTTTTTTATTTTATATTTTTATGGTATAATCAATATTAATAGTATTTATTGAGGTGAATAAGATAATGGAAAATAAAGATATAAGGAAGGTACTGCCACATAGGTATCCTTTTTTATTGGTTGACAGGATAATAGAAATTGAAGATGGGAAGAAGGCTGTAGGCATAAAAAATGTAACAGCAAATGAGCCATTTTTTCAGGGACATTTTCCAGGCAATCCTATAATGCCAGGTGTTTTAATTGTTGAAGCAATGGCACAAGTGGGCGGAATTGCTGTTATGAACATTAAAGAATATGAGGGTAAATTAGGATTATTTGCAGGTATTGATAAATGCCGTTTTAAGAAGGTAGTAAGACCAGGTGATCAGCTTAAACTGGAAGTTGAAATTGATTCTATAAAGATGGGTGTTGTAAGAGCAAAAGGCACTGCAAAAATTGATAAAGAAGTTGCAGCAACAGCAGAGCTTATGTTTATTATGACTGATGAAAGTTAAGGAGTGTACATATGTCAACAGCAAAAAGGACTGTAAAAGCAGCCGGAGTTGTTATGGCTATAACTTTAATCAGCAAGGTATTGGGATTTGGCCGTGACATGACCCTTGCCTCAAAATTTGGCACTTCTGTTTCTATGGATGCATTTAATATGGCTACTGTTGTCCCAATGATTCTTTTTGCAGCAGTGACAGCCTCAATTGCTACTACTGTTGTACCGATTTTTACGGAATATCTAGAAAATGGCGGCAAAAGTAAAGCTTTTGAATTTATAAACAACTTATTAAGTGTAGTGATTGTTATTACATTAATATTAACGATATTAGGTTTTTTATTTGCACCATACCTTGTCAAATTTGTAGCTCCAGCTTTTTCAAATGATAAATTTGAATTAACAGTTAAATTAACAATAATTTTATTACCCACTATGGTATTAATTGCAGCATCAAATATTTTTACAGGAGCACTTCAGGCAATGGAACATTTTACTGTTCCTGCCATGATCGGTATACCATACAATATAATTGTAATTGGTGTGGCAGTTTTGTTAGGAAGCAAATTTGGGATAACAGTTATAGCGATTTCTATAATAATAGCCACAACAATACAAGCAATAATGCAATTGCCTATACTATACAAATTAGGATATAGGCTGAAATTTTCTGTAAAATTAAAAGATGAGGGTGTAAAGAAAGTAATAATTTTAGCTATGCCTGTTTTAATAGGAACAGGCATACAGGCAATAAATACTTATGTAGACAGGGTTATTGCATCATATTTGCCTGATGGCAGTATTGCAGCATTGAATTATGCTAATCGACTTAATATGTTTGCTCTTGGTATATTTTCAGCTGCTATTGCTACAGTTATATATCCTGTTTTATCTAGAAATTCAGTATCAGAGAATCGTGATGGCTTTTTAAAAGGGCTGAATTTAGCAGTTAATGCTATAATATATGTACTTATACCTGTTACAGTCGGAGCAATGGTTCTTAGGGTACCAATAATAAAAGTTTTATTTGAACGAGGGGCTTTTGATGAACAATCAACATATTTGACTTCTATAGCACTTTTTTATTTTTCTATTGGTATGGTAGGATATGGCCTTAGGGATGTTTTAAGCAGAAGTTTTTATTCAATGAAGGATACAAAAACACCTATGATAAATGGTGCTATTGCAGTAATATTAAATATTATTCTTAATTTAATTTTAGTCAGATATTTAGGATTGGGTGGACTTGCGCTTTCAACATCTATAGCAGCCATATTTACTACTTTTTTATTATTTATATCTCTGCGAAAGAAAATAGGGAAAATGGGAGGCAAATTAATGTTTATAGCTTTTTTAAGAGCTGCTTTTGCTTCCGCTATTATGGGCATAACAGTATTTAGTTTATATAATTACTTATCATACAAATTTATTAATGACAAAAGAATATATGAATTAGCAAACCTGGGGATCTCTATTATTTTTGGTATTATTATTTATTCATCTATTGTATTGATTACTGATAAAACTGTACTAAGATATTTTAAAAGAGGTATTAAATTTTTAAATTCAAAATTAATTAGAAACTAAATTTTAAATGAGGTGATTAACAATGAAGTCAAAAGTATACTTTTATAACATGAGGGCAAATAAAGCTTCAAGCAGTATATCTTCAAAAGTTGGAAAACTTTTTGATGCTGCAGGAATGAAAAATATTTTTTCTAAAAATGATTTAGTTGCAGTTAAAATTCATTTTGGAGAAAAAGGTAATAATGCTTATATAAATCCTATATATGTTAGAAAGATTGTTGATAAAATTAAGAGTTATGGAGGAAAGCCTTTTTTAACAGATACAAATACTTTATATAAAGGAAGCCGTTCTAATGGCGTTGACCATCTTATTACAGCTATAGAAAATGGATTTGCATATGCTGTGGTCAATGCACCAGTAGTTATAGCTGATGGTATAATGAGCAAAGATTCGATAGAAGTTAAAATAGGTAAAAGACATTTTGATACAGTTAAAATTGCTTCTAATATCTTTTTTGCTAATTCTTTAGTTGTTATGTCCCATTTCAAAGGTCACGAACTTGCAGGTTTTGGGGGTGCTATAAAAAATCTTGCTATGGGTTGTGCTCCTGCAGCTGGTAAACAACAACAGCATTCAACCGTACAACCTATTGTGGGAAAAGGATGTACGGCTTGTCAAATGTGCATTCGTAATTGTCCTGTAAATGCGATATCTTTAGTTGATGGTTCCGCTTATATTGACCCTTCTATATGTATAGGATGTGGAGAATGCGTCTCTATTTGTCAATATGGTGTCATAAAACCTCAATGGGGAACTGATATGGATGCTTTTGTAGAAAGAATGACTGAATACGCTTATGGCGCCTATTCCACAAAAAAGGATAAGGTAGCATTTATAAATTTTGTGATGAATGTTACACCATTGTGTGATTGTACACCATGGAGTGATGCCCCAATAGTTCCCGATATAGGAATTTTAGCCTCTTATGATCCGGTAGCAATTGATCAAGCCAGTTATGATTTGGTTAACAACCAGTTTGGCCATAGAGGTACTGCTTTAGAAGAAGTTGGTTGTGGAATGAATCCTGGTGAAGATAAGTTTAAAGCACTTCATCCTGAAACAAGAGGAGAAATACAATTAAAATATGGAGAAGAACTTGGATTGGGTTCTAGAGAATATGAATTAATAGAGTTAAATTAGAAAGTTAAATTATTTATATTAAAAATATGTAATGATTTTTATTTTGTATTGTAGTATTATATTTTTAGATAATAAATTGGGTAGGTAAGGGAGAGAATATAATGGAAAAGTATTTTATAATAATCCCGGTTGTTGCAATAGTAACAGTAATATTGCTTGCTCTGGTACAAATAGCATTTATTAAATGGACAGATAAGCTTTTCGGGATTGATAAAGATAAAAAAGATAAAAGCAGTAACAGTGAAAATTTTAATAAAGAAGATCAAAATAAAAATTAAGAAAAGACAAATTATATTAAGCAAAGAGTTAACCTTTGCTATTTTTTAAGGGGTTATTATTATGGATATTGGTTTTAAACGTAACGAAAAAGAAAATATGGTTTTTTATACTATATCATCTTTTGAAAAAACTGGCATAGTTAATCACCTTTTTACTACTCGCATAGGAGGTGTGAGTAAAGGGCAATATTCTTCATTGAACTTAAGTCTTAAACGATTTAATAATAAAGAAGAAGTTTATAATAATTTTAAGAGGGTTTGTAATATTGGAAATTTTTCATACGAAAATATGGTTTTTTCTGATCAAGTCCATGGGAATTTTGTGAGAAAAGTTACTTATGAGGATAGAGGGAAAAATTTCGGAGGCAGTGATATTATCGAAGTAGACGGGCTTATGACTAATGAAAGAGGAATTCCTCTTGTAACATTTTATGCCGACTGTGTACCTTTGTTTTTCTTAGACCCTGTTAAAAAAGTTATTGCTCTTGCTCATGCAGGTTGGAGAGGTACAGTATCCTTTATTGGGCCTAAAACGGTCAATGCCATGGAAAAAGAATATGGCTCAAATACAAAAGATATACTTGTCGGGATAGGCCCTTCTATATATAAATGTTGTTATGAAGTAGGGGAAGATGTTGCAAATAAAATTAAAGGTGTAATTGATGATTGGGAAAAAGTTCTTGTAAAAAAGTCTGATGAAAAATGGATGCTTGATTTGCAGCAAACTAATTACATTGAACTTATAAATACGGGAATACCAGATGAAAACATTACATTAAGCCAAATGTGCACACATTGCAATAGTGAATTTTATTCTTATAGAAGGGATAAAGGCATTACGGGAAGTATGGCGGCTTTTATGGAGCTTAAATGAGAGTTTCACTAAGGAGTGATTTTATGAGCGGCAATCCTGAAAAGAATAATTACGACATTATTATTATAGGAGATTCGATTTCAAAAGGCGTAGTATATGATGAAGAAAAAAACATATATTATGTACTAAATGCTAATTATGTAAACTTGTTAAAAGATAAGATCAAAGGTACAGTTAAAAATATGGCAAAATTCGGGAACACTCTTTTAAGAGGTGTTGATAGGCTACAAAATTATTTATCAAAAGAAGAAACAGATATTGTAGTGATTGAATTTGGGGGGAATGATTGCGACTTTGATTGGGAAAAGATTGCAAAAAATCCATATGAGGAACATAAACCTAAAACAGATTTTAATATTTTCAAGAATAATTTAAAAGATCTTATAAATTCTCTAGAAGTTAAAGGAACAATACCTGTTTTAATGACATTGCCGCCTCTTGATGCTGATAGATATTTTCAATGGATTAGTAAAAATAGTGAAGATATAAGCAAAAATATTTTAAAATGGCTTGGAAGTGTTACCAAGATATATTGGTGGCAGGAAAAGTATAATGCTGCCATATTAAGTATAGCAGAAGAAAGCAAGGCAGTAGTTTTAGACATTAGAAGTGCGTTTTTAGATTTTCCTGACTTTAGAAAGTTTATTTGTATTGATGGTATACATCCAAATGAAAAAGGACATAAAATAATAGCTGATAAAATATATAAATATTTAGAAAAAAATTATAATTATCTTTTAAAGGTATAGCTTAATATAAAAAGTTTACTTTTTAAGACCTATTAAGGTCTTTTTTATTTTATCTAAAAACTTTTGTTCACAACTTATGCAATTTACTAAATATTCCGCTACAATTCCTGCCATATTTATGGTATATTTTTTGCATAATATACATTGAAGGGAGGCTTGTCACTATGATTGAAAGGATTTTTGAAATTATACAAAAAGAGGATAAAAAGAATCCTTTAACAGATGACCAAATAGCCGCAATTCTCAATATTAAAAGAGAAGATGTGACACAATTTAGACTGAAAAATAATATTCCTGACTCAAGAGAAAGAAGAAAACCTTACCTTTTAGAAGATGCAAAAAAAATAATTTCAAAGGACCCAAATATTTCAGATAGAAATTTGACAAAACAATTAAATAATTTAGGATATAATATTTCTCGTTTTGTAGCTACAGAAATAAAAAAGGAAATTTTAAAAGATAAAATTGCAGATAATTTAGTGCAACAAAGTACTATTAAAAACGATAATGTAAATTTTGAAACTCCTAAAACAGCTAAAAGCTTACTCTCATTTAAAGAGATTATTGGAAGCGAAGGAAGCCTTAAAGTGCAGATAAGCCTTGCAAAAGCTGCAGTACTTTATCCCCCTCATGGACTTCATACTTTAATAGTAGGACCATCAGGATCTGGGAAAAGCCAGTTGGCTGAAGCAATGTACAACTATGCCATAGAGTCTGGAAGATTTAATGAAAATGCGTCTTTTGTAGTTTTTAACTGTGCTGATTATGCGGATAATCCACAACTACTCATGGCGCAACTTTTTGGTTTTGTAAAAGGTGCTTTCACAGGAGCTGATACTGCAAAAGCGGGATTGGTAGAAAAAGCTGATGGTGGGATTTTGTTTTTGGACGAAGTCCACAGGCTTCCAAGTGAAGGACAAGAAATACTCTTTTATTTATTAGATAAAGGAAAATTCAGACGATTAGGGGAAACAGAAAGTACTAGAGAGGCACAAATTATGCTTATTGCTGCTACTACTGAAAATCCTGAATCTTCGCTATTACTTACTTTTAGGAGAAGAATTCCTATGGTAATAGAACTTCCTTCACTTTCAGAAAGACCTCCCCAAGAAAGATATGAAATTATACATCACTTTTTCTCAAAAGAGTCTTTTAGAATTAATAAATCAATTATTGTAAAAAAAGAGGCAGTAAGAGCCATTATGCTTTATGACTGTTCGGGGAATATAGGGCAGCTAAGGAGCGATATTCAAGTTGCTTGTGCGAGGAGCTTTTTAAATTCATTAGGAAGTAAGAGTTCTTCATTGACAATAGACCTTTCAGATTTACCTAACCACGTAAAAATGGGGATAATCAGAGTAAACAAAAGAGATCCCGAAATAGAAAGTTATTCAAATGAAGACATTGTGGTGTACCCTGACAAGGAAATTAAGTTATATCCGAAAGAAGATAGATATATGCTGCCTGATGAAATATATCAATTTATAGAAGAAAGGTTTATTGGTTTAAAAAGTCAAGGACTTGCAAGAGAGGAGATAGATAAAATTCTCGGGAAAGAGATAGAGGCGGAGTTGAAGAAATTTGCCGTAAATGTAAGATCTAACATAACAATTTCAAAAAAAGAATTGACAAACATAGTAGGAGAAAAAATTATAAATGCTGTTGAAAAAGCATATGAGATTGCTAAAAAAAGTTTTAAAAACTTAGAGGATAATCTCTTTTATTCCCTTGCTATACACTTAAGCGCTGCTTATGAAAGAATATTAAGCGGCAAACCAATAATTAATCCTCAACTTGAAAACATAGTGAAAGAATATCCTGTTGAGTATTCTATTGCTAAAATTATGGCAAAACAAATTAACAAAGAATTAGAAATACAGATGCCTGATGAAGAAGTGGGCTTTATTGCTATGTATCTAAGGACATTCTCAGGGGACAAAGAAATAACTAAAGGCAGAGTGGGCGTAGTTGTGCTTACGCACGGCCATGTTGCAAGTGGCATGGCAGAGGTGGCAAATAAACTCTTAGGGGTAAATCATGCAGTCGGTATAGATATGGCCCTTGATGAAAGTCCAGAATCTGTTCTTGAGAGGACAATTGAAGTAGTAAAAAGAATAGACGAAGGCAAAGGCTGCATTATTTTGGTTGACATGGGTTCATTAATTACTTTTGGTGAAATTATAACCAAAAAGACAGGGATACCTACAAGAGTGGTAGGAAGAGTAGATACTGTTATGGTATTGGAGGCTGTCAGAAGAGCTATTATACCGGATACTAATTTAGATGAGATAGCAGATGCGTTAGATGTAGATAAAACATATATAGGAAGAGTTGAAGGTATAAAGAGTAAAGATAAGCTTCCAAAAGCAATTGTAACTGTATGTATTACAGGAGAGGGAACAGCGTTAAAAATAAAGAAATATATTGAAGATGTCTTACCACAACTAAAAGATGATTACAAAATAATACCTGTTGGAATGCTCAGGCAGGAAGATATTGAAAAAGAAATTTCAAAAATAAGAGAGGAAAATGAAGTGGCAGCATTTGTAGGTACAATAAATCCCGGCATAAAAAGTATACCTTTTATATCTGTTGAAGATATTTTACATGGCACAGGGATTGAAAAAATCAAAAAAATTGTCAATTTAGAGAAAGAAAATCCTTTAAAAGAAGTAATACAGGAAGACCTTATTTTTCATGATTTAGATACTTCTATGAAAAGTGATGTTATAGATAAATTGGTGGAGATATTGCAAGATAAAGGCTATGTAGATGAAAAGTTTTTACTAAGTGTATACAAAAGAGAATCAATGGGGGCAACTTTTTTAAAAGGAGGAATCGCGATACCTCATGGTTACCCAGAACATGTCACAAAACCTGCCATCGCTATTGCAAAATTGAAAGAACCTATTTATTGGGAAGGAGAACTTAAGGCAGATTTGGTGTTTATGATAGCGCTAAAGGAAGATTCAAAGGATTACTTTATGTATTTGTATCAAATTTTAACTGAAGAACAAAGCATCAATGCCATAAGAAAAGCTAAAAGTGCCCAAGAAATAAAAAATATTATTATAAAATAGCACAAAACATGTCAGATAGTTGGCACGGCTCTTGCAATATTTTAATGGTGAAACAGCAAGGAGGTTATATACAATGAAAATTTCAGAGCTTTTTCACAAGGAAATAATAGTTACAAATTTGGATGCAGAAAATAGAGAGGAAGTATTTAGAGTTTTGTATAAAAAATTACTCGATAATGGATATGTTAAAGAGAGTTTTTTAGAAGGAATTATTAAAAGAGAAAGTACTTTTCCAACAGGATTACTTCTCAATAATTATAATGTAGCGATACCTCATACTGACGCAGAACATGTTTTAAAGCCAGCAATTGCTGTAGCAACACTTTCCAAACCAGTAGTATTTAAAAATATGGCTAATCCACAGGAAGATGTAAGTGTAAAAATAGTATTTATGATAGCTTTAAATGAGAGTCATAGCCAAGTAGAAATTTTGCAGAAACTTGTTGAGCTTATCCAGAATAAGAAATTTTTATTTGATATTTTAAAAGCAGGAGGTGAAGATGAGTTATTAAGAGTTATAAAAAATTACTAAATAATTAGAAAGTGAGGTGAGCTATGTTGAATAAAAAGAAAAAAGTTTTAGTAGCTTGTGGCACTGGTATAGCTACTTCTACTGTAGTAGCAGAGAAAATATTAGAAGAATGTAAAAAAGAAAATTTAGAAGTTGATATTAGACAGTGCAAAGTTACAGAAGTAAAGAGTTATGCAGATAATGTAGATCTAATTGTAACAACAACGATTTTAAAAGATGGTTTTGGTAAAAAAGTAATTAATGCACTGCCTTTAATAACAGGTATAGGTGAAGATGATGTGTTAAAGGAAATAATTGATGAAATAAAAAAGTGAGGTGTTATAAATGAGTATAATTAAATATTTACTAGATTTAGGTCCAGTAGTAATGTTACCTATAATTATATTTGTTTTAGGTCTAATTTTAGGTGAAAAGCCGGGTAAAGCTTTTCGATCTGCATTAACAATAGGGATAGGGTTTATAGGAATAAATCTTGTTATAGGTTTACTAGTAAATAATTTAGGACCTGCCGCTCAAGCTATGGTAAAAAATATGGGTGTAAAACTAAATATTATAGATGTAGGATGGCCAGCATCTGCAGCAATTGCATTTGCTTCTCAAGTAGGTGCAGTTGTAATTCCTGTTGGACTTGTAGTTAATATAATTATGCTCGCAACAAGATTAACTAAAACTGTAAACGTAGACTTTTGGAATTATTGGCATTTTGCTTTTACTGGAGCTCTTGTTACTGTTGCAACAAAAAGTTTCATTTTAGGAGTTATAGGCGCAGCATTAGATGCTGCTATAGTATTAGTATTAGCAGATTGGACTGCAAAAATGGTTCAGGATTTTTATGGGTTACCAGGCATATCACTACCTCATGGTTTTTCTGTAGCATATGTTCCTTTCGCGATACCATTAAATAAGCTCATTGATAAAATACCATATATTAATAAAATTGAAGCTGATACTGATACAATCAGTAAAAGATTTGGCGTTTTTGGAGAACCTATAGTTTTAGGTTTAATATTGGGCTTAATTTTAGGTGTTTTAGCAAAATACAATGTTAAAGAAACATTGAATTTAGGAATGTCAATGGCTGGTGTAATGTTTTTAATGCCGAGAATGGTTAAAATACTTATGGAAGGACTTATACCTTTATCAGATGCAGCAAAAATTTTTATGCAAAAGAGATTTAAAGGTAAAGAGTTTTATATAGGATTAGATTCGGCTATTGCAGTAGGCCACCCAGCAGCAATAGCTACAGCGTTAATATTAGTGCCAATTACAATTTTAATAGCAATAATACTTCCTGGGAATCATGTTTTACCTTTTGGAGATTTAGCTACTATACCATTTATGGTTGTTATGATCGCTCCAATTACAAAAGGAAATGTTTTTAGATCAGTTTTAATTGGAGCCATTGTAATTGCAGTAGGTTTATTAATTGCTACAAATGTAGCTCCTCTTCTTACCCAAGCTGCTATAGATGCATCTTTTAAATTTCCAAGTGGGGCTACGGAAATTTCAAGCATATGTGATGGAGCTAATCCGCTTACATGGGTTATCTTACAGATAATGAAATTATTTTAATGATCTATAATGGGAGCTTATAACTCCCATTTAGCTTTTAAAAAAGGAGAGAAAAAGGATGATAGTATCAAATAAAGATGAAATAAAAGGATTAGAAATAAAGGATAATGATATGAGAGGAGTAAAGAAAAAAATATTAATAGGGCCAGAAGAAGGATGGGAAGGATATGTAATGAGGATATTTGAAGTAGAAGAGAATGGATATACAGCAAGACATAAACATCCATGGCCCCACATCAATTATATAATAAAAGGGAAAGGAGAAATAGAGATAGAAGGCAAAAGATATGAAATAAAAGAAGGATCATTTGCATATATACCATCAAACAAAACACATCAATTTACAAACATAGGTAATGAGACATTAGAATTCATATGCATAGTACCAGAAGAAGGCAACACAAAAAGGTAAAAAAGGAGGAGAAAGACATGGAAATACCCAAAGAAAAACTATTATGGATGTATAAGAAAATGGTAGAAATCAGAAAATTCGAACTAAAGGTAGATGAACTATTCAAAAAGAACTTAATATGGGGAACATGTCACCTATATGTAGGCGAAGAAGCAACAGCAGTGGGAGCTTGTGGAGCATTAGATGCCGCAGACTATATAACAAGCACCCATAGAGGACATGGACATACAATAGCAAAAGGAGCAGACCTTAAAAAAATGATGGCAGAACTATTAGGCAAAGAGACAGGCTACTGCAAAGGGAGAGGAGGTTCCATGCATATAGTAGATGTTTCAACAGGTAATCTAGGAGCCAATGGGATAGTAGCGGGAGGCATACCAATAGCAACAGGTGCAGGTTTAGCATCAAAAATTAGGAAAGACGGCAAAGCAACCATATGTTTTTTTGGAGACGGTGCAGCAAACGAAGGAGCATTTCATGAATCACTAAACATGGCAGGCATATGGAAATTACCAGTAATATATATATGTGAAAATAACCAATATGGGATGTCAAACCCAGTAAAAAAATCAACAGCAGTAAAAGACATAGCACAAAGAGCAGTATCATATAACATGCCAGGTGAAATAGTAGATGGCAATGATGTAATAGAAGTATATGAGACAGTAAGAAGAGCAGTAGAACGAGCAAAAAATGGAGAAGGAGCAACACTAATAGAGAGCAAGACATACAGATGGATGGGGCACTCAAAAAGTGACCCAAGAGTATATAGGACAAGAGAAGAAGAAGAAGAGTGGAAGAAAAAAGACCCAATAAAAAGATTAGCAGATAAGATAAAACAAGAAAATATAGTAACCCAGGAAGAACTAAACCAAATAGAAGAAGAAGTAGAAAAAGAAATAGAAGAAGCATATCAATATGCAATAAAAAGCGAAGAACCAAAAATAGAAGAACTAACAAAATACGTTTATGCATAAGGAGGGAGAAAAATGAGCGAAAAACTATATATAGATGCTTTAGCAGAAGCAATAAAAGAAGAATTTGACAATGATGAAACTGTATTTATGATAGGAGAAGACATAGGAATATACGGAGGAGCATTTGGAGTAACAAAAGGTATGTATCCCAAATACAAAGACAAACTAATAGAGACACCCATATCAGAAGCAAGCATAGTAGGTTCAGCAGTAGGTGCAGCATTAGTTGGGATGAGGCCAATAGTAGAAATAATGTTTGCAGACTTTATGATGGATGCAATGGAATGGATAGTAAATCAAGCGGCAAAATTAAGATACATGACAGGAGGACAACTAAAAGTACCGATGGTAATAAGAGCACCAATGGGTTCAGGGACTGGAGCAGCGGCACAGCACTCACAAAGTTTGCCATCCCTATTCACAAACATACCAGGTTTAAAAGTAGTAATGCCAGCAACACCATACGACGTAAAAGGCATGCTAAAATCTGCAGTAAGAGATGACAACCCAGTAATATTTTTCGAACACAAACTATTATACTGGACAAAAGGTGAAGTACCAGAAGAAGATTATACAGTACCCCTAGGTAAAGCAGCGATAAAAAAGGAAGGTAAAGACATAACAATAATAGCAGGGTCAATAATGGTGCCAAGATCAATAGAAGCAGCAGAAGAATTACAAAAAGAAGGTATAGATGCAGAAATAATAGACATAAGGAGTCTAGTACCAATGGACACCGAAACAATAATAGCCTCAGCCACAAAAACAGGAAGAGTACTAATAGTAGAAGATGACAACAAAAACAATGGCTGGGGAGCAGAAGTAGCAGCAAAACTAATAGAAAGTGAAGCTTTTGACTACTTAGATTATCCAATACAAAGATTAGCAGGCAAAGACATACCAATACCATACAACCCACAACTAGAAAGAGCAGCAGTACCACAAACAGAAGATATAACAAGAACAGTAAAAGCCATATTCAATAAGGAGTGATAAAGCATGGCCAATATAGAACTCATGCCAAAACTAGGAATGACAATGACAAGTGGGAAAATAACAAAATGGCTGAAAAAAGAAAAAGACAAAATAGAACAAGGTGAGCCCCTATTAGAAATAGAAACAGACAAAGTGACAATGGAAGAAGAAGCCACATATAGTGGTATTCTTTTAAAAATAATAGCAAAAGAAGGAGAAACAATACCAGTAAACCAGCCAATAGCAATAATAGGACAAGAAGGAGAAAATATAGAAAAAATATTAGAACAAATAAGCATTACAGAAAAACCAGAAGAACTTAAAGAAAATGAAACAATAGAAGAAATCAAAAAAACCATACAAAACGAAAAAACACCAATGGATATAAAACCAAGAGCAACACCAGCAGCAAGGAAAATAGCAAAAGAACAAAAAATAGATATAACCCAAATAAAAGGGAGTGGACCCCTAGGGAGAATACAAAGAAAAGATGTAGAAAATCACATACAAAACTTACAAAAAGAACAAAAACAAGAAGCAGACCAAACAAAAACAATATCTCTTACAGGAATCAGATCAATAATAGCAAACAAAATGTCACAAAGCATGAATATAGCACCACACTACTATGTAACAACAGAAATAAATATGGAAGAAACATTAAAGCTAAAAGAAATACTAAATCAAAAAACAGAAAACGTAAAAATAACCATAAATACAATACTAATAAAAGCAGTAAGCAAAGCAATAAAAAGCCATCCAATAATAAACTCAACAATAAAAGAAGATAAAATAATACTAAAAGAACAAATAAACATAGGGCTAGCAGTAGCATTAGAAAATGGCTTAATAGTACCAGTAATAAAAGAAGCAGATAAAAAAGGGATAAGTGAAATAGCTAAAGAAGAAAAAGAACTAATAGATAAAGCAAGGGGAGGTAAACTAACACCTGACGACTATGAAGGAGGAAGTTTTACCATATCAAATTTAGGTATGTATGATGTAACACAATTTACGGCAATAATAAACCAGCCAGAAGTAGCAATACTGGCTGTAGGTAAAATAACTAAGACACCAATAGTAGAAGAAGAAGAAATAAAGGTAAAACCAATAATGAAAATAACCTTATCCTCAGACCATAGAGTAATAGATGGAGCAGAATCAGCAAAATTCTTAAAAACAATAAAAGAAATATTAGAAGATCCATTAAGATTAATGTTATAAAAATAGGAAGTGATAAAATGTACACATATATGAAAGCAATGCTTTATTGCCTTCATTGTAGAGAAGAAACAGAACATACGATAACATATGAAGGTAATACAATAAAAAGTATAAAATGTGAAAAATGTGGAACTGAAATAGAAATAAACAAAGAAAATGCAAAAAAGAACTATACAGAAGAATTTTTAGATAGAGTTTTAACAAAGCCCCAGAGAATGACAGAAGAACTTCAAAAAGATATAGGATCATTTCTTTTTTCTTTACCTGTTAGAATAATTACAAAGCCTTATAGAATTCTAGAAGAAGTAAAAATAAAGATTAAAAAGGGAGATGAATAATAAAAATTTTCTTATTTGTTTTTCCTCCTTTGTTTCTGTATAATTAATCTACAGGATAAAAAAACAGGGAGGATATTTTATTGAGAAAAAATGCATATACAATTGCAGTAATTTATATATTAATGATGCTGATAGGAATAATAGAAAATGCCAAGGGTCCCCTTATACTTAACATTAAAAACTTTTATAGTGTTGACTATACAATGATGGGTTTATTTTTATCTATAGGAAGTTTAGGATTTATATTGTCAACATTTATTGGTGGGTTTTTATCGGATAAAATAGGCAGAAAGAAAATTTTAATAATAGGTCTTTTTCTTATTTTATCAGGAACAATTGGTATATTTATTTCATATAAATTTTTAGTATTTATTATTTTTGTGTTTATAATGAATATGGGGATGGGCTTAGTTGAGATGGGTATTAATGCTGTTGCTTCTATTGTATTTATAATAAATCAAGCAATCATGATGAATTTGTTACATTTTTTTTATGGTGTTGGAGCTATTATTTCTCCTAATATGACTGTTAAATTATTGCATTTTAATTTTTCATGGCAGCAAGTATATTTATTTATTGCTTTTATTACTACTATATTGATTATTACTACATTTGGAATTAACATAAAAGGTGAGGAGAAAAAAATAATAAAACAAAAAGTTAATTATGTAAATATACTAAAAAATAAAAGGATGTGGATATTTGCAATTATGCTTGGGTTCTATGTTGCTTCAGAACTTGGTATAGGTAATTGGGCTGTTACATTTTTTAGGACTCAATATGAACTTGATAATACAATAAGCTCATTTTTGCTAGCTGTATTTTTTGCTACATTTACTTTTGGGAGATTAGTAGGAGGATTTATAGTAGAAAAAATTGGATATTTAAAAAGTCTGTTTATTTTTTCCTTGTTTTCTTTTATTTTTATTTTAGGAGGTCTGACAGGAGAAAAATTTGCATTTTTAATTCCATTAGCGGGTTTTTTTTATTCTATAATTTTTCCTACAACTATTGCCGTAATTATGAAGGAATTTAAAAAACATGTAACGGTTATAATTGGAATTATACTAACAATTAGTTCTACAATAAACATGTTTGCAAATTTTTTAATTGGTAAATTAAATGATATTTTTGGAGTTTTTATAGGATTTTTATCTATAGTAATTTTTATGTTATTTGTTGTTGGTTTTTCTTTATTTTTATTAAAAACCAAAGTTAAGGATGATTTAGAAGAAATATAATATATTTATTATTGTTAATTTTTTTTATTTTTTATGATATACTTTTTATAAATCATAACCATTATACTAAAGGGGAGACGTTCCTTGACCAATAAAGAAAGAATTTTAAATTTAATCAAACATTTATCAAAGGAAATAGATTTAAAAACAAAAAGAGGTTTTACTGCACAGGATATTGCTAATGAATTAAATTTAAAGAGAAACGTCGCAAGCCATTTATTAAATGAACTTTATAAAGAAGGCAAAATAATTAAAATAAATACAAGGCCTGTCTATTTTTTAGATAAAGAAATTTATGAAGAAAAAGCTAGAGATATAAAAGCAGATATAAATAATAATTATGGTATAGTAAAAATTTCAAGTGATGACCCTTTTACAAAGCTTATAGGATATAACGGCAGCCTTAAAACACAAGTGAAGTTATGTAAATCTGCGGCTTCTTATCCACCCAATGGACTACCTATTTTGCTAATTGGAAATACAGGAGTAGGTAAAAGTTTTATTGCACAACTTATTTATGAATATGCTAAATCCATTGGTGCTATAGATGAAAATGCTCCTTATGTAATATTTAATTGTGCTGAATATGTCAATAATCCTGAACTTCTTTCCGCTAACCTTTTTGGCTACTCAAAAGGAGCATTTACAGGTGCTGATAAAGATAAACCTGGCCTTTTAGAAGAGGCGGATGGAGGATATTTGTTCTTGGATGAAGTTCACAGACTTTCGCCAGAAGGGCAGGAAAAACTGTTTCTATTTTTGGACAAAGGCATATTTAGAAGGCTTGGTGAGACAGGCAATTGGAAGAATGCAAAAGTAAGGTTTATCTTTGCTACAACTGAAGACCCTGAACAAACCTTTACAAAGACTTTTTTAAGAAGAATACCGTTAGTTGTAAACATTCCCTCTCTCTATGATAGGCCTTTACATGAAAGGTTACAACTTATCTATAACTTTTACAAAATTGAGGCCAAGAATTTGGGAATGGATATTTTAATAAGCAAACAAGTCCTGAATGTACTTCTTAAAACCAAAATATCTGGCAACATTGGCAAACTTATAAATGTAATAAAATATAGCTGTGCTCAAGCCTATAACCATGTCATAATAGAGAAAACAAATATATTGCGAATTCATCTATATGACCTACCAAGAGAAATGCAGGCCGATTTAGATATAATAAAGAGTAATTTTCATTTTAACGGTATGTTGATTTCTCATAATAGAAAAGATGAAGATTTGATATGGGACAAAGAAGACAATAAAGATGTATATGAAGTAGTAAGCAAAATATTTGTGCTATTTGAGAAATATAATAATAGGGAAATAAATGCTGACAGTTTTAAAAAAGATGCTTTGATTTATTTAAATGAGTTTACAGATAAAATAATTTTTAAAAACGACAATACCTATATAGATTCAATAGTTTTCAATGCTATCAAAAATATAGTAGAAAATGTGCTAAATATAATACAAAATATGTACGGAATTAAATATTATGGCAATTCGGTTTTGGTATTGACCCATTTTATTAATTATTTATTAAGCGATGTAACTTACGAGAAGTATTCTGAGAATATAAAAGTGGTATTGGGAGTTTTGAAAAATGTTTTTCCCAAAGAGTTTATAATAGCTAATAAAATGGTAGAACTTATTGAAGTTAACCTGGACGTCAAGCTCAACCAAATAGCTGTAATTTATTTTACACTTTATATTAAAAGCTTAAATAAAAGTGACAATTCAAATCTGATAAATTCTATAATAATAGCCCATGGTTATTCAACTGCCAGCAGCATAGCTAGTGTCGCCAATAGGCTTTTGGGACAGTTTGTTTTTGAAGCTTTTGATATGCCAATTGAGATGTCGACACAAGAGATTATGCTAAAAGTTCAAGATTATTTAAGAAATATAGATACCTCCAAAGGCATTATTATATTAGTAGACATGGGTTCTTTAGAGGAGATATACAAGTCTTTAACTGATATTGTTGAGGGAGACATAGCAATTATTAATAATATTACTACTCAATTGGCTTTAGACGTGGGAAATAGAATATTGCAAAATCAACCTTTAGAGCAAATTGTAACAGAGGCTATACAGAAAAATAGCAGCAGTTATAGATTCATTGAATCTCAACAAAATAGAGAAAATGCCATTCTAACAACTTGTGTGACAGGAATCGGCACAGCAGTTAAAATAAAAGACCTTTTAAAAGAATGTTTTACAAATGAAGATATTGAGATTATTCCATATGATTACAGCAGATTAAAAGGCAATGGGATAAAAGATGAGATATTCAAAAATTTTAATGTTAAGCTAATCATTGGGACAGCTGACCCTGGAATAAAAGATATACCTTATTTGTCTTTGGAAGATTTAATTGCTGGCAAAGGAGATATTTTGTTAAGTAAAATATTAAGAGGTATTGTCGACGATGAAACTATACAGCAAATCAATCAAACGATAGTCCGACTTTTTTCTTTACAAAATGTATTACATCACTTAACTATATTAAACCCTGATAAAATAATTGCTCAAGTAGAAAAAGCTATTTCAGATTTAGAAAGATTTATTGGAGTTAAATTTTCTAATGATTTAAAAATAAGTTTGTATATACACGTCAGTGTAATGATTGAAAGACTAGTTATGAAAGAACCAATAACCTCTTACAGTAATTTAGAGGAATTTAAACAGTGTCATATACAGTTCATAGATTTTGTTAAAGCTTCTTTTAGTGTCATAGAAGAAACTTATAAAGTAGATATACCGACGACGGAAATAGGGTTTATATATGATATTATACACTCTAAGATAAAAGATTTGGCTGTTTAAGAAGCATGTCAGGTAGTTTTACACTACTTGGCATGCTTTTTGAATATTGAAAAAGTAATCTATTTAAAAAATTTAAAAATTTTAATAATAATTATTTATGAAGGAGGAATGTACGCTATTAATCTAAATATTTACTCGAGTACCCGAACTATTTTGCAATAACTTTTAGGAGGTTAAGATATGAATAATTCAAAGAAAAGAACAAATTTCATTTGGATGATTATTTTCATCTTTTTATTTACCAATTTGATAAGTTTTAATAATGTAAAAGCAGAAATGTTTCAGCAAAATTCTTTATCCTATGTTGATTGGAATAGTATCAATCCTATAGGAGTATATGAAAATAAATTGAACACAGTAAAAGCTTTACAAAAAGATGGGATGTTATATGTATATATAAAAAGTGAAGAAAAAATAGATGATAATACCATTGTTTATATTGATTCTGGTAGTAAGCAAGGAGTTAACATTCCTATTTGGACTGATTCTAAGAATATAGATTACAAAATTGTAAATAAGGAGCTTTATAAATATATAGAAGGTGCATGGGTAAAAATAGGAGAAGTTCAATTTGCAGGAAATGATAAAATTAAAGAGGTAGGAGTTCCATTAAACTTGTTAGGTATTATATCCGGAAGAGAGGTTAAGATTGGTGTAACTATAAGTGGTAATTATTTACCTGAGCCTTCCAGTATGCTTATGAATGTTGATCTTCCATTACCCTTATTTGGACCAGAAGTCAATATTAAAGTTGATGGAAAGATTGATGATTGGAGTTTAGTAGAGCCATTATACGAAAACATTGATCAAGATGCCAGATTATATGCAGCTATTAAAAATGGCAAACTATATATTATGTTAAAAGGTAATATAACAAATAATAGTAATGATATTTTTATAGATATTGATGATAACAGTGAGACGGGGTTTAAAAGTTGGGCATGGAATGATTTAGGAGCAGATTATTTGATGGAAAATGGTATTTTATACAAACACTCTGGTGCAGGTTGGAATTGGGAGCAAATAAATACTTCTGTTGTTGAATATGTATATAGCGATGTATATAATGGAACAGGGAAAGTAATAGAAATGTCTATTAATTTAAAAGATATTGGTGGAGATAATATAAAAAGTATCAGGTTAGCTTTTAATAGTGGCAATACATATTTACCAGAACCTAATAATTATACCAAAATTGTACCTCTATCAATGCCTCAAATAATAGTTGATGGTAATGAAGATGAGTGGATTATGATAAAACCTATAGCAGAAGGGCAAGGAAGATTAAAATTTCTCAAAGCTATTAGAGATGGTAATAGACTTAACGTTTTGGCAAAGGGAGAATTGGGAGAAACAAACGGTATTTTTCTTGATGTAGATGACAATATGAATACTGGAAGTATAATATGGGCATGGCCTAACAATGGAGCTGATTATTTGATTCTAAATGGAGAAGTATACAAAAGCACAGGTCCGGGATGGTCATGGGAGCTACTACCAGGAGTAAAGGCTGATTGGATTGTAAAAGGTGATGTACTTGAGGCATCAATTGATTTGAGTGTACTAGAGAATGTCAATGATAACATGAAATTATCTTTTTACATTGAGACTCCAGAAACTTTTTTACCTGAAGCAGGTACAAAAATGGTTAAACCACTATCAAACCTAGGAATCAATATAGTTGTGGATGGCAATGATGAGGAGTGGGGGCTTATAAGTAGTGGGATTTTCAAAAGTGCTACAAAATTTAGACTTTATGCAGTAGAAGATGATAGGAAATTATATATAAAGATAGATGGAAGTAAGCTAAACACTAACAATACTATCTATATAGATACAAACAATGAAAAGGATAATTATGTTACTATTCCATGGAAAGATGGGAGAGCAAATTATAAAATAGAGAGAGGTTCTCTATATAAATATAATAATGGGGAATGGACAAGATTAAGCAAAGTAAATATTTATGTAGAAAGTGGAAGAATTGAATATGAAGTTAATTTGAAACAATTAGGATTAGAAAACTCTTCGAATGTCAAAATTGCTGCATTTATAAATAATGCTATTTATATCCCTGCATTGCAAGAAGAAATGGCTATGATAAATACGTTTATACATAGGGATAGAGATACAAATACTTTTTATCCCTATGAGATTTTTGAAGTCCTCAATAATCCGTACATGGGCTTTGTATCCTGGGCAAAAGCGGGTGATACAGGTTACGAACAAACTTTAGCATATGTAGGATTAAGCTGGAGGGAAATTGAACCACAAAAAGGTGAGTATGCATGGGGTGAAATAGAAAAACGATATTTATTTGATGAATGGACTAAGAAAGGAGTTAAATTGATTTTAAGAATCTATCTTGATGAACCAAGGCTTGAAAGGAGTGGGAAAGAAAATCTAAATGATCTTGATATTCCAGTGTGGTTGTATAATGAAATTGGGGGCGATGGCACATGGTATTATAAAGAAGAAATTGGAGGAGGAGGGTTTAGTCCTAACTATAGTAATGAAAAATTAATCATTAACCATGAACTGTTGATTAAAGCATTGGGAGAAAAATATAATAATGACCCAAGGATAGCATTTATACAACTCGGTAGTCTTGGACATTGGGGAGAATGGCATACATGGCCACCTGGTTCAGGTGAATTTCCCACTACAGAAGTTTCAGATAAATACGTCGAACATTATATAAAATATTTTCCTAATAAAATAATTGGAATGAGAAAACCTTTTGATATTGCTGCAGATAATAAATTAGGATTATATAATGATATGTTTGGAGATAAAGGAGCTACTGAAGAGTGGATTAATTGGTTTATGCAGGGAAGATACGATGAGTATAATGGGAAATACATGAAATCAATGCCTGATTTCTGGAAATATGCCTATTCTGGTGGAGAGTTTGCTTTTGGGAATGCATTGATTTTTTTAACCGATGACAAAATTGCCGACACACTAAGACTAGCGAGAATGAGCCACACAAGTTTTTTGGGACCATCTTCACCCTTAGATATAGGAATAATTAATGATAAAGTTGTTGTCTCAAGGGAGGATAAAAAACCATTACCAGAGGGACATCCGATTAAAGAAAATATTGATATCCTTCATAAAACGATGGGATATAGATTTGTTTTAGAATCTTTTTCCCACAATAAATATGTAAAACAAGGTGAGAAATTAAATATTAAGATGGTCTGGAATAACAGAGGTATATCTCCATTTTATTATAAATGGCCTATACAGATATCCTTAGCTAATACAAAAGGTGACATAATTTACTCTTGGAATTTAGAAGAAGATATTAGAAAATGGTTACCTGGTATATCAAAAGTAGATACCGATATTGTTATTCCAAAAAATATTACTCCAGGTGAATATACATTTTTAGTATCTATCAATGAACCAACTTTTAATAAACCTGCGATAAAGCTTGCTATTGATGGGATTAGAGAAGATGGAAGATATATTCTTGACAAATTTGTAATTTTATCGGCATCAGCGTTTAAGCCCGAACCAACTTTGCCAGCAAAGCCAATTGAAGAAGTATCACAAGGCAAAGTAATTGTGGGAAATAACACAACAACACTTATAATAGACGAAAACAAAATTGAAAAAGACATAAAAGACACTTCAATGAAAGAAATACAATTTAACTTAACAAATATAGGGACTACATCTAAAAAAGTATTAGAAATACCTATAGATGTACTTAATTTAATAGCAGAGAATAAGAAAGACGTAGTAGTAAAATCAGATGAAATAACCCTCAAATTTGAATCAAAAACATTTATAGTCTCAAAAGAAGTGCTGGATTTAATAAACAAGGAAGGCTCAATAACCCTTACAATAGATAAGAAGTCAAAACCTGAATACAACGCTTATAAGCCTGTATCAAACGTCTATGACATAACAATAAAAGCAGGAGAAAACAAAATAAAAATAGACACACCAGTAA
>JBNAVY010000018.1:0-40663 GCA_049700195.1 Thermoanaerobacteraceae bacterium
TTCATCTGTAATTATTACTTTTGGAGACATAGATCTTATCATCATTAATATTCCTGATGATTTTGGACATCCATCTAAAACATCTGTTCTTATACCTACATCAACCTGAGGAACACCATTGTAACAAGCAGAAATTTCAGACCTTTCATCAATAATTCCTATATTCAATCCTTTAAATCCTAACCATTCAATGCCATTACTTATATTCCTTGCTATATCTCTTATAAGAGTGGTTTTTCCACATTGTGGAGGAGAAATAATTAAAGTATTTTTAACTTCCTTGGGAGATTTTACTATATAACTTATTATGTTGTCAGATACGCCTTTTAACTCTCTCATAATTCTGTAATTATACCCAGATATATTACGCATTGTTTTTATATAACCATTTTCTATTACACATTTTCCTACAATACCAACTCTATAACCACCTTTTAATGTAATATAGCCATTTTTTAATTCTTCTTCAAAAGCATAAAGTGAAGATTTAGATATTAGTTGTAATGCTTTATTGCAATCTTCATGAGTAATAATATATGAATCTTTTATATTTTTAACAAACTTACCTTCCGAAGACACAAGGTTTTCTTCATTATTTATATCTATCATTAAAGGTCTGTTTAATCTTAATCTAATTTCTTCAGTTTTTTCAATTATATCTTTTGGTATTTTATTAATAATCTCTCTTACGTTAGAAGGAAGAGAGTTTAGCAATTCAAAAAAATTTTCACCTAAAATCATATACATGTCCCTCCTCTTTACAAATTATATTTTATACACACAATAAATATGAATAAAAAAAAGGCTGCTGTTAATTTTAACAGCAGCCTTTTTTTTTATCTTATTCTTCGCCTATAATCTTTAAATCTTTTACCTTTATAGTTTCATTACAATGAGGACAAACAACTTCTGTTTCTGGATCATCAAGTAATTCTTCTTCAACACTCATGAGCATGTGACAGTTTGGACATTCAACTTCCACATAGTCATCTTCATCTTCGTCCTCATCTTCATCATAGTCGTAATCCTCATCTTCGTAATACTCATCATCGTTTTCCTCTTCATCCTCACCATACAATTCATCTTCAATATCTGACAAATCTTCATCAATTGCATCTACATATTCATCCAATTCTGATTGGGCAGCTTCCAATTCATTTAATGCATCGGCGAAATCTTCCATTACATCAAGCATTGCTAATATTACCTTGCCCTCTTTAGAACTGTCATCTAATTCTAAACCGTCAACAAGTCCGCGAATATAAGCTACTCTTTCATTTAAATATTCCATAAAAAAACCTCCTTTAAAATTATTATTTGAAAAATTATTATGTTTATACTCTTTCAAGATATTCAGAAGTTCTCGTGTCAATTTTTATCTTGTCACCAACATTTACAAAAAGCGGAACCTGTATAACGGCACCTGTTTCAACAGTAGCTGGCTTTGAACCGCCTGTAGCTGTATCTCCTTTAAATCCAGGTTCTGTTTCTGTTACTTCTAATTCAACAAAAGTAGGTGGTTCAACCGAAAATGCTTCTCCTTTGTAAAATTTTATAGTTGCAGTCATGTTTTCCTTAATAAAGTTCATTGCATCCTCAACCTTTGAATAATTTAAAGGTATTTGTTCATAAGTCTCGGTGTCCATAAAATAGTACAAATCCCCATCATTATAAAGATACTGCATTTCTTTTCTTTCAACAACAGCTTCTTCAAACTTTTCTGTAGGATTAAAACTCTTTTCTATTACACCACCTGTAAAAATATTTTTGAGTTTAGTTCTTACAAATGCAGCGCCCTTTCCGGGTTTTACATGTTGAAAATCAACAACTAAAAAAACTTGCCCATCAATATCAATTGTCATTCCTTTTCTGAAATCTCCTGCTGATACCAAAAATATCCCTCCATCATTAGTTTACTTCAATTAATTGTTTAGGTGAATTAGTTAAGTTAATAACTTTATCCTCTTTTAATAATACCATATCTTCAATTCTTACGCCACCAAAATCTGAAATATAAATTCCAGGCTCAACAGTAACAATAGAATTTTGCTTTAATGGCTCTTCATTTTTAAAAGATAAGCTTGGAGATTCATGTACTTCAAGTCCAACACCATGTCCTAAAGAATGACCAAAATATTTTCCATAGCCTTTTTTTTCAATAATACTTCTTGCATAATTATCGCCTTCTTTTCCAGTAACTCCAGCTTTTATATGTTTTATTGCATTTTCTTGAGCCTCTAAGACAATATTATAAATTTCTCTCTGCTTTTCTGTTGCTTTGCCCATTATAATAGTTCTTGTCATATCTGAACAATAACCATTATATTTGCATCCAAAATCCAATGTTACTAAATCACCTTTTTCAATAATTTTATTTGAAGCTACCCCATGTGGCAGCGAAGAACGCTTACCTGATGCTACGATAGTATCAAAAGATAAATCTTGTGCTCCTAATTTCTTCATATAAAATTCCATTTCTAAAGCTACATCCCTTTCTGACATACCCACTTTTATAAAATTGAGTATATGAGAAAAAGCTTTATCAGTAATATCCTGAGCTTTTTTTATATTTTCAATTTCAGATTCATCTTTTGTCATCCTTAAAGTTTCTATTAAATCATTTGCCATAACAAGCTCAATTCCTAAATAATCTTTAAGGTCAGAATATTGTTTGTATGATAAACTGCCTTCAAAAGCTAATCTAGAAATTTTGAGATTTTCAACATACTCTTTTAAAATTTCTTTTATTCCATGCTTATGTTCTTTTATTTCAAAACCTTTTACTTGATTTGCCGCTTGTTCTGTATACCTTGCATCAGTAATAAATATTGCTTTGTCAGAAGTTACAAAAGCAGCACTGTCATCGCCAGTAAAACCTGTTATATATGTAACATTTACAAATTTAAATATTACAAAAGCCTCAATTTGACTTTCTTTCATTAGTTCCCTCAGGTTTTCTAATCTCCTATTCAAATATATTCCCCCTTAATTGAATTTTCCATTAGTTTTATTGCATTAAGGGCAAGTACATAGCTGTAAGGACCAAAACCCGTAATTTGACCAACACATTTAGATGCTGTAACTGAAATCTTCCTATAATCTTCTCTTTTATAAATATTTGAAATATGGACTTCAATTACAGGAATTTGTACTGCCCCAATTGCATCCATTATAGCCAAGCTATAATGAGTATATGCGGCAGGATTTATTATTATAGCATCAAAATTGCTTTGTGCAGTATGTATAAAATTTATTATTTCGCCTTCACTATTTGATTGCTGTATTTTTACTGCAATATCCATTTTAGCTGCTTCTCTTTTTATTATATTGTTTATCTCTTCATAATTCGTTTCTCCATATATATCTTTTTCCCTTGAACCAGTAAGGTTTAAATTTGGCCCATGAATTATTAAAACCCTTTTCAACTATATCACCCCACTTAATATAGTACTCCTTATTTCCTAATTTGTCCACTACCAAGTATAACATATTTATATGTAGTAAGTTCCTTCAAACCCATAGGACCTCTGGCATGAATCTTCTGAGTACTTATTCCTATTTCTGCTCCAAAGCCAAATTCACTACCGTCTGTAAATCTTGTTGATGCATTTACATATACTGCAGCAGAATCAACACTTTTTAAAAATCTCAAAGCATTATTATAATCTTCAGTAATTATACTTTCTGAGTGTCCCGTAGAATATTTATCAATATGAATTAGTGCTTCATCAAAATTTTCAACAACCTTAACTGCTAATATTAAATCTAGAAATTCAGTTTCCCAATCGCTTTCTTGTGCTATTTTTACATCAGGACATATAGATTTTGTCTTTTCACATCCCCTTACTTCTACACCGTATGAAATTAACTTTTCTACTAAGTCTGGTAATATAGTGTTTGCAATATCTTTATGAATTAGAACTGTTTCAACAGCATTGCAAACACCAGGACGCTGAACTTTTGCATTTATAACAATTTCAGTAGCCGATTTCAATTTTGCTGATTTATCTATGAAAATATGACAATTCCCAACTCCTGTTTCTATAACAGGAACTGTTGAATTTTTTATGACATTATTAATTAGATCTGAGCCTCCTCTAGGAATTATCAGATCAATTTGCCCATTTAATTTCATCATAATATTAACTTCATTTCTATCTGTATTTTCAATTAAATTTATAGCTCCTCCAGGTATCCCAGATTTATATGCCGCATTTGATAATACAGATGCAATTGCAATATTTGAATTAATAGCATCACTACCTCCTCTTAAAACTACTGAATTTCCCGATTTTATGCAAAGTCCAATAGCATCAGCAGTAACATTAGGCCTTGATTCGTATATTATACCAATTACACCTATTGGTACACGCATTTTACCAATAAGAAGCCCATTCGGTCTTTTTATCATGCCTTCCAATTCTCCAACAGGATCTTGCAATGCTGATATTTCTCTTAAACCGGTAGCCATACTAATTATACGTTTTTCATCAAGTTTTAATCGATCAATTAGTGATTCTTTTATATTTCTTTTTTTTGCATTTGAAACATCTTTTTCATTAGCTTTTATTATATCTGGTATGTTATTAATAAGTGCATCTGCCATATTTACCAAAGCCAGATTTTTTATTTCCTCATTTAAAATAGATAAAATTTTTGATGCTCTTTTTGCTTCTGAAGCTTTATTTTCTACTTCCATTTAAATCTCTCCTTTTTAATATTACTAGGTTATCTCTATGTATAACTTCATCATAATATTTAAAACCCAATATTTTTTCAATATCATGAGTTTTTGAACCTTTTATTTTTTCAATATCTTTTGAGGAATAATTGATTAACCCTCTTGCAAATTCTCGGTTTTCTTCATCAAATAAAGCAACACAATCCCCAATATTATAATCGCCTTCAGACTTAATTATGCCACCAGGTAAAAGACTTTTGCCGTTTTTTGTAATCGCTTTTACTGCTCCTTCGTCAACAAATAAAAGGCCATTAATACGTGCATTAAATGCTATCCATATTTTTCTGCTATTTATTGGATTTTTCATTGGTAAAAAGGTTGTACCAACCTTTTCTCCTTTAGTAATTTTGTTGAGAATATTATCAGTTTTCCCATTTGCTATAACCATTTTTACTCCTGAATTCCAGCAAATTTTAGCTGCTTGCATCTTTGTAAACATACCTCCAGTACCTCTTTTTGTACCTGCACCACCAGCTATATCAAACAAATCATCAGAAAATTCACTGATTTCGTTTATTATTTTTGCATCATGATATTGTTTAGGGTTTTTGTTGTATAATCCATCTATATCAGTTAAAATTACAAGTAAATCTGCTTCTACAAGGCTTGCAACAAGTGCCCCCAAAGAATCGTTATCTCCTATTTTAATTTCATCAACAGTAACAGTATCATTTTCATTTATTATTGGAATTACACCTAGTTTAAACAAATTGTAAAGCGCATTGCTAATGTTTAAATATCTGCTTCTTTCGCTGAAATCATCTCTTGTGAGAAGGATTTGAGCAGTTGTTTTACCATATTCATTAAAAAATTTCTCATATATTTCAATTAACAGCCCTTGACCTATAGCTGCTAAAGATTGTTTTTCTGGTATAGTCTTAGGTTTTTCTTTTATATTTAGTTTACCCATTCCTGCACCAATTGCTCCAGAAGTTACTAAAATTACTTGATCACCTTTATTTGATAAATTAGCAATTTGCCTTACTAGTTTTTCCATTATTTCTAGGTTTAATTTACCATTTTCATATGTTAAAGTGCTTGTCCCAACTTTTATTACTATTCTCATAACACCAACTTCCTTTTTGCAATATTTAAATAAATTTCTTTTAATTTTACTGCATCTTCAGCCATTGTACCTCGCGATTCACATATGACAATTGGTTCTATATTTCTTATAAAAAATAACTTTGCCAAAGGTAAAAACTCTGGCCCATACTGTTCATCTGCAAGAGTCCAATGTTTTTTTTCACCTTTTTCAGTAAATTCAATTCTACTAAAATGAACATGGATATTTTTAGCTCTTTTTACACCTAAAGATTTTTCAATAATATCTAAAACTTCTTCATAATCTTGAATTGTTTTAAACCTTCCTAAATCTCTTGCATGTAAATGCCCAAAATCTATAGTAGGTATTAAATTTTCGTTTATTTGACAAAGTTCCATAACTTCTTCCAATGTACCAAGTTGGTTTTGTTTTCCCATTGTTTCAGGACAAAGAGAAATGTGAGAATAACCAGATTCTTCTAATTCGTCTATTATTTCTTTTAATAAAACTTTAACTCTTTTTAAAGCATTTGATCTTGTATCTGACATTGAAGAACCGGGGTGAAATGTAACCCTTTTTGCGCCCATAAGATTACCCATTATAACACTTTGAATAAGATAATTCTTTGAATTTTCAACTTTTTCTTTGTCAGTTGAAGCTAAATTTATATAATATGGTGCATGTATAGTTATTGTTATATTAAATTTTTCTGCATTTTCTTTTAGTAATACAGCAGATTCTTCTTTGATTTTTATACCTCTACTAAAAGAATATTCATAAGCATCAAGGCCTAAATTATGAAGCCATTCTGGCATTTGAACAGAATTTTTATATCCTTGTTTATAAAATAAATCTGAATTTCCTGCTGGACCAAATTTAATTCCCAATAAAATCATCCTTTCAAATAATTACGATATACTTCAATAACTGCTGAAACTGCTTCTTCAATACTCATATCTGATACGTCGATTTTATAATCAGAAAAATTATAATATTTTTCTCTGTTTACAAGAAGTTCTTTTATTTTATTCTCTGGATTATTTTCAAAAAGAAGAGGTCTATTTTTATTTTCTCCTAAATTTCTAAGTATAATTTCAGGTCTCGCTTTTAATAATATAATAATACCATTTCTTCTCAACCATACAATATTTGATGGAGATAATACAACACCTCCACCTGTAGATATTACATGATTTTTAAGCCTTGAAGCCCTTTTAACCGCAATTTTTTCTATTGATCTAAAATATTTTTCTCCTCTTTTTTCGAAAATCTCTGGTATATTCATACCAGAGATTTTTTCTATAATACTATCAGTATCTATAAATCCAAAATTCATTATTGAAGCAACTCTTCTTCCAACAGTGCTTTTACCTGTTGCCATAAATCCTGTTAATATGATGTTTTTCATAAAAACCTCCTTTTAGGGTGATGTAGAATTCATAGGAGTTTTTGTTATATTCTCCAATGTTTTATTTAAAGTTTCTTGAATTATTTTATTAACATCAACTCCTGAAGAATTATTAGATGCAGATGAATTCTCAGGTCCTAAAGAATTATGACTTGATGCAGAAGAATTTTTAAAAAGAGGTTCAAAAGGATTACTTTTCCCCTTTGGATATTTTAAATCAAAACCAGAAGTTCCAGAGTTTTTTATAGAATATATGTATATACTTATTTTTAAATTAAGATTATTAGGATTGTTTTGTTCAATTGTAAAGCTTTGAATATTTAATAAACGTTTTAAATTTTGTAATTGGTCAATAAATATAAAAATACTATTATAATCACCTTCTACAACAATATTGACAGGTGTTTTTACATACTTTTCATTATTATTAACTTGTTGTTTTGTATCTTCTGTATTCGAAAAATCCTCAAAATTTAAATTTTTAAGTTTTGCCCCTGATACACTTAAAATATTTTCTATATTTAAAAGAAAGGGTTCAATATCAATTTCATCAGGAAACTGTAAATTCAAAACCTTTAATTTATTTTCAAGATTTTTAAAATTTTCATTTAGACTACTATCATTAAGAAGCTTTATGCTTTTATATTCGGCTTGTCTTAGCCCTATTTCTAACTTTAAATCTTTTATTTGAGCAAGTTGTGGTATTAAAAAAAAATTATAATATATTCCTAAAAAAACAATTATAATTCCAATGTATATTAAGATTTTTTCTCTTTTAGTTAATATCATTTATGATACCACCTTAAAAAATACTTTAATATTATATATCAAAAGACCATTTTCGTTTTCATTTATAGATATAAGTCTTATATCCTTTATATAATCCAAATTTCTCAAATCAAACATAAAATCTGCAATATAACTTTCAGAAACAGCCTCACCTGAAATATCCATATATTCTTTTTTATAATTTATAGATTTAATTGAAACTTTTTCTGGAATATTAAAAGAAATATCTTTTAATATTTTAACTGCATCTGTTTTATTTATTTGTTCCTTCTCTATAAAATCTTTTTTTTCATTATAAAGATTTACTGCTTCACGGATTTTTTTATCTAAGTTAGTTGTAGCTTTAAGTTTATCTATTCTTGAATTCAATAAAATATATTGGTTTTGAAGATTGTTTTTATAAGACAAAGGATACAAAAACATTCCAAGTAAAATAGTAAATGTAACAATTCCAAATATGATTTTTAAAATGCGTTTCCTTTTCATTATTTTTTTGTATTTTAATTCTGATGGTATGAGATTTATATCCTTCAAATTATTCCCCCCTCAAAACACATCCATATGCAGGTAAAAAATATATATATTCCTGATTATCTGGAATTATAATAGGAATTTTAAAAAAAGCTTCTAAATATTCCTTTATACCAAAGAGCTTGGATGTTCCTCCTATCAGATAGACTTTTTCAATTGCTTTATGATATAAAGAAGAATAAAAATCAAATATCCTGCTTAATTCTGCAATTAAGTTATCTAAAGAATTCTCAAACTCTTTTTTCAGATTTAATATATGCTCATCATCTGACAGTAAAATATTTTTTTGTAATTTATATTCTTCAGCTTTATCAAAATCTATATTTAATTCATTTACTATTTTAAATGTGAATTCATTACCTCCAAAATCAATTGGCCTGCTGAAAATAAAAGATTTATTTTCAAAAACAGTTAAATTAGTAAGGTTAGAACCAATATCAACTATTACTACTGTCCCATCTAAATTAACAAGTTTTTTAAATGCCTTAAACAGACTATTGCTATAAACATCGATTGCTTCAATGTTCAGTTTCAAAAGCTCTGAAAGCTTTACATAATCATATATTATATCTTTAGGTGATGCTGCAATCATTACTCTTACAAAATTATCTCCATCTGAAGAATCCCCTAAAAACCTGTAATCATAAACATATTGGCTGATATCAGGTATATATTGTTCAACTTCGTAAGATAATGCAGTTCTTATTTCTTCTTCTTTCATTTTAGGTAGTTTTATTTCTCTAATTATATTATGAGAGCTAGAAATTGTAAAGCAGATTGTTTTATCTTTAATATTATTTTTCTTTAATAAATTCTTAATATCATCAGCTATTGAATTCACATCAGAAATTTTTCCATTATATATAGAATTAACTGGTGTTCTTTGATTTTTTTTAATTCTATTAAAATCTCCCTTTTTATTAGTTTCAATCAGTTTTATATTAAAGTTTCCTATTTCAATACCTAGCATTTCGTCCTCCTAATGCCTTCTGTTATTATTTACTTTAATAGCAGCCATAGTAATTGCTTTTATAATATCTACTTCAAATTGCCTGACCAATTCATTTGTCTTTACAAACAATTCACCTTGTTCAGTAACAACATATTTCGGCGGCAGATTATTAAGCGCCAGTGCTTTAATGTCCATCCTACATCTGTCACATTTACAAACATCCATATCTTTCAAAACCTTGTCAAGCATTTCATCAACAGCATCTTCCATATAATTTTTTAAATACATTAAGACCATCTCCTTTTATATTACTCTATTACTTGCGGTTCTTTATATATTGCCCATTTTTCAACAACAGGTGGCAATTGTGGATAATTACTATTTAAATAGGCTTTTGTATTAGCACTATTGCCTTGTTTTTCTATTAAAACATTGACACTATAATTAATTTCAGCATAACCATATCGTGTAATCCTTTTATATTTGCCTTCAGTTAATATTCTAAAAGTATATACCAGCATTTTTTCACCTGGGGTTTCAAAAACAGAAGGATCTGGAGTAGTTATCTGTATATCATCAATTTTATATTCCTGACCTAAATTACCGAGTTTTATCCATTGATCAATAGGTATATTTAAAGCAGATATATCAATTAAACTACTAGCATTCTTTTTATATTGTATTTTTGTCCCATGTTTATTCGTAATTATATTTAACCAAAATTGACCTTTCCCGTTACCTTTATCGTTTTTCCCATAAGCATCTGAAAGAGAAATAGTAAACTCGCTTTTTACTTTTTCTAAACCAGCTTCTGCAGAGTATTTTGCTAAAAAAGAATCTTCATATGATTGTGATACTTTATAATTCATTATTGTCACTTCTAATACAGCTGCACTTAATACAGTAAGAAGCAAAATTATAATTAGTGTAAAAATTAATGCAGAACCTTTTTCATTTGACATAAAATCACTTCCTTAAATAAAAATCTGTAGAAAGTGAAAACCTGTTAGAACCTTTATCATCACTTTGTCCAATAATTTGTATTCTTAAAACATTTTTGTTTATATCTAAATTAAAACCATAAATTTTGACTGCCAATTCATGTCCTGTATTTTTGTCTTTATATAATACATGTTTTGCTTCATTTAATTTGATTTCAGTACCATCTATCTTAATGCCATGACCATTATCAATAATTTCAATACTATCATAACCTTTCTCTAACAAAGATACAATATAATTCATAGCATAACGGACATTTTGTTCTATATCAACATTTTTTTGTGTAGATGTAAAGGATTTATAACCTGAATAATATAAAGAAGAGTATATACTAAATACAATTCCTATTATTGCTAAAGTAACAATAAGTTCTATAAGAGTAAAACCATCTTCTTTTTTTACCACCATTTTAACCACCATGGAATATTTATATTTGATATCTGTGCTGCTTTTTCGCCTATTATCTTTAATTTTGTTATGCCATTTCTAATATAATTTATAACCATATTGCCAATATCTGTAATAATATTTTTAACGTTATTATTCCAACCAAGTTTATATATAACATAAACCAAAAATAAACTAGTCCATGTAGCTATTACTATAATTTTAATTAAATTTATAAAATAATCAATAAGGTTTTGGCTATTATTTTCACTGCTATTTCCTTCATTTGGTGGTAACTTAGGAGTATATAATGTTATTTGTGAAGATGGTGCAAGAGCATATATATCATAAGAAGGCAGCTTAGAGTTAATTTTAAATACTTTAATATGATATTCCATTAAATCATTCCCTAAGTCTAGAGGCTCAGAGATTATTATATTAAAACCATCGGGAATGGGGAATTTTTCTAAATCACTGTTAGACATTATATTTCCTGCTTTTATATTTTCTATAATAGATTGAGCAATTAATGCTTCTTTTGTTTTTATTCTTGAATCTTGTGAACTTATAACACTATTGCTAAAAATACCTAATAGGGGTATAGCAGCTATAGCAAATATTGCAATAGCAACAATTACTTCTATTAAAGTCATTCCCTTGTCGTTTTTTAAATGACTCATTAAATTACCCCCTTAGTAATCACCTTTTAACATAATACGCCCTGTAGAAGGAACAAGTGTTATTTTTATTTCTTTTAAACTGTTTTTTAGTGTAATAGTAAGTCCTCCTGGAAAAGGTGTACCTGTTTCACTAAACTTTATTATCTCTTTATTTTTTATACTATCTTTTTTATTGTTATTTTTTTCTATGATAATCCCTTTTGGTAATTCTTTGATTTTAATACATTCGTCTTCATTGTATGTTTTAATATAATATCCTTTATTATCAGGAAAAATTTCAAAATACAAAGTTTCTCTATTTGGATCTAATATACTTTTTTGCTGAATATACCTTAGATCATTTACAACTTCTTTAGCTGTAATATTAAGTCTTAAAGATGATTTTTCTGGATTTAATAAATCTGAAGAAGGAAATATTATAATAAGCAAAACTGATAAAACTGCTAAAATAACTATAAGTTCTATTAAGGTAAATCCATCTTCATCCATAATCATCTATCCTCTTATGAGTTTAATATAAAAATTTAATATCTCATAACCATACATAATAGAAATAAAATATGAAAAAGCTATATATGGAGCAAATGGCATATAATCTTTTCTTCCCTTTATTTTTATAGCAATTAAAATCATTCCACCTAATGCACCAAATAAAACAGATAAAAACAATATTAAAAGTGTAAGTTTCCACCCAACAAACAATCCAATTAATGCCATAAGTTTTATATCTCCTCCTCCCATCTCACCGCCAGAAATCAATGAAATAATAAGGAGAATACCACCGCCAAGAGCCAAACCAAGTAAGTAATCTATATAGCCATAATTATACATTAAAATTCTAAATATTAATCCTCCAATTAATCCTGTAACTATTAATTTATTTGGTATAATTTTATGCTTCACATCAATAAAACTTATTGCAATTAAAATACAACCTAAAAATAAATAAGAAACAGCCTTTAAATTTAGCCCAAATTTTATATAAATCAATAAAAATATTATTCCTGTAACTGCCTCAACAATTGGATACACAGCAGATATTTTTTCTTTGCAGTATCTGCATCTTCCTCTTAATAAAATATAACTTATTATTGGCATTAAATCAATACTGGAAAGTTCATGACCACAAACAGGACAGTGTGAAGGAGGATATACTATAGATTCCTTTCTTGGTACTCTATGTATTAAAACATTTAAAAAGCTTCCTATTATTGTACCTAATACAAAAATTAAAATATATAAAATTATTTTCATATCTTCCTCCTAAAAAAAGATTGTAAAGGGCACATATGTGCCCAAAATTATTTAATTTTTTAATCTTACTATTGTGTTGATGTCGATTTTGTTAATGATACTTTCCCAGTTTTGCTATCATAACTAAATACATAATCTTTTTCCTGAGGTGTCGGTATCTCATCTATATATTTACCCTTAAGATCATTTAATGTAGTGGGATATGTTTCATTGTTATCATAGTAATACCTATTTACAGCATCCTGTAAGATTTTTAAACTGGCATCATCAGCTTTTTCTTTAGCATTTGATAATGTACCTGTAAATTGAGGAACCGCAATTGCTGCCAGTACACCTAAGATTGCAATAACTACTATTAATTCAATTAATGTAAAACCTCTTTCGTCTTTATTTAATGCTTTTACAAACCATGCCATTTTTTCACCCCCTTTCCCAAAATTAATTGCTAACAAAATTGTATATCTGAAATATAGGCATAATTATAGAAATAATTATGAATCCTACTACTACTGCCAAAACTACAATTATTAAAGGCTCCAAAAGTGTAGTCATCTGAGAAACTGATGTATCAACTTCACTGTCATAAAAATCAGCTGTTTTACTTAATATTTTATCTAAAGAGCCTGAATTTTCGCCAATATTTATCATCTGTATCACCATCGGTGGAAATATATTTAAACTCTTTAAAGGTTCAGATAGAGCCATACCCTTTTTTATATCATCTTGGGCATTTCTTAAACCTTCTGCTACAAATGTATTTCCAACAACTTTTTCAATAACCTCCATAGATTTTATAAGGGGTATTCCTGCATTTATAAGTGCAGCAAGAGTACGAGTAAACCTTGTTGTTATAATTTTTCTGTTTAAAGGTCCAAATACTGGTATATTTAAAACAAGTTTGTCATAAAAAAATTTGCCCCTTTTAGTATTTAATATTTTTATAAAAACATATATAATTAATAAAATAACTCCGATAAATAAATACCAGTACCTTGTCAAATAATAACTTATAGTCAAAAGTATAATCGTTGGCAGCGGCAGTTGCGCACCTGCATCTTTAAACATTCCTATAAAAATCGGCAATACATTTGTGATTAAAAATATAACAACAAAAATAGCGACTATTGTAACAATCGCAGGATATGTAAGGGCTGATTTTACTTTCTGATTTAATTCATTTTCTTTTTCAAAATGGTCAGATAGATCATTCATTACTTTATCAAGAGTACCACTAACTTCACCTGCTTCTACCATATTAAACAGTAAAGGAGGGAAAATATCACTGTGTCTTCTCATTGAATCAGAAAGAGTACCACCTTTTTGTACATCTTCATATATTTGATTTAATGCTTTTTTAAACTTCTTATTTTCTGTCTGTTCTTTAATTGTAGCTAAAGATGATACTATAGGAAGCCCCGCATTTATAAGGGTTGAAAACTCTCTGCAAAAAACAGCTATATCTTTAATCTTTACCTTTTTAAAAGAAGAAAAGTCTAAAACATCTTGCTTTATAATTTCTTCTTTTAAATCTATGATAAAGTAATTTTTGCTTTTCAATTCATCAATACATTGTGCTTTTGAATCTTTTTCTAGACTGCCTGTTAAAAGTTCACCAGACATATTCTTTACTTTGTATTTATACAAAGCCATAAAACCACTCCTATATAATTCGTGAAAAATTTTCTTGATCTACAGAATATGTAAGTGCATCCTCCATAGATATTAAACCACGTTTTAACAGCATAGATAAAGACATATCCATTGTTATCATCCCAAATTTATTCCCTGTTTGTATTGCAGATTGTATCTGAAAAGTTTTTCCCTCTCTTATCAAGTTTCTAATAGCTGGTGTTGCAATCATTAATTCAACTGCAACTACTCTACCGCTATTATCTTTTTTAGGTATAAGCTGCTGTGATATTATACCTTCTAATACATTTGAAAGCTGAATTTTAATCTGCTGTTGCTGATGTGGAGGAAAAACATCTATTATTCTATCAATTGTTTTAGCAGCACCTATTGTATGAAGAGTAGATAAGACAAGATGCCCTGTTTCTGCAGCAGTAATAGCAATCTGAATTGTTTCTAAATCTCTCATTTCTCCTACAAGTATTACATCAGGGTCTTCTCTTAGAGCGGCTCTTAAGGCAGAAGCATAAGATACAGCATCATGGCCGATTTCTCTTTGATTTACTATACTTTTTTTGTGTTTATGCAGATATTCTATTGGATCTTCTAATGTAAGAATATGACATGTCCTTTCAGAGTTTATTATATCAACTATTGAAGCAAGTGTAGTCGATTTACCACTACCTGTCGGGCCAGTAACTAAAATAAGACCTCTGGTTTTTTTAGACAGATCTTTTAAAAGATTAGGAAGCCCTAATTCCTCAATTGTAGGTATATTAAGAGCAACTGACCTAATAGCAAGACTATATGTACCTCTTTGTTTGTAAATATTTATTCTAAATCTTCCAAGACCTTTTACAGAATAAGATAAATCAATATCTCCATTTTCTTTTAGCTTTTCAATTTGTTCGCTGGAAAGAATATCTTTTGCAAATTCTTCAGTTTGAGATGGATTTAAAGGTTTGTCATCAATTTTTTGTAAGTAACCATTTATTCTTAATACTGGTGGAACTCCAACGGTTATATGTAGATCTGAAGCTTTTTTTTCTACAACTAAATTTAATAGTTCTGAAATACTCATATTCATTTTATCATTCCTCATAAGTTAATCTTAACATTTCATCAATTGTTGTGTTGCCTTCTAAAACAATTTTTTTAGCTCTTTCTCTTAATGTTATCATTCCATTCTGTACAGCATATTTACCCAAAACATCTGATGAGGATTTTCTATTAATAAGTTCTTTGATGGAAGAGTTTACTACCATCATTTCATAAAGCGGAAGTCTTCCTTTATATCCAGTCTTATTACAAACAGCACATCCTCTTCCCTTGTATAAAGTAACATCTTCTTTTTCATCAAGGCCCAAAAGCTGTTTTTCTTTTTCAGATGCTTTATAACTTATTTTGCAATTATCACATATTTTTCTAGCCAATCTTTGTGCTATAACTCCAGAAACAGATGATGAAACCAAATAGGGCTCTATTCCCATATCAATAAGACGTGTAATAGCACCAGGAGCATCATTTGTGTGAAGTGTTGATAAAACAAGATGCCCTGTAATAGCAGACCTTATTGCTATTTCTGCTGTTTGGGAATCTCTTATTTCTCCAATCATAATAACATCAGGATCTTGCCTTAATATAGACCTTAAAGCTGATGCAAAAGTAAGTCCTGCTTTTTCGTTTACTTGAACTTGATTTATACCCTCTAAAGAATATTCAACTGGATCTTCTACAGTAACAATATTTATATTAGGTTTATTAAGTTCTTTTAACATTGCATAAAGAGTTGTAGTTTTGCCACTACCTGTCGGCCCTGTCAAAAGTACAATTCCATTTGGTCTTTTTATCATTTTGTCAAAAATCTCTATATCTTTACTATCAAATCCTAACTGTTCTTTTGAGAAAATAAATCCTTCTTTATCTAATAGCCTCAAAACAAGTTTTTCTCCAAATACAGTTGGAAGAGATGAAACTCTTATATCAATATTTCTCCCCGCAGAAACAAATTCAATTCTTCCATCCTGAGGAAGGCGCCTTTCTGCAATATTCATATTTGACATGATTTTAATACGGGTAACTACAGGACCTTGTGTACTTTTTATTACTCTCATAGCTTCATTTAGTTGTCCATCAATTCTAAATCTTATTCTCAAATCTTTTTCTGTCGGCTCAATATGAATATCTGATGCTCGACCTTTAATCGCCTGTTCAATAATAGAATTCACAAGTCTTACTGCTGGTGCACTATTAACTTCTTCTTCAGTTTCATTTTCAATTATTTGTGTCTTATTTATATCTTCATATGTAATTTGATTTTTAAAATCCTGAACGGCTTTCTCAGCCTGCGCCTTACCATAAACCTTATCAATGATCTTTAAAATACTTTTTTCTGAAGCAATTAAAGGTTTTATATCCTGTTTTGTTATTAGTTTTATATCATCTATTGCAAATATATTTAAAGGATCAGCCATTGCAACAAGTATACCGCTACTATCTTTTTTTATTGGTATTGCCGTATATCTTTTAGCTATAAATTCTGGAATTAGTTTTGCAACATCAAAATCTACATAAAATTTATCCAAATCTATATGTGGTATACCTAATTGAAATTCTAACACTTCAAGAATCTGTTCCTCTGTCGTATAGCCTTCTTCGACAAGAATTCTTCCTAATTTTTCACCTTTTTTGGCCTGCAGTTTTATGGCATTTTTTAACTGGTCTTCAGTAATTAAACCTACTTCAACCAGTAGCTCTCCTAGTCTTTTTTTTGCCATAACAATTCCTCCCTAAAAAAACAATAGCCGACATATGCCGGTTGCACTACTGTATCTATGAAGCATAAAGTGCCCAAGTTTATCTTCATTTCATCTACTTTCACTATTATTTATTAAATTATTTGCTTTACTTCTGTATATGCTTATATACCAGATTTTTATCAAAATTTTTTCCTGTCCAAAGTTTGAACGAATGATATGCTTGATTAATAACCATAGAAAATCCATTTTGATATTTAATATTGTTACGTTCAGCGTATTTTAGTAAAATTGTTTTTTCAGGATTATATATAACATCATAAACAAAATTTGCTTTTTTGACGACATTTTCACTTACTGGTGATTTTTCAAAATCTGGCGCCATGCCAACACTGGTTGCATTTATTATCATATCTATGTTATTTAATTTTTCAGCATCTTGCAAAGGATAAACTTCTATTTTAAGGTTAAAATCTTTTTCTAAAGTTTTTGCCAAAACTTCTGCCTTTTGTACATCCCGATTTAAAATTGTAATAGAATTTACATCATTTTTTGCAAGTGCTATTAAAATTGCCTTTGCAGCACCTCCGGCACCTATTAATAATATATCTCTTTCTTTTAACACCTCATTATTTTCTGAAATTGATTCTAAAAATCCCATATAATCAGTATTATAACCTTTTAATATACCATCACTGTTTATAATTGTGTTAACTGCTCCAATTAATTTTGCTTCTTCAGATATGTAATCCAGATATTTAATAACATTTTCTTTATGTGGTACAGTCACATTAATACCTTTTATTCCAAGTGATTTTAAACCCTTTACTGCATTTTCTAAATTTTCGGGGGTTACATCAAAAACAGTATAAATAGAATTTATATTAAAATATTCAAAAGATAAATTATGTATTAGTGGCGATATGCTATGTGAGACTGGATGTCCGATTAATCCATATAAAACTGTATTAGAATCAACCTTCATTTTCTTTCATCCTCTTTAATATGTGTCTTTCTGCTTTTCTGACAAATTTTGTCCAGCCAAACTCTTCTTTTGAAATTGGTTTTACTAATATTGTGAATAAACCTGTTCTCCTACCACCAAGAATGTCTGTAAAAATCTGATCTCCTATAAGAGCTGTTTCGTTAGGTTTTGCATCTAAAATACGTAAAGCTTTTTTAAATGCGCCTTTTCTTGGTTTTGCGGCCCATGATATAGCTGGAACTTCTATATATATTCTAAATTCATTTACTCTTCTTTTTGTATTGTTTGAAATTAAGCATATTTTAAAACCATTCGTTTTTAGATATTTAAACCATTCTATTGCTTTTTTATCAGGAAATTTTATTTTCTTTGGCACAATTGTATTATCAATATCAATTACTAAATTATGTATACCCTTCTTTTTTAAATATTCTATATCTATGTCATATATTGTATCAGCAAACAAATCTGGAATTAATTTTTGATACATATATTCACCTCATTTAGATAAAATTATACAACAAATAAAAACAAACTGTCAATACAGCATGTTTTTATTTGTTGTAAAAATTAAAAATATTTTAAAGTATTATTTACATTGTTAATTCTTTAAAAAGTTTATTCAAAGCTTTTTTTTCTATACGGGATACATAAGAACGTGAAATACCTAGAAGTTTTGCAATTTCTCTTTGTGTTTTACTATGTCCGTTATTTAATCCATATCTCATTTCAATAATCATTTTTTCTCTATTTTTTAAAACACTATTAATTTTATTATATAATTTATTAACTTGGAGCCTTTTTTCTACTTTATCTGACACTTCATCTTGTTCTGTCCCTAAAACATCAATCAAAGATATTTCATTGCCCTCTTTATCAACTCCTATGGGGTCTTGAAGGGAAACTTCCGCTTTTATTTTCTTTTCTGAACGTATTGACATTAATATTTCATTGTCTATACATCTTGCTGCATATGTTGCTAAGTGAGTACCTTTAGAAATATCAAAAGTAGATATAGCTTTTATCAGTCCTATTGTACCTATTGATATTAAATCATCTATATCTTTACCTGTGCTTCCATATTTTTTTACAACATGAGCCACAAGTCTTAAATTTCTTTCTATAAGTATATTTCTGGCTTCTTCATCACCTTTTTTATACATTTCAAGATATTTTTTTTCTTCTTCTGGAGTTAATGGCTGTGGAAAGGAATTTGTATTAGTTAAATACCCAAAACTTAAAATTTCTTTTATAATAACGGCAGCAAGAGTAATTATAGCTTCCAACATCAAATACACCCCCCATTAAAGTTTCACATATTTATTATATGAACCTTATTCAGATTGGTGCAAGTACAATTAATATTTCATTATTTCTTCAGCAATTTTTTTAAATATTGGGGCAGCTATAGTCCCTCCTGTATCACCATTTTTTACAAAAACAGAAATTGCATATTTAGGATTTTGGTAGGGTACAAAACCTACAAACCAAGCATGATATATATTCTGTTGTTTACTAACTTCTGCTGAGCCTGTTTTCCCTGCACTTTTGTACTTTGTTTCAGCTCTTTTGCCTGTACCTTCTGTAACAACTTCTCTCATCATTTCCTTTATTATGTTTGAAGTATTTTGAGATATAACTCTGTATGAATTTTTATTATAAAGATTTTGTATCTGATTTCCTCTTTCATCTACGATACCTTTTATCAGATTAGGTACATTTCTGATACCATCATTTGCTATTGTAGCTACAATATCTGCTGCCTGAAGAGGTGATAGCATTACATCACCCTGACCTATTGAAAGATTTCCAATTCCAGCTCCATATGTATCTTCAATTTTAGGCAGCATCCCTAATTGCTGCTGTATTGGTAAATTATTATCATAGGTTGTTAAACCAAATTTTTTGGCCATATCTAAAATATTTTCTCCACCTGTCAATTCTCCAATTCTTATAAAAGTTGTATTACATGACACAGCAAATCCCTTTTTTATATCAACAAGCCCATGGCTTTCTCCTTTGTAATCATGAAATACAACACCATTTATACTGTAGCTCCCACTGCAATCAAATAAATCATCTGCCTTTACTTTATTATTCTCTATTGCAGCAGAAGCTGTAATTATTTTAAATATAGACCCTGGTGGATATTGCGAAGTAGCCTTATTGACAAATTCCTCATTTGAACTATTTATATAATCAGCTATATTATTTTGATCAAAATTAGGACGACTTGCCATGGCAAGAATATCACCTGATTTAATATCTAAAACTACTGCTGCACCATTTATATGATTTTCATCTAAAATATTTTCTACAGCTTTTTGTATATGATAATCCAATGTAGTTTTCACACTGTAAGGATTTTGATTGTTACCAACTATTCTTATACCTAATCCTTGCATATAGTCATTATTTCCATTTGTAAATACGGCTATATTTTCTTGTTGTTTGTTACTCAACACACTATTAAAATATTCTTCTAAACCCATGTTTTTTTCTCCTACATAACCTACTATATGTCTTGCTAATGATTTTGATGTATATCTTTCAGGCATGGTCAAGATAAAAACACCCCCAGGCAGATGATTTTTATCTTGTTTTTTTATAACATATTTTAGATACTTTTTAGAAGAATTTAAATCTTTATATATTTTCTGATATGGTATATCAGTGTAATTACCTATTAATTGAGCAGCATAACTTTTATCAAAAATAATTTCTGGTATTGCATAAATATAACTTTTTGATTCTCTATCAGTAATTGGTATCATATTTCTATCATAAATATCACCTCTTTTTTCTCCAATTGCAAAGCTCCTTAACTTTTGCTCTACTGCTTTTTTTGAATATTCTTCACCCTTAATTATTTGTATATAAAATAATCTTGTAAAAAGAAAAATAATGAATAATGATAAAACTATTTTTAAAATCATTATTCTTATATTTGATTCTTTCATAATTAAGACTCCTTTCAATGAATAATTTTATTATTCCCAAAAGGAGTCTTTTAAAACAACCTGCTATTTAATTTTTCTTCTAAGCATATAAAATTCCTTAACTGGATATCTTACAGGTATTTTTACAAGCATTTTAGGATGTGGAGCAAAATCAAGCATATTTCCATCAATATCCCACATCCTCTCAATTACTTGGTTGAATTGTACTTTAGGACCAATTATTTCTATTTCATCACCTAATTCAAACCTGTTTCTTTGTTCAATTAAGGCAACCCCTGTTTTATTATCATAATCTTTTACCATGCCAATAAAATCATGTGTTCTTATATATGATGAGGAAGTGTAATTTTGAGCATCAGGCCCAGGTTTGTGAAAATAAAATCCTGTTGTAAAACTTCTATTACTTACTTTTATAACTTCATCATATAAATTTTTATCAAAAATATATTTATCATTTTTTTCTAAATAATCATCAATTGCTTTTCTATACGCTTTAGTTACTACACCAACATAATAAGCACTTTTATTTCTACCTTCTATTTTTAAACTTGTAATTCCTGCCTTTATAAGTTCCGGTATATGCTCAATCATGCAAAGATCTTTTGAGTTCATTATATAAGTCCCATGTTTATCTTCAAATATGGGCATATATTCACCCGGCCTTTTTTCTTCCACAAGATAATAATTCCATCTGCATGGCTGAGTGCACTCTCCTTTATTTGCATCCCTTCCAGTCAAATAATTGCTTAAAAGGCATCTACCTGAATAAGAAATACACATCGCACCATGAACAAAAGCTTCTAACTCTAAAGTCTCCGGAGTATTATCTCTTATTTCCTTTATTTCTTTTAATGATAACTCTCTTGCTAGAATTATCCTCTTAGCTCCAAGATTATGCCAGAATAAAGCACTCTTATAATTAACATTATTTGCTTGAGTACTAATATGAATATCAATATTTGGAGCTATCTCCTTTATAATAGAAAAAACCCCTGGATCTGAAACTATAAAAGCATCTATACCTAGATTTTTTAAAGTTTCTACATAATCGGGTAGTTTTTTTAAATCCAAATTATGTGGAAATATATTTATAGTTACATAGGCTTTTTTGTTATATTTTTTTACAAAGTCAACAGCTTCTTTCATATCATCTAAAGACATTCCAACAGTTGCTCTTAATCCAAAATCTTTATTTCCAAAATAAACCGCATCTGCACCGTAAAGTATTGCAGTTTTCAATCTTTCTAAATCTCCAACGGGTGCCAAAAGTTCTACCATTATTTTTCCTCCTTAATGCTTAAAGACAAACCATCACCTAAAGGCACAATCGTAGTTATGAGCGAATTGTCTGATTTTAAAGTTTCTATAAATTCCCTCATCCTATATACAATTGTTCTTCTTTTATGCTTTACATTTTTTTCACTAACAACATAACCCTTATATAAAATATTATCACAAATAAATAAACCACCATTATTTAAGATTCTCATAGATTTTTGATAAAATTCTTTATAATGGCCTTTTGAAGCATCAATAAAAATAAGATCATATTTTTTATTTAAATTTGGTAATACGTCATTTGCATCACCGCAAATAAGCTCAATTCTTTTAGATAAACCGGCTTTTTTGAAATTATCTTTTGCTATTTCAGCTCTTTCAATATCTTTTTCTATTGTAATAATATTAGATATTTCATAGGCATTAGCCATTATTATAGCAGAAAAACCAATAGCTGTTCCAATTTCTAGTATATTTTTGGGTTTTTTTAATTTTATAATAAAATTCAAAAAAGATGCCACTTCAGGTTTGATAATTGGTATATACATACTATCAGCAAATTCTTTAATATCTTTTAAAGGATAATTAAAATCAGAACTTATTTTTCTGATAAAATTTGAATCTAAAGATGAATAATTCATGGTTTTTCCCTTTCAAAAATTATTTAGTATTTATTGATTTTTGTGCTTTCAAATGTTCATCATAAGTTTTCGAAAATATATGTGAACCGTCTTCTTTAGCAACATAGTAATAATAATCATGTTTTACTGGATTTAATGCTGCATTAATTGATTTTAATCCAGGATTACAAATAGGTCCTATAGGTAAGCCAGGATATTTATAAGTATTATATAAGGAATCAACTTCTAAATCTTTATATAAAATTTTATCTTTATGTTTTCCAAGTGCATATTCAACTGTTGCATCAATTTGAAGCTTCATATTCTTCTTAAGTCTGTTATAAATAACACCTGCAATCATGGCTCTATCTTTATCAACTACAGCTTCTTTTTCAATCATAGATGCTATAATAATAATTTGATCAGGTGTCATATTAACGTTTTTCGAATTTGGCTTTATATCTTCATCATATATTTGTTGAAAACGTGAAAGCATCATATTTATAATGTCTTTATCAGTTGCACCTACAATAATATTGTACGTATCAGGAAACAAATATCCTTCTAATCTTTCTGGTCTATCTTTTGGTATTCCTTTTAAAAAATCATAATTAAAATTACCTTCCTGTACTTCTTTTAAAAATGTATTTTTATCAGCTAAACCCATAATATCAAGCTTATTTGCAATATCCTTAACAGTAAAGCCTTCAGGAACAGTAAATTTAACTGTATCAATCTGAGCTTTACCTAAAGCAATTTTTTTAATTATCTGATCCGTAGTCATGTTAGCACTTAAAAGATATTTACCCGCCTGCATTTTACCTTCAGTATTTAAAGCTTTTACTCTTAATAGAAAAAACCATTCATTTTTAATAAGACCTTTAGAATATAAAATTTCAGCAATATTATTTGCAGAACTCCCAGGAGGTATTTCAATGACCTTATCTGGTGTATTTTTATTTGCACTTAATGGTTTAAATAGACTATTATAGTATATTAAAGCGGAGAATATAAAAAATATTACAGCTATAATAATTGGTATTATTTTATTTTTTCTTTTATATTCGACATTATTCATTGTATTCTCCCCTTAATTTTGTATAAATAAATTATATAATTAATTATAAATAAAAACAAGTGAGCATTAACTCACTCGTTTATATAGAATATGTTTCTTTTGCCTTTTTATAAATAATAAAAATTATATACCCCAAAATACTTGTTACTAATGCTTCACTTAAAGAAATATAAACAACCGAAATTAAGTATGGTATACCAGTAAATCTGCTTACCCAAATTGAAACTAATATCCCATTTAAAACTATAGGAGGAATTATCCCTTTATAAAACACTTTTGTTTTTGAAGTAAAATATGCTGCTATCAATGTGACAAAACTTCCCCCTAAAATATCTACAATCCCGAAAGGACTACCTAAATTTGCAAAAAGACAGCCTATAAAAAGACCAGGAACAGCAGCAGGTTCTAACATAGGTAAAATTACTAAAGCTTCTGATACTCTAAATTGAATAGGTCCATATGAAATTGCACCAAAAACCCAAGTTAATACAAAATATATTGCTGCAATTATTCCTGCTTTTACAATGTATAATGTTTTTTGTTTAGTCATCTATTTCCACTGCTTCCATTATTATTTTCATTATATCATCTAATATTTTAGAAATATTATATTCTGATGAAAGGTATTCTCTTAATTCAGGATTAAGATTTAAAACTTCCCAGAGTTTTTGCAACGTTTCTTTCTCTTGTTCAGAAACTTTTTCCCCTGATATTTCTTTAGCTTGTAACTCTAATTGTTTTTTTCTAAAATCTTCAAGCATCTTTTTATTTTGTTCATTTGCATTTAGAATTCTATATGCATTTTTAAATGAAATATATTCTGGTAATTGTTTTATAGCATTTGAAAGTTCATAAGCCTTATCATAAATATTCATCTGACAATCCTCCTGATCAAATTTCCATAATTATAGGCAAAATCATAGGATTTCTTTTTGTTTTTTCGTAAAGGAAACTATTTAAACTCTCTTTAATCATTGATTTAATTGAAGCCCATTCTGTAATTTCATCTTTTTTACATTGATTTAAAACTTCTCTAACTACAGTCCTAGCTTCCTCCATAAGGTTTTCGGATTCTCTTACATATACAAAACCCCTTGATATTATATCAGGACCTGCTATAACAGTACTATTTTCTTTTGATATAGTTACTACCACAACCAAAAGTCCATCTTGTGAGAGGTGTTTTCTATCACGTAAAACTATATTGCCAACATCTCCAACTCCTAATCCATCAACTAATACTTTCCCAGCAGTAACTGTTCCAGCAATTCTTCCGCTATTTTTAGTAAATTCTAAAACTGTTCCATTATCAGCTATAAAAATATTTTCCGGTGGCATGCCAAGACTTTGTGCAAGATTTGCATGCTGTTTTAAATGCCTGTATTCTCCATGTACGGGAATAAAAAATTGTGGTTTTATTAGTGTGTGAAGCAATTTAATTTCTTCTTGGCATGCATGGCCTGATACATGAACATCAGCTAAAGTTTCATAGATTACATCTGCACCTTTTTTAAACAATTGGTTTATAACTCTTGAAATCAATTTTTCATTTCCTGGTATAGCAGATGCAGATATTATAACAGTATCACCAGGAACAATTTCAACTTTTCTATGCTCAGATGAAGCCATTCTTGTTAAGGCAGACATTGGTTCTCCCTGACTTCCAGTTGTTATAATAACAACTTTATCATAAGTAAGCTTGTTTGCTTCGTCTATGTCTATCAAAATCCCGTCAGGTATAGTTAAATATCCTAATTCTGATGCCACATTAACAACATTTAACATACTTCTGCCCGATATAGAAACCTTTCTTCCATACTTATGTGCTAAATCTATTATTTGTTGAACTCTGTGTATATTAGATGCAAAGGTTGCAACAATAATACGATTTTCGGCCTTTCTAAAAAGACCATCAAAGGTATCTCCTACAGTTCTTTCAGACATAGTATAGCCGGGTCTTTCGATATTAGTACTATCACATAACATTACAAGAACACCGCGCTCTCCAAGTTCAGCAAATCTATGAAAATCAGCTATTTCACCTCCTATAGGCGTAAAATCAATTTTAAAATCACCAGAATGAAAAACTACGCCTACTGGGGTGTGTATAGCAAGTGCTGCTGAATCCGCTATACTATGAGAAGTTCTTATAAATTCAACCTTAAATTGTCCTAGTTCTACTGTTTCTCTTGGTTTTACAGTTATAAGCTTACAATCTTTTAAAATGCCATGCTCTTTTAACTTGTTTTCAACAAGTCCCAAGGTCAAACGTGTTCCATAAACCGGAACATTTAGTTGTTTTAGAACATAGGGAAGTGCTCCTATATGATCTTCATGTCCATGAGTTAAAACAATAGCTCTTACTTTATCGCGATTTTTTAATAAATATGAAATATCAGGAATAACCAAATCTATCCCCAACATTTCATCATCAGGAAAAGCGAGCCCGCAATCAACAACTATAATGTCATTTCCGTACTCGAAAACAGTCATATTCTTGCCGATCTCGTTTAGTCCTCCCAATGGTATAATTTTAAGTTTAGCTTTATTTGCCAAATAATTTTCTCCTTTCAAATTTATTTATTATTATATATTTTACCCTGAGAATACAAAAACTTACCCGTACTCCACACTAATTAATACAATTATAATTGATTTATCTTAATAGTTCAAGATATTATTGTAAATTATATCTTGAATAAACTTTTCAATAGTTAATTTTTATCATTTCTACATTTACTACAATAACCAAAAAATTTTACATTATGGTCTATAATTTTGAAATCTTTTGTTGTCTCGATAGCTTCTTCTAAATTTTCCAAAAGATCTCCTTCCATTTCAATAACATTACCGCATTTAAGACATATCAAATGATGATGATGATGTATCTCATCATGATGAAGCTCATATCTGCTCCTTCCATCATCAAAATTCAGTTTGTAAATTATATCAAGTTCCTCAAATAGTTGCAGAGTTCTATAAACTGTCGCAAGTCCTATTTCAGGGTATTTAACTTTTACAAGATCATATATTTCTTCTGAAGAAAGATGTTTTTCTTTGTTTTCAGCCATTACATCAAGTATAACACGTCTTTGAGTTGTAAGTTTATATCCTTTTGATTTTAGTTTTTCTTTAAAATCTTCTATATTAGCCATTATAATTTCACCACCAAAATAATTACTTCTTTACTAGATTAAGTTTAGTCTATACATTCTCATTTGTCAAGATTTATAGTAATTAAATAGCTATATAAAACTAAATGTTGTTATCAATTGATATTAATATCTTAATTTATTAAACATATATTTCCTTGGAAATATATGTTTAATAAATTAAGATATACCACGAAGGTATATCTTTTATATTTTACTCGTCTTCTCCATCTTCATAATACTCTTCCATAAGTTCATTATATGCTTCTACTACATCATTAAATTCTTCCTCATCTTCAATACCTACAAAAATGTCTTCACCATTTTCGTCTTGATCCACTTTTAAAATATAAGCGTCTTCTCCTTCTCCCTCAACAGGGACAACAACTGCATATCTTGTTTCATCAAGCTCAAATGAAGCCACCAATTCAAAATCTACTTCCTGCCCATTCTCGTCAACTAACTGAATTATTTCTGGATCCACTGTATCACCTCTATTCTTATATCAAGATAATGTAATTGTATAATACATAAAATTACCTGTCAAGTTACTTCCAAAAATTATTTATTAAAATTTGAATCCAAATAACTTTGCAAAATTAAAACAGCAGCTAATTTGTCTATAACCTTTTTCCTTTTTGAACGACTTACATCAGCTTTTTCTATAAGCATTCTGTTTGCTTCAACTGTTGTTAACCTTTCATCCCACATAACTACAGGTAAATTTGTTTTACTTTCTAATCGCTTAACAAATTTTATAACTTTTTCACCTTGAGGTCCAATTGTTCCATTCATATTTTTAGGAAATCCAGCAACAATTTTTTCGACTGCATATTCTTTTATTATATTTTGTATTTGTTCGAAATCGCCATCTTCTGTTGTTCGATTTATTGTTTTTAAACCTTGAGCAATCATACCAAAAGGATCGCTAATTGCAACTCCAATTGTCTTACTTCCTATATCCAAACCCATTATTCTCAAATAAACCTCTCCTTAAAAAAACCTCACACATCTTAGTGTGAGGTTTAAACTTATTTTGACAAATAACTTTTCAAAAGTTCTTCTACAAGTTCATCTCGTTCTATTTTTCTTATAAGGCTTCTTGCATTTTTATGGCTTGTGATATATGTAGGATCTCCTGATAGAATATAACCTACTATCTGATTTATAGGATTATAGCCTTTTTCTGATAATGCATCATAAACTTCTACTAAAACTTCTTTAGCTGTTTTCCCTTCATTTTCGATGTTAAATTTTACAGTTTCATTGTTTTTATTTATCATAAATATCACCTCACTGATATGTTGTTCTTAAACTATATCTATATAATAGCTTAAGTTACAACATATAGTCAACAATTTTACTATTTTTTTAATTGATTTTTAAATAAATCCAAAGAACTGTTTAATGCATCATTTATTTTATTTATTTCTTTTCCGGTACCTTGAGCAATATCCGGCCTTCCCCCACCATTTCCACCAGCTATTTTACAAATTTCTTTTACTAAATTACCCATATTTACACCTTTAATTATAGTATCTTTTGTCGCCATGCCTATAAAATTTATTTTATCATGATCCGAAGAAGCAAGTATTACAACCGCTGATTGGAGCTTACTTTTAAGTGTATCTCCCATAACTTTCAAACTTTCTATATCATAACCATCAAGTTTTGAAGCTAAAAATTTTATTCCATCAACATCAATAGCTGATTTTATTAAATATTCAGCAACATATAAAGCAATTTGCGATTTTAAATCATCTAATTCCATCTCTTTTTCTTTTAAAAGTTTATTTATGTTTTCAGCCTTTGCTACAACATCCTTTTCAGAAACTTTTAAAGTATCAGTAATTTGTTTTAATATTTCTTCTTTTTCATTAAAATATTTTAATCCATATATCCCCGTAACAGCTTCAATACGTCTGATACCAGCACCTGTAGCACTTTCAGAAACAATTTTAAAAAGTCCTATTTCATTTGTATTTTTAACATGGGTTCCCCCACATAATTCTTTGCTATAATCCCCTATTTCTACTACTCTAACTGTATCTTTATATTTTTCAGTAAATAAAGCTGTTGCGCCTTCTTTTAAAGCATCTTCGTAGGACATTTCTTTAATATTTACTAATAAATTTTTGTATATATTTTCATTTACTCTATCTTCTATTCTTTTTAATTCTTCTTGTGTAACAGATTGATAGTGAGCAAAATCAAATCTCAGTCTTTCGTCTGCAACCAATGATCCTGCTTGATGAACATGTTCACCAAGCACCTCCTTTAAAGCCTTATGCAAAAGATGTGTAGCTGTATGATTTCTAGCTATATTCATTCTTCTTTCAACATCTATAACAGCTTTTACTTTATCTTCAATCATTATTTTTCCTTTTTTAATTTTGCCAACATGAATAAATTTATTACCACTTACTTTTTTGCAATCTTTTATTTCTATTAAAACATTTGTATTCTCAATTACTCCAGTATCTCCTATTTGACCACCGCTCTCTGCATAAAAAGGAGTAACATCTAGAATTATATTTACTTCATCTCCCTCCTCAGCCTCGCCGACTATTTCATCTTCCTTTATTATAGCAACAACTTTTGCAAAAGTTTCATTTTTTTCATAACCCACAAAATCTGTTTTTATATCTTTTAAATCAGCATAAATATCTTTTTCCCATAGAGTATTATCTTCTTTCCTGCTTTTTCTTGCCCTTTCCCTTTGTATATTGAGTTCACTTTCATAACCTTTTTCATCAACTGTCATACCTGCTTCTTGTAAAATTTCCTTCGTCAAATCAAGAGGAAAACCATATGTATCATGAAGTTTAAATGCTACATCACCAGAAAGTTCTGTTTTACTCTGTTCTTTTAAATTTTTTATATATTCCTCTAAAATATTAAGCCCTTGATCTATTGTTTCTTTAAATCTTTCTTCTTCAAGTTTTATTATTTTTTTAATGTAATCTTTTCGTTCAATAATCTCAGGATATGCAGCACCATAATGTTCAACAACTATATCAACAACTTTATATAAAAACGCATCATTTAACCCTATTAATTTTCCATGTCTTGCAGCTCTTCTTAATATACGCCTTAAAACATAGCCTCTCCCTTCATTTGAAGGCAAAATGCCATCAGAAACCATAAAAGTAACTCCTCTTATATGATCAGTAATCACTCTTAAAGACACATCTGTTTTTTTGTCTTTTCCATATTCTACATTAGCTATAAAAGCAACGAAATCTATAATGCCACTTATTACGTCAACATCAAAAATGCTGTCAACTTCCTGCATGATTGTAGCTATTCTTTCAAGCCCCATACCGGTATCGATATTTGGTTTAGGGAGCGGGTTATAATTTCCTTCTTCATCTTTATCATATTGTGTAAAAACAAGATTCCAAAACTCTATATATCTATCACACTCACAACCTACTTTGCAGGTTGGTTTGCCGCAGCCTTTATCTTCTCCTCTGTCAAAATAGATTTCAGAACATGGTCCACATGGTCCTGTACCAATCTCCCAGAAGTTATCTTCTTTACCCATTCTAACTATTCTTTCGGGTGGTAAACCTACTATTTTATTCCAAATTTCAAATGCTTCATCATCTTTTTCATATATAGTTACCCAAAGTCTATCTTCAGGTAACTTTAAAACTTCTGTTACAAACTCCCATGCCCAAGATATAGCTTCCTTTTTAAAATAGTCACCAAAAGAAAAATTACCGAGCATTTCGAAAAAGGTGCCATGTCTTGCTGTTTTACCTACTCTCTCAATATCAGGCGTCCTTATACATCTTTGACAAGTAGTAACTCTTGGACTTGGAGGTACTTCTTTACCTGTAAAATATGGTTTTAACGGAGCCATACCAGCATTAATTAAAAGTAAACTCTTGTCATTTTTAGGTATTAGAGAAAAGCTTGGCAATCTCAAATGTCCTTTACTTTCAAAAAAACTTAAAAATTTTTCTCGTATTTCATTCATACCGAGTTTATCCATAAAAATCCTCCTCCTGCATACAATAAAACCGTCCTAAAAAGGACGGGAATTTGCCCTTTATTTTTTCTTTATTATACAAGATTGCTTTTATCAAGTCAATAATTGCTATATATCAATAAATAAATCTTTTAGTATAATTTTAATTGATGCTACAATTGGAACAGCTAGCAAAAGCCCCCATAATCCAAAAAACTCTTCACCTGCAATTAAAGATAATATTATTGTTAATGGATGTAGACCAACACTATCACTGATTATTTTAGGAGTTACAAATGCATTTTCAATTTGTTGAACAGTAATAAATACGATAAAAGCTAAAAATCCTTTATAAACAGAATCAATCATACCTAAAAGTACAGCAGGTATAATCCCTATTATAGGGCCTAAATATGGAATAATGTTTAGTACGCCTGCAAAAATGCCTATTAGTAATGCATATTTTACTTTTATAATCAGAAAACCCAATGTTGTAAAAACGCCTACAAAGAAAGATATGTATAGCTGACCTCTGATATATTTACTCAAAATAAGATTTATATCTTTTAATATAATTATAATTTTTTGCTTATTTTTTTCGGATAAAATAATAAATATTTCTGATTCAAACATTTTTTTATCCTTTAAAATATAAAAAGTTATAATTGGTATTAAAAAAAGATCAAAAATATTTTTTGAAAAAGACAATGTACTAGCAAAAATCTCATCAAACTTTAAAGATAATAATTTATTAAGTTTGTATATATTTTTATTTAATATGTCTTCAATTTGCGGAGGTAGATAAGATAGATACTCAAGTTTTATTTTTTTTAAAAAAAAATCTAATTCATTTATATAAAATGGTAGTATTTTAAAAAGATTCAGGACCTCACTTAACAATAATGGTATTATGTAAACTAATATAATAATTATAAAAACAAAAATTATAAAAAGTACTATAAAAATAGAAATATTTAATGAAAGCCCTTTTGATTTAAAATATTTAACAAAAGGGCTTAAAACATATGCTAATAAGCCTGAAACTATAAATGGCGTTAAAATTTCCTTTATATTGTTCCAGTAGTTTCTTATTGTATAGGCAAAAAATAAACTTAATATTATATATAAACCATAAATCAAATACTTTTTTTGAAGATTAACCATATTACCAGCCTCAAGAAAATCATATCTTGTTAACTACTTTTATTAGCCTTGCTAAACTTCTTTGAATCATTGTTTTATTTTTTTTGGTATTAATTTTAGGAAGCATATATATAGATGCAGCTATTCCTGCTAAAAAACCTTTTATATATTTGTCATTACCCATAAAGTAACCTCCTTTAATTTTATTTGCTTTAAATTAAACTTATAAAAATTTATACTTTGTTAATATAACTTTGTTTTTAGTATTTTCCCCATTAAAGTAAAAAAAAATGCACTTTAGTGCATTATAGTTTATAAAAAAATAAATTTTATAGATATATAATAATGTAATATATAAAATTATTATTTTTTTATTTTATCAATAACTCCACCACCAATAACAATATCCTTATCATAGAAAACAACAGATTGTCCCGGAGTAATTGCTCTTTGCGGCTTATCAAATTTTACAATAATACCATCATTTTTATATGGCTTAATAACTGCATCTTGTTCTACTGCATTATATCTAATTTTTGCTTTAATTCTCATTTCACTGTCAAGTTTGTCTAAAAAAATTAAATTATTATTATAAGAAATAAGCTCATCATCTAAAACATCTTCACCATATCCAACAACAACAACATTATCCTCAGGGTTTATATCAACTACATAAAGTGGTTTATCAGCTGAAATACCTAATCCTCTGCGCTGACCTATAGTATAATATATTATACCTTTATGATAACCAAGTAACTTACCTTTTATATCACGAAATTCACCAGGAAGTATATTTCCCTTTGTGTTTTCTTCTATATATTTTCCATAATTATTATCACTTATAAAACATATTTCTTGACTGTCAGGTTTTGATGCTACAGGTAGTGCTAATTTTTTTGCAATTGTCCTTATTTCCTCTTTTTTGTAATTACCTAAAGGAAATATTATATTAGCAAGTTGATCCTGTTTGAGATTATATAGGGCATATGTCTGATCTTTTGAAAGATCTAAAGCTTTTTTTAAAACATATTTCTCTAAAATTCTATCAAACTCAATATTTGCATAATGTCCTGTAGCGATATAATCTGCTTCTAAATCAAAAGCTATTTTCATCAATTCACCAAATTTTATATATTTATTACATACTATACAAGGATTTGGGGTCCTACCTTGTAAATATTCTTCAACAAAATAATCTATTACTTTATTTTTAAAAGCATTCTCCAAATTTATTTCTTTAAATTCTATTCCAAGTAAATCGGCGACTTTTTTTGCATCTCGTGATGCTTTAAAATCACGTTCCGAATTATCGTCGATAATTTGACAGTTTTTGTCACCAAACAGCTTCAATGTAATACCAATGACTTCATATCCTTGTTCTTTTAATAAATAAGCAGCTACAGAACTATCTACTCCTCCACTCATTCCAACTAAAACTCTTTTTTTATTTTTCATTTAATTTATTTGATCCTCCTCAAGGTATAAATACATTATTTAAAATTAGTTTTTTTATTTGATTTTTTGTAGTCTTCAACCATATCTTGAAGTGTTATTGAATCTACTACTTTATTTATACTATCGCGTATCTTTTCCAATATTACTTTAGTAGGACATCTGCTGGCTCTACTACATTTAAAAGGATTATCTTCTAAAACACAATCAGCGGGAGCTAAAGAACCTTCAAGGGTTCGTATAACCTGACCTATAGTAATATTATGTGGAGATGAAGATAACATATAACCTCCTTGTGAACCTCTAACACTTTTTACAAGGTCAGCTCTTCTAAGTAATGCTATTAATTGCTCAAGATAATGTTCTGATAACCCTTCATTTTCAGCAATAGTTTTTAAGGAAATAGGGCCTTCTCCATAATATAGTGCCAATTCAAACATGGCTTGTATTCCATATCTTCCTTTTGTAGACAATTTCATTTGACCACACTCCTAATTCCTACTATACAGATAGGATTTACAAATGAAAGAATAGCATTTTAATATTAAATTGTCAATATGACCTTTTACATATCTGATTTAGCTTGAAGCGAATCTGGCATAATCTGCATCAACTCTATAAGATTACCATCTGAATCCTTTATCCAATATTGATAGTTTCCATCTAATCCCATTTTAGGCTGTTTATCAATTGTCACACCTTTATTTTCAAGCTCTTTTAATGTTGAAAAAATATCGTCTACATGCAAACAAATATGTTTAAAACCTGATAAATTATCATCAGTTATATTATCCTTTCCGTTTGGGAAAAGCTCTATAAATTGCATTTCGGCAACTTTTATATATACAAGCATTAATTGTCCGTTTTCATCATTTAATCTAAAAGCTTCTTTTAATCCAAGTTTATTGCAGTAAAAATCTATACTTCTTTCAATATCCTTAACTTTAATCGCTATATGACCTAATCCATTTATCATAAGAAAACCTCCCATTAATATTTTATACGTATATTATAACAACAAAAAATTATTTTACATAATAAAAATAAGGCAATTTATGCCTTATTAAAAATTTTATTTACATATTCCGATGTTGATAAGGATAAAATCCCTCCATATTTTAATTTAAATCTGATAATATCTCCAACTTTATATTCGTTAAATGTATTTGTTAGATTAACAATTAAATGATCACTGCTAGAACCTATTAATTCAATATTTTTGTCTATAGGTATAAGATCATCTATATCAACATCTTGATGGCCTATAGCTAGAATAGCTCTTTTCATTATACCTCTGTCAATATAAGTTTGCCTCCTGCCAAAAGCATCCATACCTAATATCCCTTTTGGTAAAGAAGGTTTTTCTTTTAATTCAACTATTTGAGCTTCTAAAGTAAAAATATCATCATAAGTATGAGGAATTCTATCTCCAAAAGCAGTTTCTCTCCCAAGAACTATTGCTTCGCCTATTCTTAACTGGTTAATTCCAAAAGGTATAAGGCCATTCTGAACAAGGTACAAACTGCTCGAATTACCTCCTGATACTATTTCTAAATTAACTCTGAATTCTTTATTTATTTCATCTTTTATAGATATAAGTTCTTCTAATATATCTGGTGTAGGTATAACTGATCCATAACATGTAAGATTAGTACCTATCCCTATTAAATTAACCCCCTTTAGTTTTAATATATCAGCAACAATATTTTTAACATCTTTAGGCAATACACCTTCTCTTAAATCTCCCATATCAACCATCAATATAATATCATGAACTTTATCAAGTTTTAATGCCTCATCTGATAATCTTTTTATTATATCTATTTCAGAATTTAAGCTTATATCAGCATATTTTACTATATCAGTAACCTCATCTATCATAGGTATTCTAAGAAGCATTTTCTTTTGTGGCAACAATCGCAATTTCTTTAAATTTAATATTCTAGAATCACCAAAAATTTCTATGCCTCCCTTTGCCATTGCTTCAGCTATTTCTGGTATACCACAAAAGACCTTTGTTACCCCAACAACACTAATACCCCTTTTTTTACATAAATCTGAAATAGCCTTTGAATTTTCCTGTAATTTTTCTAAGTCAACTCTTAGTAAAGGGTACATTTTAACTCCTCCAAGTCTAAATGCCAAAACTGTTTTTAATTAATTCTAAAGCTTCTTTAGGATATCTTTTAGATAACACTCCGCAGGCAGCCATTATATATTCCTTATCGATGAGCACTTTTGCAACTTCACGTGGATATAATTCTGTTCCATTGCTTTTATCATTAATATTTTTCAAAAGCTGTTCTGCTTTTTGAAGCCGTGAAAAAATTCCACCTGTACCGATTATCCATTTAATTTTTGTTAAATCTTTCCCTTCAGCATAGAAACTTCTTCCTGTTGGGCCGAAAAAACTGTTTAATTTTCCTGCATGTCTTTTTACACTTGTTTTTAATGCGGTTTTTGCCAAATATAAAACAAAATCTTTTTCTATATCTGTTTTAGGTATTGGATTTAAATTTTCAATTAATTCATCTGCATTTTTAAATTTTCCCCTAATATCATCTTTACACATTTCAAACAAGTTATATCTATTAACATATACACCAAGATCCCCTTCAACAGTTCTCTTAGCAAGTGGTTCAGGATTAACAGAAATTTTCTGTATTTCTTCACTACCCTCAGTAACAGAATGCACATCAGTTGTAGCTCCTCCTATATCAACAACCATCAAATCTCCTATTTCTTCATAAAGACTGATAGCACATTCCATTACAGCACCGGGAGTAGGAATTATATTTCCTGTAACTAATTCCCTTACTCTTTGCATACCAGGTGCAGAAACAATATGTTTTTCAAATACTGCTTGTATTAGTTTTCTAGTAGGTTCGATATTTAAACTGTCAATTGAAGGATATACATTATCTACAATATATATTTCCTTACCATACTGCTGGAAAATTTCTGAAATTTCATCTCTGTTTTCAATATTACCTGCATAAATTAATGGTGCATCTAATTTTGCTTCTGCAATTTTTTCTCCATTATAAAGAGCCGTCTCTCTATCTCCATAATCTACTCCACCTGCTAAAAGAATGATATTAGGTTTTAAATCTTTTAATTTTTCTATATCAGATTTGCGCAATTTCCCAGCGGTTATCATTTTTATATTTGCACCTGCACCAAGTGCAGCTTCTTTTGCTGCTTTTACTGTCATATCATAAACTAATCCATGTACAGTCATTTTTAAGCCACCAGCAGCACTACTTGATGCGAAAAGTTCACCATATGAAAAGTCACCAATTTTATCTTTTAAATCTTCTATAGCATTCCTAAGACCAATGTTTACATCACCATCTAATACAGTAGTTGGAGAAACACCTTGACCCACAAAAACAGGTTTTTTATCTGTAAAACTAAATCCGTCAACCGTTGTTGTTGTACTTCCTATCTCTGCAACTAAAACATCAAGAGTTTTCTTCATTTTCTTTTTCCCTTCTTCTTTTTACAAGGAAACTTGCTACATCATTACCCTTTGCACCTCTACCAAAACCAGCGTCAAAGCCTGCACTTTTTGCAATATCATTAGTAATTTGAGTACCTCCACCAACAAGAATAATTTTATCCCTGATTCCTTTTTCTACACATAAATCATGTATTTTCTTCATATTGCTTATATGGACATCATTATGAGTTATAATAGTGCTGCATAATATAGCATCAGCATTTTCTTCTATTGCAGCATCGACTAATTTTTCAACAGGACATGAAGTACCTAAATAATCAAATTCTATACCATATTTTTCAATTCCACCATGCTTTATATCTAAAATTTCGCGTAGTCCAACAGAATGTTCATCATTACCAACCGTTGCTGCAACAACTTTTAAAGGTTTTCTTTTTACATCTTCTGTTATTTCTTCATCAGACAATACTTCTATTTTAGGTGGTATAACTAATTCACTTTTATTTATTGTAAAATCAACTCTTCCTTTAACTTCAACATAGGTTCCTTCTGATGGATGCATTGGATTTTTGCTTAGGACAACAACATCTTTAAGACCTAACTTTTCTGCATACTTTATCGCTGCATATTCTGCTGTGCGCTCATCTACAGGCAGAAATAGATTCATACTAATAACACCATCACCTGACCATTCTACTTCTGGCTTTATTTTATCACCTTTTCTAAATTCAGCTGTTTCATAGAGCCTTTTTTCTACATTATCATTTTCATCTAGTTCATCAATAAATTGTATTTTTTCATGCTTGCATAATGTACAACCATCGATTAAATCACAAGGTTTATTTAAACCTTCAGGAAGATTGTTATACCCATAATGGGAGCAAACAGGAGCCATATAATCTTTATCCCTTTTATAAACTGTTCCTGCACCTATACCCCCATTTATTTTTCTTATAATTCCATCTCCATTTCGTTCAGGATAATATCCCGAATCTATAAAAAATCCTTCTTCTACAGCTTTAAAATATCCTCCTATTTCTATAATTTCTTCCATAAATAAAATTGCTCGCATTTTTAATTCTCTGATTTTTTTACCTAATTCTCCTTCAAAGTTTAATCCAACCATTTCTTTAAGGCCATCCATACCTATTAAAGCTTGCTTTGCTGTATTTATTGCATTTATATTATTATAATGCCATGGTACATTTCTTCCTTCATCAGGTGTTATAGTACTTTGAATATCTGCAGATGTAAGCCTTGAAATTAATAAATCAAGAACATGAGTAACCGTTGCTTCTCTCATATCATGCTCAATATATTTAGTATTCATTTGTGCTCTCATCTTGTAATCTTTGAAAAGTTGCCTTAGTGCTATAGCATAAGGTAAATTTAAGCGTATTGAAGGTGATGGTGAAGCCATAGGTGGAACTGTTGAAAGAGATATATTCTCTGGTTTCATGCCAATCTTTTTAGAAAAAAGAGTATTTATTGCATGTTGTACCATAAGTTCTGGCATTACTTTCCACCCTTCTTTAGCAGTAGCATTAGCATTGTGTGCACCATCTATCTGAAGTATATCAGCATCAGCCATTATTTTTTTTGCTACAGCAGCATCAACAAAAGATCTGATCATATTTATATTTCTGTATAAAACATTATATTGAGGATCCTGGTGAGCTCCATTAACTCCTTCTTCAGCAAACATTACAGCTACTTCAGGTCCAGCTATACCACTTACATATGAATGGAAATTTATTGGCCTTCCAACTTCATCTTCGATTAAATCCAATGCTTTTCTTGTTAATCTTACCTGTTTTCTTGATATTGGAACTCCTCCAACTCCTTCTGGTGTCCCTTCAATTAGACCATCAAAATGGCTCTGACCAGCTGTCCTAATAACCATTATATGGTCAGCCCCATGCCAGGCCGCCATTCGCATTCTTCTTATATCATCTTCAAATCTACCAGAAGCTATTTCAGTAGTTATTACACAATCTGGCTGAGGATCAATATAACCAAAACTTTTAGCTGCAGGTAGGGGTATACTATTTTTTAAAGGTTTAGAAACTTGATGATATTCATATTCACCTATTTTATGTGTTCCTACATCTTCACGCCAATGCCAACCTTTTCTCCTTGGTTGATATTTATCTATATCTTCGAAAAGCGCTTCAATATCAATTTTTTTATCTTTTTCAAGCTTCATCAACTATACCTCCCTTTGCAATTTCATCTAATAAGTCTGCAAATTTACCCTCATAAAGTCCTTTCCCAGCTTCAAGATAATTAATATTTGATTTTTTTGCAACTTGGAGAACTATATTTCCTGCACCTTTTGAAAGCAATCCTTTTTCCTCAACTCGGTTAACAATTTCTTTTGCTTCAATGCTTGAAAACCCCATCCTTAGTAAAACAGATCTTTCAATTGAAGGAGAAGTATGATCATAAGCTAATTCCAACATCGGATCAACTATTTTTTCAGCTAAACTCCAAAAATAAGCATCTAATTGTTCATCTGTCATAGATTGAAGATGTTTACTTCTAGTTTCGAAATCGTCTTCTCTTCTCATAATTTCACCTCATTTTTATATTCATTAATTGTATTAATAACAAACTGCTCTTTACTTTTTGTATCTTCTGACAAAAACTTAATATCCGAATCATTAGGAATATCATAATGCTGGATGCAGTTTCTTATATATGATTTTTTTAAATTATCAATTTCAACTCTCCTCGCTTTAATTAAAGAAGGATTTTTAGGCAAAATAATATTTTGTCCAGGTATTTCTTCATCTGGATTTCCTTCTAGAATTTTTATACCATTTTTAATTGCAAAAGTTAGTTGTGCTGAAGGATTCTTTCCTGCTCCTGTATATTCTGTTTCCTGAACTATAATTGTCTGATCATTATCCATTTGTTGTGCAAGACTAAAAGCTGCTGCTAAAGAAGTATTACCTGCAGGTCCTCTTTCAAGACCTTCCAACTGAGCTAATAATTCTGTCATATAAAAAACTTCACCTTGCTTAACAAGAAAATATTCATCCATATATCTTAATGGCCTTGCAGCATTTCTGGGAACATCTGCTCTGTCAGGCCAAGTTGCAAAAGGTATCCCAAATCCTGTGTGTCCTGTAGTAAATGATTTTTTATTAAAATCTATATCTGAAGCCATATGAAGTCCTGACAAATCAACACTTGCACCATAAATTTTAGTATTAACAGCTCCTGCTTTCAATAATCCTCTAGCAGTACCTGTAAGATTTCCTCCTCCTGCATGTGTTGCCACTACAACATCAGGAAACCTGCCTGTTTCTTTTTTGGTTTGTTCAGCAATTTCATAACCTAGTGTTTCTATTCCTGCAACACCAAAAGGTGTATATAA
>JBNAVY010000019.1:0-40424 GCA_049700195.1 Thermoanaerobacteraceae bacterium
ATATAAAGCGGATTGGAACCAAGGTACGTCCATTTATAATTTCTGCTTCTGTTTCTAATACAACTTCTTTACCATTAACGTAAACTTTTGATGTATTAAAATCAAAAACTATAGTTATATCTCCTTTTGTAATTGTTACTATATTAGCATCTTTATCATAATCTAATTTAGCACCTATACCATTTGTTATAGCACGTACAGGAATCAGAACATGTCCATCTTTTATAACAGGTGGTACGTCAAACTTTACTTCGACTCCTTTAATTTTAACCTTTGATTTAAATTCTTTTTGTTCCTTAGCTTCAACTTTTTCTTTTGCCTTTACTTGCTTTTGTGTTTTTATTTCTTCCTGTTTTACTTTGCTTTCTTTTTCTTTATTTTCTATAGTTGCTTTTCCCTTGTGATTTTTAGAATCTGGTTTTGCATAAACTGTTATAAATGTTGAAAAAGCAAGAGCAAACATTAAAATAAAAGAAATAATTTTTTTCATATTACTTTTCCTCCTTTGTTTAAATTATTCATTATATTATTCGAAAGGAAAAGCATTTTTTAGAGGTATATTTTAAAAATTTATTTCATTGAAAGAGAAATCCTGTTTCTTTCTTTATCTACATTTATAACTCTTACTTTTATAATATCGCCAATAGACACAACATCTAAAGGATGTTTTATAAAATTTTCAGACATTTCTGATATGTGAACAAGGCCATCTGTATGTACTCCAATATCAACGAAACATCCAAAATCAATAACATTTCTTACTGTCCCCATAAGTTCCATCCCAGGATAAAGTTCATTTATTGTCATAACATCTGATTTTAAAATTGGTTTTGGAAGATCTTCTCTTGGATCTCTGCCGGGTTTTTTAAGTTCTTTGACTATATCTTTCAATGTGGGTATACCTATACCATATTCTTTTGAAATCTTTTCAAGACCTTCTTTTTCTATAGTAAAAGCAAACTCATTTATCATAGCTTTGTTTAAAGTATTTAATTCATATCCAAACTTATTTAATAGAATCTTTAAAGTATCATACATTTCAGGATGTACTCCTGTTGAATCAAGAATATTATCACCGTCTAAAATCCTTAAAAATCCAGCAGATTGTGTAAAAGCCGCCTCACCAAGTCTTTTAACATTTTTTATTTGTTCTCGTTTTATAAATTTACCTACCTCATTGCGATACTCTACTATGTTTTTTGCAATCGCAGCATTAATACCTGATACATATTTTAAAAGAGATACTGATGCAGTATTTAAATCTACACCAACACTGTTTACGCAATCTTCAACAACACCATTTAGAGCTTCAGCAAGCCTTTTTTGGTCAACATCATGCTGATATTGTCCAACACCTATGGCTTTTGGATCGATTTTTACAAGCTCAGCAAGAGGATCCTGAAGCCTCCTAGCCATAGAAATTGCTCCTCTTATGCTGACATTAATATCCGGAAATTCTTCTGTACCAAGTTTTGACGCTGAGTATACAGATGCACCTGCTTCATTTACAATTACATATTTTATATTTTTATTCAATTCTTTTAACATTTCTGCTATAAACATTTCACTTTCTCTTGATGCTGTTCCGTTACCAAGTGAAATAAGAGTTACATTATACTTATCTATTAAATCTGTCAATATTTTTTTGGCACCTTCAATATCATTTTGGGGAGGTGTTGGATATACTGTAGCAGTATCCAATAACTTACCAGTTTCATCAACAACGGCAATTTTACATCCTGTTCTATAAGCTGGATCAAACCCCATAACAACATGTCCTTTAATTGGAGGTTGAAGCAACAGACTCTTTAAATTTTCTTTAAAAATTATAATAGCTTTATCTTCAGCTTTTTCAGTAAGAGAATTTCGAATTTCTCTTTCTATTGAAGGATAAATAAGTCTTTTATATGAATCTACAATAGCATTTTTATAAAATTGTGAAAAAATAGTTTCTTTTTTTAGATTAAAACTTATTAATGTACTTATTATTTTTTCATTATCTACATCTAATTTTACACTTATGTACTTTTCTCTTTCTGCTCTATTTATAGCTAATATTCTATGAGGAGGAATTGTTTTAATAGCCTCTTTATAGTCGTAATACATTTCATAAGGAGATTTTTCTGTTTTTAAAACCTGTGTTATTATAAGTCCATTATTCCAGATAAAACTCCTGATATATTTTCTTATATCCGCATTATCTGATATGTCTTCTGCAATTATGTCCATTGCTCCTTGGTATGCTTCTTCAATTGAAGGAACTTTTTCATTTAAATAAGCTTTTGCATATTCATCAATATTACCATGAATAATTTCGCTTTCTGTAATAAGTTTAGCAAGAGGTTCTAACCCCTTTTCTTTAGCAATAATTGCTCTTGTTCTTCTTTTAGGCCTAAAAGGTCTGTATATATCTTCAACTTCTTGCAGTGTATCTGAATTTATTATTTTATTTTTTATTTCTTCTGTCATTTTGCCTTGTTCTTCAATAAGTCGTATAGTATCTTGTTTTTTTTCTTCAAGATTTCTTAAATAAATAAGTCTTTCATAAAAATTTCTCAGGACTTCATCAGAAAGACTTCCTGTAAATTCTTTTCTGTACCTTGCTATAAAAGGAATAGTATTACCTTCATCTATAAGTTTTATTGTGTTTTCAACTTGAAAGTCTTTTAATTGAAATTCCTTTTTTAATAATTCAAAAACTTTATTCATACAAAGCTCCTTTCACTTTTTATAATTAGCTATAATTAAAGGGATACCATTATGATATCCCCTGAGAATTTTGTTTAAGGTACTCATTTATAAAGCCATCTATATCTCCATCCATAACAGCTCCAACATTCCCGACTTCGAAATTCGTCCTATGGTCTTTAACAAGCGTATAAGGCTGAAAAACATATGATCTAATCTGGTTACCCCAGCCAGCTTCTTTATATTCGCCCTTTAAATCATCTATCTTTTCCTTTTTCTCTTTTAACATTAAATCTATTAATTTTGCTTTTAACATCTTCATAGCTGTTTCTCTGTTAGAAATCTGAGATCTTTCACTCTGACATGCAACAACTATCCCTGTTGGAATATGAGTAATTCTAATAGCAGATTCAGTTTTGTTTACATGTTGCCCTCCTGCTCCTGATGACCTGTAGGTATCTACTTTTAAATCTTCACTCCTTATATCAACTTCTAAATCTTCATTTATTTCAGGTAATACTTCTACAAGAGCAAACGATGTATGTCTTCGACCTGCAGCATCAAAAGGTGAAATTCTTACTAGTCTATGAACACCAGCCTCAGATTTTAGGTACCCATAAGCATAGTCTCCTTTTACCATAATAGTAACGCTTTTTATCCCAGCTTCATCACCATCTAGATAATCGAGAGTTTCTACTTCAAAACCTTTGTCTGAAGCCCATCTTGTATACATGCGAAAAAGCATCTCTGCCCAATCTTGGGCCTCAGTCCCACCAGAGCCAGCATGTATAGATAGAATAGCATTATTTTCATCATAAGGGCCATTTAAAAGTGTTTTTATTTTTAATTCTTCTATTTTGTTCCTTAGCAAATAGATTGACTTTTTTACTTCTTCTTCCAATGATTCATCCTGTTCCTCAATTCCAAGCTCTACAAGAGCATTTAAATCTTCCCATTCGGATACCAAAGAATTATATTCATCTAAAAGTTCCTTAAGATTTTTAAGACGCTTAGAATAACTTTGAGATTTCTCTAAATCATTCCAGAAATCTGGCTCAGACATCTTCTGATCTATATCATTAATTTCTCTTTTGACATTTTCTATGTCAAAGAGAAGCCCCCATTTCTTTTATATTTTCCCACATATTATTTATTTCAAGTTTATGATCTTGCAGCAATTTAATCTCTCCTTTTATAATTGTATTTATTTATATTAATAAATTACTTTACATTAGCACCACAGCAATTTTTGTATTTTTTGCCACTTCCGCAGGGGCATGGATCATTTCTACCAATTTTTTTCCCTTTTACAATAGGTTTTTTTTCTTGAGCATCAACATTTGTAGTCAAAGGCTTTGCAACCTGCTCTCTCTTTAATGGAGCTTCTTTTGTAAGCTGTACATGATAAAGGAACTTAATAGTATCTTCCTGTATGCTTTCTATTAAATCTTCAAACATATCAAAGCCTAATTTCTTATATTCGATAACAGGATCAATCTGTCCATAAGCTCTTAAGCCTATCCCCTGTCTTAATTGATCCATATCATCTATATGGTCCATCCACTTTGTATCAACTACTTTCAATAAGACAATTCTTTCAATTTCACGCATCTGTTCTGGACCAATTTCTGCTTCTTTTTTCTCATATTGTTTTAAAGCCTGTTCATATATAATATCAGTTAAAACCTCTTTATCTAATCTATCTGTATCTATATCTATTTCTACACTATCTTTTTCAAGGAAAATTTCATATAAATGTTCAAGTAATCCTTTTATATCCCATTCTTCAGGGTATTTGCTATTACTTGTGTATATCTCAACATTTCTTTCTATTATGCTTTTGGCCATGTCAAGAATATATTGTCTTAAATCTTCTCCTTCTAAAACCTTTCTTCTCTCTTTGTAAATTATCTCTCTTTGTTTATTCATTACATCATCATACTGTAAAACATGCTTTCTTGTGTCAAAATTTATTCCTTCAACCTTTTTCTGTGCCTGTTCAATCTGTTTAGTTAAAATCCCATGTTCTATAGGTTGATCATCTTCAATCCCTAGAGAACTCATCATGTTTTTTACTCTATCTGAACCAAAAAGTCTCATTAAATCATCTTCTAATGAAATATAGAACCTGGATTCGCCCGGATCACCCTGACGCCCTGAACGTCCTCTTAACTGATTATCTATTCTTCTTGATTCATGTCTTTCTGTACCTATTATGTGAAGTCCGCCAACTTTTATAACCTCATCATGTTCCTTTTCAGTTTCTTTTTTTGCTTCTTCTAAAAGTTTCTGATATCTTTCACGAGCTTTACCTACTTCTTCATTTGATATTGGCCCATATCCTGATGCCTCATTTATAATATCTTTAGAATAGCCTTCTTCCTCCATCTTCTTTTTAGCCATAAATTCAGGATTTCCACCCAAAAGAATATCTGTACCACGTCCAGCCATGTTTGTCGCTATAGTTACTGCGCCCTTTCTGCCTGCCTGTGCTATTATTTCTGCTTCTTTTTCATGATATTTTGCATTTAAAACCTGATGAGGAATGCCAAGTCTTTTAAGCATACTGCTCAATCTTTCAGATTTTTCAATTGATATCGTTCCAACTAACACCGGTTGACCTTTTTTATGATGTTCTAAAATATCCTGTACAACTGCATTAAATTTTGCATCTTCAGTCTTATATATAACATCATGATGATCAGTCCTGATCATCTCTTTGTTTGTTGGAATAACAACAACATCTAAGCCATATATTGCCCTAAATTCCTGTTCCTCTGTCTGAGCTGTACCTGTCATACCAGCAAGTTTATCATACATTCTAAAATAATTCTGGAAGGTTATGGTAGCTAAAGTTTTACTTTCTCTTTCTACTTTTACCCCTTCCTTAGCTTCTATTGCCTGATGAAGACCTTCGCTGTATCTTCTGCCAAACATAAGTCTTCCTGTAAACTCATCTACTATGACAACTTCACCATCTTTTACAACATAATCTATATCCCTCTTCATAATCCCATGAGCTTTTAATGCCTGATTTATATGATGAGAAATCTCCATGTTATCAATATCGGCTAAATTTTTAATTCCAAAGAAAACTTCTGCTTTACTTACACCTTTTTCAGTTAAACTTACTGCATGAGCTTTTTCATCAACAGTATAATCATCTTCAGGTTTTAATGTCCTAACAAATCTGTCTGCAAGCTTATACATATCTGTTGACTTTTCGCCTACTCCAGAAATAATTAAAGGTGTTCTTGCTTCATCAATTAAAATACTGTCAACCTCATCGACGATAGCATAATTTAAATGTCTTTGGACCATTTCTTCCTTGTATATAACCATATTGTCTCTTAAATAATCAAAACCAAATTCATTATTTGTGCCATAGGTTATATCAGATGCATAAGCAATTTTTCGTTCCATAGGATCCATATCGTGCAAAATAACACCAACACTCAATCCAAGAAATTCATAAATTCTGCCCATCCAATCACGGTCTCTTCTTGCAAGATAGTCATTGACAGTTACTATATGGACACCTTTCCCCTCTAAAGCATTTAAGTAAGCAGGAAGTGTAGCAACTAAAGTTTTACCTTCACCAGTTTTCATTTCTGCAATACGACCTTGATGAAGTACAATACCACCTATTATCTGCACTTTAAAATGCTTCATTTTTAATGTTCTCCATGAAGCTTCTCTCACCACAGCAAAAGCTTCAGGAAGTATATCATCAAGTGTTTCGCCATTTTTAAGCCTTTCTTTAAATTCCTGAGTTTTACTTTTTAACTGTTCATCTGTAAGTTTTGACATTGCTTCATCATATGACAAAACCTGTTCTGCAATAGGTTCAATTCTGCGTACTTCCTTTTCACTGTAATTTCCAAAAACTTTCTCTAATATATTAAACATTTTATCACCTTCTAAGGTATTATTAATCAAATATATATTATATCACTAAGTTTTAAACATATCAACAAAACCAGGAAAACATAATAAATAATTTACATTTTGTTCATAAAATATTAACAAAAAAACTCAAAAGACAGATTATCCTGCTTCTGAGCCATATTAGATATATTTTAAATTCAATTTTTTGTATACATAGGTCTTAATTTTAGTATAGGATTTAATGAATAAAAAATAGCAATTGCAATTACAGAATCTATTATATGATGAAATATAGTACCTATCCCTACAACTATAAAAGCTTTATAAAAATCAAAACCAAAAAGCATAACAACAAGTGCTTCTAAAATTACATGAATAGGTAAAGTTGCCGCTAAAGCCAGCGGAAATGAGTATCCTTTTTGTATCATTTTAGCACCTGCATATCCAAAAACAGCATGAACAGAAGCTCTTGCAGCAATAACAGGTCCCAACTTAATTAAAAATCCAAATGCAGAGCCAAGCCCTACAAACACTGCCGCTGATGGACTTATAAGCATTGCAAGCATTACAGGAACATGTGCAGCTAAAGTTGCTGAAAATGGCGGTATAACTATACCTAAAACCCCTCCAAAAGCAAGTGGAATAATAATTGCAAAGGCTGCTAAAAGACCTGCTATGGTAATATCTCTCGCTTTCACAATAAAACCTCCAATATTAATTTTATAATTATAGTATACACACATGTATATACATCTGTCAACAATAAAATAACCACTTTTTAAATTTTAAGTGGTTTTAAATTTTACTCTATTAAAAAGCCTTTTTCTTTAAGAGCTTTTTGTATTCTTTCCAATGTTTCCAAATCTTTAGCTTCAACAGTATGAAGATGGACTCCCTCTGTAAGAGATGAAAGTAAAGTGGTTTTCCCATTTTCTATATATCTCATAAACTGTTTTACTTCATATCTTGAAGAAACCATTAAAAGTCCTTTTATTTCACCATAAAAAGGATGTTCTACAATAACATCCAATACTTTACCACCATTATCAACTATAAGGTTTAATTCTTCTTCTGTCCTGTCATAGTCATGTCTGACAGCAAAAACCTTTTTTATAAAACCGCCATTAGTACTAAAATCTTTTATATAACCCTGCGGTGTAGATATGATTTTTACGCCTTCCGCTCTTAAAATAGCCACATCTTGGACAATAATCTGTCTTGTAACATTAAATTTTTTAGCAAGTTCTGAACCGGATATAGGCTCTAAAGTTTTGCTCAATATATCAACTATACTGTTTCTTCTTTCCTGTGAATTCATGATTTTTCACCTTTTTTATCATTGCATTTGTTACAAGTAAAAACGTGCCTGTTGCCATTACAAGATCTCCAATACTAAACGCTTTAGGTAGAGGATAAGGTCTTGGTAAAATAAGGACATCAGCTAAAAATTTCAGTCTTGTTGTGCTTGTCAAAGCCTGATGTGTTGCAATTTTACCAGCTTCTAAATTTGGAATAAGATAATTTAAACCACCTCTTTGCAATGCATCAACAGAGACAGGCATTTTCCCTCCATTTGCAAAGATTACGATAAAATTGAGCAAAACACCAATGCTTATAATATTGAAATATTTATTATCTTTATTATACCATAGGCCTATGAAAAGCAAAACATATACAGCAAAATGTATATATGGACTGTATGTTTGTATAAATGCATACTTATCATAAAAATTTAACATAACTATTTGTATTGCAAAAGCCCCTATAAATATACTTGGTTTTTTTATTACAATGTCTGCTATACCACTTATTTTCCCTTTTCTTAATTTCCCATAAATAACTGATGCACCTAAAGAATCAAATATCATGTATAAATTCCTCCTTATTTTTTTCGAAGGCTTTTTTAAATATGTCTATCATTTGAGGGCTAAACTGCTTGCCTTCATTTTCAACTATTATTTTGTATGCTTCATTCTGAGAAAATGCTTTACGGTATGGCCTGTCTGAAACAAGAGCATCAAATACATCAGCAATAGAAAGTATCTGAGATTCTAACGGAATTTCATCACCTTTTATACCATCAGGATAACCACTGCCATCATACCATTCGTGATGATATTTTACCCATATGGATACATCCTTTAAAGCTGGTACATCTCTTAGTATTTCATAACCCTTCTGCGGATGTTCTTTAATCATGCTTAATTCTTCATCTGTAAGCTTCCCTGGTTTATTAAGAACTTCTTCTTTTACTCCTATTTTACCTATATCATGTAAAAGTGCTGCTATCCTTATCATCTCTGTTTCAGAATCACTTATACCTAGCTCTTTGCAAAAAATTACTGAAAATTTTTCCACATTTTTCGAGTGCCCTGCTGTGTATTTATCCTTTGCATCAAGTGCTTTTACTAAAACGTCTATTGTATCATAATAAGACTGCTTTGAGTCCATATAAAGCTTAAACATATATCGTATCATAAAAAGAGGTACAAAAAGCAAAATAAAACTTATATAGCCTATTCTTATAAAAGCTTCTGACATGACTATGCCTAAAAATGCAAGAAAAAGAAAGTTTGGAATCATCCATTTAATTTCTTTTGAAAAAACATATGCAATTGATTTATTCATTAAAAAAGACAATAATACCGCTACAATTGAAGTATTTAAAATATAATATACAATTGCTGCTACCACTGCTGACAAAAGATATTTAGGATATATATAAGTACCTGGAAAACCACCAGTATATTTATATATTAATCCACCAATGCCAACACTTAAAGCCAATTGAGAAATATTAAATAATGTTTTGTAAAAAGGCATATTAAATATATGCCATGTCTTTCCATTTGAGTATCTCCCCACTCTTCCAGCCATGCCAACAGTGGCAATTAAAGAACCTTCATATGGGCCAAAAATAAGTAATGCCATTAAATCAACTGCAAACGCAACAGATACACTAAAATCTTTTGCTATATATATTGGCATTGATTCAGCTAAAATAGCAAATAACCCAAATAAAATTATATCTAAAATTCTATTTCCAGGTATATTTATAATAGAATATATAATAAAAGAAATCCCTAAAGTTATAATAAAAGCAATATACACTTTTACTCTTTTGTTTAACATAATGTACCTCCTGTCTTTAATTTAAAAAAACCCAAAAAACCGCTTAATGCCATGTTAAATTTGCACCTCCTGCTAATGCAAGTGCCATTAAAGCTAATAATACCTTTATAAGTGTAGCTTTATTCATCCTGAAAACCTCCTTTACTGTAAAAGCTCTTAATGCCCTTTGGCTTCAGGCGTTACTACGCTGATTAGTTATTTTAAAATTTTAAGCGGTTTGGGTTTAAATCTGTCAATTTAAGAAGTTAAAGACATAATTCGCCTGTTTATTGCGTCTAATGTCGCTTTTACAACTGCTTCCCCCTCGTCCTTTTTTATAAGACTTGAGCCTGTTAAAAGCTCTTCCATATTATTCGTAGCATGAGTGACACCCACAACTACTATTCTGCTTTTTGCTATGTAGAACATATCTATATCTTCTAATAAAAACATATGGTTTTTAGAAATCATCTTAGTTACACAATCCAAAGTGGCATTGGCAATTATTCTGTATTTGTTGCCAGAAGTGTTAGGCCCTTCGGCATGGCCTTCATATATCTCATTGCCTCTCAATAATGTCACATTTGCCTCACTTGTAAGCCCGCTGTTTATAAAAGAGTAATTTGAAAAAATAAGCCTTAATTCCGCCTGAAAAGCTTCTCCTGTATCTATCTGGGCAACACTTACTACCTTATAATTAAGCTCAATGCCAAACTGAGCCATGATAACAGACTGAACATCTCTGGCCACTTGTTTAGGATTTCTTGTATTGTCTGCTAAGACATGTATTTCTTTTATTTCGTTATCCTTAGCAATAACTTTGTTTGAAAGCACTCCCTTGACCTTATTTATAAGTTCTTCAATAGAATTTATTGTATCATTTGTTAATTCGTCCATTATTTTCACACCCTATTAAAAATTGTTCACACTTAGTTTATATTCTATAAAAAAAGCAAAAATCCTTCTTTATAGACAAAAAAATTGAGGATATTTTAAATCCCCAATTTTTTGTCTATAATCTATTCTATTGGCTCAATCAAACCATATTTGCCATCTTTCCTCTTATAAACAACATTTATTACGTCACTTTCAGCATTTGTAAATACAAAAAAACTGTGTCCTAAAAGATTCATCTGAAGTATAGCTTCTTCTGCAGACATTGGCTTTACTGGGAATCTTTTCGTTTTTACAATTTCAAAAGATGGTTCTTCATCTTCACTTTTTACTTCTTTATATACTGTAGGAAGTTCAAATCTAATTGATTCATTAGTGCCAAATTTGCTTCTGATTTTTGTTTTATGTTTTAAAATTTGTTTTTCTATTTTATCAACAACTCTGTCAATTGATACATACATATCATCACTTGACTCTTCTGCTCTAAATATAATACCCTTAAAAGGAATAGTTACTTCAGCAATATGATTATTTCTCTGAACACTTAAAACAGTTCTAACCTCTGTATCTTCATTAAAATATTTACTTAATTTATTTACATTCCTTTCAACAGCATCCTTCAACCCATCTGTTACAATCATACCGTTCTTGCCGCTTACTGTAATGTTCATAATATCAAACTCCTTTCCTCATCCTGTACTAATATAATTCTACATAAAAACTAATATTCCTGCAACATATGTTAAAATAAAATTATCAGATAAAAATAATTTATAATTATAAAATCTTACTTATAAATTCCTTTGTTCTTAAACTCTTAGTATTGTTAAAAATTTCTTCAGGGGTTCCTTCTTCAATTATCATGCCTTCATCCATAAAAATCACTCTATCACCCACTTCTTTTGCAAAACCCATCTCATGTGTAACAACAACCATTGTCATTCCTTCATTTGCAAGACTTTTCATTACATTTAAAACTTCCTTTACCATCTCAGGATCTAAAGCAGAGGTAGGTTCGTCAAAAAGCATAACTTCAGGCTGCATAGCCAAAGCCCTTGCTATTGCCAACCTTTGTTTCTGTCCTCCAGATAATTTTATAGGGTATTCATATTTTTTATCTTCCAGTCCAACCTTTTTTAGAAGCTCTATTGCAATTTCTTTTGCATAATCCTTGCTTATCTTTTTAACTTTTATTGGTGCAAGAGTTATATTATCAATTGCTAATAAATGTGGAAAAAGATTAAAATGTTGAAATACCATGCCCACTTTTTCCCTTATCTTATTTATGTTTACACTTTTATCATTTATTTTTATACCATCAATATAAATATTACCTTTAGTAGGAGCTTCAAGTAAATTTATGCATCTTAATAAAGTGCTCTTTCCAGAACCACTTGGTCCTATAATTACTACTACCTCTCCTTTTTTTACATTTAAATTAACCCCTTTTAAAACTTTTAAATCTCCAAATTCCTTATAAACTTGTTCAACGCGTATCACCTGCTCTTAACCTCCTTTCAAATATACCAAGAAGTCTTGAAAAAATAAATGTCATCATAAAATATATAAATGCTATTACAATATATGGTTCAAAATAACTATAAGTAATACTTTGAATAATATCAGCCTGACGTGTTAAGTCTGCAAAACCAATAACAGAAACAATGGCAGATTCTTTAAGCATTACAATAAATTCATTGCCCAAAGCTGGTAAAATGTTTTTAATTGCCTGAGGAATTATCACATACCTCATTGCCATTTGCTGTGTCATCCCAAGAGAACGGGCCGCCTCATTCTGACCAGGATCAACGGCTTGTATTCCAGCTCTTATTATTTCAGCAACATATCCTGCGCTATTTAGTGCAAGAGCAGAAACCCCTGCAGTAAATGCCGGTACGTTTATTCCAAACTGCATAAGTCCGTTATAAATCAAAAGAAGCTGTACTAAAAGAGGTGTACCTCTTATAATTTCAACATAACTTTTACCTATAAAACTTAAAGGTTTTATATTTGACATTTTAATAAGTGCTATAAAAAGCCCTAAAATTACTCCAATAGTAACTGCCATAAATGTAAGTTTTAAAGTCATTAATAATCCACTTAAAAAAAGCCCACTATATTTGAACATACTAAAAAAATTTATCTGCATTTTATCACAACCTTTCAAGAAAACTTAAGTGGAGCAATCGCCCAAGCGATTCTCCACTATTTTTTACTGTTTAAACCACTTCTCTATGAGTTTTTCATATTCACCATCTGATTTCATTTCATTAATTACTTCATTTATTTTATTTATCAATTCTTTATTCCCTTTTGCCACAGCCACTGCAGCGCCATTATCCTCCGTATTAAGTTCTTTAAAATTAAGCATTTTCATATTTGGATATTCTTTAAGATATGCCTTTGCTACAGTATCTTCTAAAACTATTCCATCAACTCTATTATTTTTTAAATCCATAAATTCATCACCTACACGGTTTAGCTGCTTTAAAATTGCCCCTGGGATATTCTTAGCAGCTTCAGCAGATGTTGTTCCAATTTGCACTGCTACAGTTTTGCCATTTAAATCTTTTAAATTTATAATATTGCTATTATCATTAACTATAAGAACCTGTTGACTATTATAATATAATTCGGAAAAATCTACGTTCTTTTCTCTTTCAGCAGTTGGAGTCATCCCTGCAATAGCCATATCTATTCTTCCAGACTGAAGTGCTGGTATAAGACCTTTAAAATCCATATCTTTTATTTGCAATTTAACCCCAAGCTTTTTAGCTATTGCATTTGCAATATCAATGTCAAAACCTTCTATAGTATCTTTTCCATTTTCAATTTTATGAAACTCATATGGAGGAAAATCTGCATTTGTGCCCATTATTATTATTCCAGATTTTTTAACTTTTGCAAGAACATCAACTTTCTTATTTGAACATCCGGAAAAAATCAAAGTTATAAAAGATATGACTAATATAAAAACAATTATTGACTTTTTACTCATTTTTATCTCTCCTCATATAATAATTTATATTGAAATTTTATTTGTAAAATATAAATTTATTTTAAAAAATCAAATTAAACCATATATATTTAACAATAAAAATCACTTTCATAATTATAATATTTAATGCATAAAATTGCAATACTTTTTTGTTTTTTAAACATAAAAATATACCATCAAATTTCCATAATGTTAATTATATCTCTGTGGATAATGTGTATAAGTCTGTTAATAACTTTGAAATTCATTCTTAACAATGTGGAAATAATTTTGGATATAAAAAAGACACCTTTTAGGTGTCCTTTTCTTAATCCTCTTTACTTTTTATTCTTGAAAGTGAAGGGGATTATCTGCCGATACCAAAAGACCTTCTCTCTCTTCTGGCACCAAACTGATTGTTTCTTTGCTTTTTAGCATCCCTGCATTCTTTGCATCTTACAGGTTCGTTTTGAAAGCCTTTTTCAGCATAAAACTGCTGCTCGCCTGCAGTCCAAATAAACTCTTTACCGCAGTCTTTACATACTAATGTTTTGTCTTGATACATAACTAATAATCCCCTCACTTTGATTTTTTGGTAAATATAACATTCTGTTATATCATAGAAGTATTATATCATCAACATGCCAAAATAGCAATTAAATTTTAAATTTTTTTATCAATCGAAAAATGTCTAAAAAACAGTATTCTTATATTATATTGTAAAATTTAGCTAGAAGTGATATAATATATTTTGTACAATCGTTTGCATTAAAATATTTTAACAGGAGGAAAACATATGAAAAATAGCAGATTTGCTAAAAACACTTTGAATTATTTTAAAAAAATAAATCTTTTAAAATCTAAAAAATTTAATTTCCTACATTTTAAAAATAATATTTTTTCAAAGTTAATGTTATTTATAACCCTAATAATTATTCTTCCACTTACATTTACAGGAATAATGTCTGTAAATAAGTCTACACAGATGCTTAAAAATAATATAGACATCTCTAATATGGATACACTTGGACTTATTGACAAATATATTTCACTTTTTAAGGATGATATTGAATTCCAAATAAATACTCTTGCTTTATCAAGTGAATTAAGAAATAATGATAAAACTGATTTTCTTATTCAAAAGAAAAATATACAGGATTTGTTTCAAAATCTCTTAAAAACAAAAAGTAGCAAAATATCTCTTATATACTTTACTACTCCAGATAAAAAAATTATACAATCTCCAGATATACCACTTGATCCAAATTTCGATCCTACAGAACAAAGCTGGTATAAAAATGCTATTGCAAATCCAGATTCTGTTATCTGGACAGGCCCTTATAGTAATGATGGCACAAATGGTGCTGTATTTACTGTTTCAAAAGCAGTACGAACGTCTATAACTAATCCTGCATCAGATATTGCAGGGGTTTTATCTTTTGATATAAATTTGGATTCCCTTTCAAATATGATTTCTTCAATTAATATAGGAAAAACAGGAAATATATATTTGATATCTAAAGAAGGAATAATAATAGCTGATAAAGATAAAAAAGATCTATTTACATATATTACTAAACATTCTTTTGGTAAAAAACTCATTTCTATGAATGATGGTTCAATAATATATAATGATAATGCTGTAAAAAAATTTGCTAGTGTAAAAACTTTAAAAAATTTTGGCTGGAAGGCTCTTATAACTATGAATTATTCTGAATTTAGTGATAATACTTCTAAAATAAGAAACTATACTATTTTATTCAGTTTTATTTCACTTATAATAGGTCTTTTTGCTGCATATTTATTTTCAAAAGGTATAACTTCAAAATTAGAAAAACTTAAAGTTATAATGGCAAAAGCTGAAAAAGGAAATATGAAAGAAAAAATCTTAATTACTACAAAAGACGAGATAGGGCAACTTGCTTTTAGTTTCAACAATATGATAGAAGGTATAAAAAACTTAATTAATGAGGTTATAAATGCGGCAAATATCGTTTTCAGTTATTCTGAAAATTTGACTCTTACCTCAAAAAAAGCTGAAAATATTGCCAAAGATGTTTCCTTGGCTATGGAGCAGTTAGCACAAGGTGCTCAAGAACAGGCTAAAAATGCTGAAATAAGTGCATCATTAACAAACAATCTAAGCCTTAATCTAGATACAACTGTTAAAAATTCAAAAAATATAAATGAAGAAACAAACTTTGTAATTAATGCCTCAAATCTTGGTCTTGAAAGTATAAAAGATTTAAGTGAAAAAGCAAAATTAACTGCTTTAATGCATAATAAAGTTGAAGAATCTACACTTTACCTAAAGAAAAAATCTCATGAAATTGGTAAAATAGTTGAAACTATAACATCAATTGCTGACCAGACAAATCTACTTTCTTTAAATGCAGCTATTGAAGCAGCACGAGCAGGTGAAGCGGGCAAAGGCTTCGCAGTTGTTGCAGATGAAGTAAGAAAATTAGCAAATCAGTCATCAGAAGCTTCGAAAAATATAGAAAATATAATTTATGAAATACAAAAAAACATAGATGATACACATTCTATAGCAGTGCAAGCTACATCTTCCATAGAAGAGCAAGATAAAGCATTAGAAAAAGTTACAAAAACTTTTTACAATATACAAAATGCAGTAAAAAATATCGTTTCAGAACTTAAAAATCTAAATTCCTCCATGGAAGAAATAGCTAAAAATAAAACAGAAATGCTGTATTCTATAGAAAATATTGCTGCGGTAACAGAAGAATCAGCAGCATCAACTGAAGAAATTTCTTCTTCGGCAGAAGAACAAAAAAGTGCAATTGCAGAAATCTCAAAGGCTGCAACAGATTTAAATGAACTTTCTAATAGACTAATCAATTCTGTAAATAAATTTAAAATATAAAAACTTGTACAGAACTTTATTTAACAATATCAATGATTTATTTATTTTGTCCCTCCTCAATTTTACAAACTAAAATAACAGGCTTTATAGCCTGTTATTTTAGTTTGTCAATAAAATAGCTGTCAGGTGTATAATATTTCATATATTCCATATAAGCATTTTTATTTTTAGAGAACTCTTCAATTTTAGTTTCAACTTTATCTAAAGATTCCTGCATTTTTTTTAAATTTTTATCATCCTGTTCTTTAATTTTATCCAAAACAGATTTAATATCAATAATTAACCCTTTTAATTTTTTCATATCTATAGAAACATTTTTATTTTCTAAATCAAAAATACTGTCAATTTTATTTTGTTTCTTAAATCTATTGTATAGAGGGACAAATTCTAAATCAATTTTTTCAATATCAACTATAGATTTTTGCTTTTTTTCAATTAATTTATTTAATAATTCATAATTATTTACATCAAGACAGTCTCTTATTTCATTTGTAATATCCATAATATCTTGAAGAACTTTCAATTTCCTATGTGCTAAATTAAGCATTTTGTTAAAATAATCTTCCATATAATCAACCCTTTGCATAGACTTTTTCACGTACTTTGCCTACAGCTAAACTCCATGTGTCTTTTAATTCAACTGCAAGGGTTTTTACTTCTTCTAAAATTGAAATATCCTTTTTAATATTTGCATCTATAAGTCGTCTTAGCATAAAATCATAAAGATTATACAAGCTTTTTGATATTTCATAATTCATATCCAGAGTAAGCATAAGTTCTGTTACAATATCCTGAGCCCTTTTGATACTCTCATTTGCAATATCATAATTTTTTAATTCTATTGCACTTTTTGCTTCTTCTATAAATCTTAATATACCATTATATAAAAGTAAAACAAGTTCTTCTGGACTTGAAGTCAATATAGAATTTTCTTTATACTGCTGATAAGGATTAATCATAAGTTGCACCCCTTATATTTACTTTGTCATTGAACCTAGCTGCTGACTTAACCAGGCACTTTGAGAATTCATCTTCCCCAAATACGTTTCTAATTGTGTAAATTGATCATAATATCTTTTTTCAAGATTTTTTAAATAATCCTGCATATCAAAAATTCTACTATTTAAGTTTTTAATTTTATCACCAATAAAACTTGTATCATAAAGAAAAGAAGAAGAACCTGCTTCACGAGTAATAGAGTCTATGCCTATTTTTAAATTGTCATATAGTTTTTGTGCAATTCCTTGAGATACTATAACTTCTTTACCACTACTATCTGTCGTTGTAGATGTCTTTGTAAATATATCACTTACATACTGTGGATTATCAGAAATTGCGTTTCTTAATTTTGTTTCATCAATATAGAGTTTTCCTCCTTCATTCCATAAACCTGTAGTTATACCTATGGCACTTAAAGAACCATTTGAAACACCTGGAACTACTGAACTTACAATATCCCTCAATGAATAATATACTCTCATTAATGTATTGTTATTGCTTAAATCACCAGAACGAGCTTTTTCTTCCCATAACTTTATATCATTATCCTTCATAGCCTGCTTTTGATCATCTGTAAGAGGCTGATAATCATAATATCTCTTTTGTGTTAACTTTGTATTAATTTGTGTTATAACATCATTATAATTATCTACAAAACTTTTAATAGAATTAAATATTTTATCATTATCTGTTGAAACAGACAAAGTTGTAGTTCCAATGCTATTTAAAGTAATATTCATCCCTAATAGAGAAAAATTGTTTGTACTTTCTTTTAGTTCAGTTTTATCGTTACTTAAAAAGAATGAAGCATCTTCACCCACAGTAAAATTTGTGTCTTTATTTAAACCATCAGTGCTAAATGTAACATTCATTTTCATATAATCCTTCAATATTTTTTGACCATTGACATCAGTCCCGCTAAAATCAATTTTCTGCGCACTTCCAGTTGTTTTAGACATGAAAAATATCCTATTTAAATTTTTGTCATATGTTACGTTAACTCCTGCTGTAGAATTATTGATTTTAGTAATTATCGAATTTAAAGAATCTGAACTGTCTATAATTATTGTTGTGTCATTTAAAATAATTTTTCCTGACTGATTAAGAGCTAAATCTGGATTTGTAATATCTGTTAGCTCCCCTGACGTCATATATGCCGCCGATGCAAGATTTGAAACTTTAATGTCGTAGATTCCGTTTAATGCGTTTACCCCTGCTGTTGCTGTTGCAACTGATGAATTAGAAGATGAAACAGTTTTTGACATAAAAGTACCTTGCATCCTGAGATTAAAAACATCATTATTCCTTAATGATAAAAGTTTAGTATTTATATCTCTTAAATCTTCCTGTTGCCATTGGTAAAACTGTTTCTGCTGATTTAATCTTTCTAGAGGAATACTTGCTGCTTTCATAAGCTGTTTTACCATCGATTCTGTATCCATACCAGAAGCCAGTCCGCTAATTCTTAATAAATTGCTTGTATTAAAACTATTCATAGATATTGGATCCATCTTCTTCCCTCCTATTATATCTTTCTATCAACAAATAAACCTGCTATTTTCCAAAGTCCTGCTACTAAATCTAATATTTTTTCTGGTGGTATTTCATCAATTACTTCTTTTGTTATACTGTCAACTATTTTTACAACAATTGTATTAGTAGGTTTGTGAACGGAAAACTCAAAATATGTATTATTATTTATGTTTATACGTCTATCTGATTTGTTAAACTCATCATTCATTTTAGTTTCATCAACAGGCTTACTTAGTATATCTTTTACTCTGTTTATTTCTTCTACTAATATGCTGTCATCATTATTTTGTGAAATTTTAGGCAGATTATCTTTTAAATTATTAATAATGTTACTGCCAGATGAATTTATACTTTGCAACATAATATTACCTCCTGCAAAAATTTATCCTTTGTTAGCATTACTTATCTGTTAATATAAATATCGACACACATCAAAAAAACTTTAAATTATATATATATAACAAAAACAAGCACTACACTCATTGGTGTTTTGCTTGTTTTTGATTTTGCATATAAAGAACAATCAACTCATCTAATTCGCGGCTTATCTCTAATGCTTTAGGATGTGTAATATCATACTCATTTAATTTCAATTTTAATTTTTTTATTTTCTCTACTATGTCATTTTCTTCATAATAATGCTCTTTTAATACTTTTGTCATCTTTATTTAAATCCTCCTTAAAACTCATGTTTTTATTATATCATCTTATAATTAAAAAAGCATTAGAAAAATGTTACATGTATCAAAAATGTAAAAGTAGAATATATTTATTTATAGATTTATTTTAGGAGGATTATTATGTGTGGAATAACAGGTTGGTGCAATTTCAAAATGAATTTACTACCTCAGAACGAAATAATAGAAAATATGAAAAACTCATTAAAAAAAAGAGGGCCTGATGGTTCGGGTATCTGGATGTCAGAACATTGTCTTTTAGGACACCAAAGATTAATTGTTTTAGACCCTAATGGTGGCGTTCAGCCAATGTCAAAAAAATATATGGATAAAAATATTGTTATAGTACATAATGGTGAAATATACAATATTTCAGAATTACAAGAAGAACTTATTTCTTTGGGTTATACTTTTAAAACCAGATCTGATGTCGAAATAATATTAACTTCATATTTTGAATGGGGTTTTGACTGTGTCAAAAAATTTAATGGTATTTTTGTCTTTGCTATATGGGATGAATTAAAACAAACACTTTTCATTGCCCGAGATCACCTTGGAATAAAACCTTTGTTTTATTCTTATGTAAATGAGTCTTTAATTTTTGGTTCAGAATTAAAAGCATTATTTGCACATCCGGATATAAAACCAGAAATAGGTTCAAAAGGTTTAGCAGAAATTTTTGTTATGGGGCCTTCAAGAACTCCTGGAAATGGTGTTTCCGAAAATATAAATGAACTAAAAGCAGGTCACTTCCTTGTATTTAATAATTCTGGATTAAATATTAAAAAATTCTGGTCTTTAAATAGTATGTATCATGAGGATAATCTTGAAAAAACAGCTGAAAAAATCAGATTTCTTCTTGAAGATTCAATAAAAAAACAAATGATTTCCGATGTACCTTTATGTTCACTACTATCAGGCGGACTTGATTCCACTGCAGTATCATCTTTTGCAAACATTGAATTTAAAAAACATGGTAAAAGGCTTGAAACTTTTTCAGTTGATTATATTGATAATGATAAGTTTTTTATGCCAAACCAATTTCAGCCAAATACAGATGCTGACTGGGTAAAACTCGTTTCAAACAAACTTGATACAGATCATAATTATATTTATATTGATAATATACAACTTGCTGACACATTATCCCTAGCTCTATATGCCCGGGACCTCCCAGGAATGGCGGATATAGACTCATCGTTATATCTATTTTTAAGGGAGGTTAAAAAAACTAATACTGTTGGGTTGACTGGTGAAGGTGCTGATGAGATTTTTGGAGGCTATCCATGGTTTAGAAACAAACAAGCAATTGAAAGTCATACATTCCCATGGATAAGAATGGTTAATGAACGCATGAAATTGCTTCTGCCCGAAGTTGTAAAATATATAAGTCCTATAGAATATCTAAATGATAAATATAACGAAGCTTTAAATGAAGTTCCAAAGCTAAGTGGCGAAGACCCATATAATGCACGACTGAGGGAAATGTTTTACCTTAATATAACAAGATTTATGCCCATGCTTCTTGATAGAATGGATAGAATGAGTATGGCAGCAGGTTTTGAAGCAAGAGTGCCTTTTTTAGACTACAGGCTTGTAGAATATGTATGGAATATACCGTGGGAAATGAAAAATCTCAACGGAAGGGAAAAAGGAATACTTAGATATGCTCTTAAAGGTTACATCCCAGAGGAAGTAATTGAAAGAAAAAAGAGTCCTTACCCTAAAACGCACAACCCAGTATTTAAAAACACCGTTAAAAAATGGCTTAAAAATATAATTGATGACAGTAGATCCCCACTTTTAAAGCTTGTAGATAAAAAAGCAATCACAGAACTTATAGAAACAGATGCAAAAGCTTATGACCCTGCCTGGTTTTCACAGCTTATGGGCTCAGCACAACTTTTTGCATACCTAATACAAATAAATATGTGGCTAAAAGATTATAAAATATATCTAAAATAAAAGATGACGGTTTTTTACGTCATCTTTATTCTTTCATTTAAATCTATTTCTTTATAAATTTCTTTTACCATTTTGTCAATCTCTTCTGCTTGTTCATATTTACCTGTGGTTTTATATATTTTATATATTAAAACATAGTTATCTATATCATCTTTATTAATATTTAAAGCTTTTACTGCCAAAGATAGAGCTTCATCATACATGCCTTGTTCTAATGCTCTTTCAGCAAGATATCTATATATGCCTGGATTTTGCGTGTTTAAATCAGCTGCTTTTATATACGCTTCGACAGCTAAATCTTCTAGTCCATATTTTACCATTAGTTCTCCATATTTTTCATAGTCATGTCTTGTAAACATATTTACATATAACCCCAAAACTTTATTATATAAATCAAATTCTTTAAACCTAATAAGAAGTTCAAGCAAATTAAAATAACTTTCTTTAATTTCTTCAAACTTAGATTTAGCATCACCAATTATTGTCATATAAAGTTTTTTATCAGATGGATTTGATATTTCCCAAAGAACTTCTTTTGCTTTATCTGTTTGATTTAAAATTATATAACATAATGCTTTATAATAATTTGCTTCTTCTTTTGCTTTTCCATATTCCATATCAAAATGATTTAGTGCTTTTTCATAGTCTTTTAACCCTAAATATACCATACCATTCAATAAATTTAATCCCTCTAAATCTATTTCAATCATATCAAGATATTTTTTTGAAAAAGCAAATTCTCCGCTTTTTATATATAGTCTAGCCATTAAAGCAATATTTGCCGGGGATTTTGTATCTACATATTTATTAAAGAATTCTAAAACTCCTTCTGGATTTTGATTCTTAATAAGCAAATCAAATAACTTAATAAAAGCTTCTTGATAATTAGGATTTATTTTTAAAATTTCTATATATTCTATAACAGCTTTGTCAAGAATATTTAACTTTTCAAAAGATAAAGCACGCATGTATTTTGCTCTATAACTACCAGTCCCGCCCATAGTTATAAATATTCCATTATATTCTCCTATTGAAATACATTTTTCAAATATTTCAACTGCTTTTTCATATCTTTTTTGGTCTAAATATAGCATACCCTCAAGAAAATAGAAATCAGGAACATCTTTATAAAATTCTTTTGCATCATTTATAACTTTTAATGCTGTATTATAATCTTTTAGAGAAATATAACAACCTATAAGATACCTTAAAATCCTTGTAGCAGAAGAAGCATTTACGTCAATTCCTTTTACAGCTATTAATAAATGTTTTAATGCCTTTTTATAATCTTCTATATTAAAATATTCTACAGCTAAATTGGCGTGCTGGAATTTATCTTCCGGATTACTTTCTAAATATTTAGAAATAATCTTAATATACTTTTCACTTTTATTTTTTTCTATTCTTATTTCTGATAAATATCCATAGTGCAAAATAGTTACATCTGAATTCTTTGATATAGGAGCTCTATTATATACAATGTTTCTAAGATTCTCATGTATGGGGTAAATATATTTAATTTGCTTATTATTTCTAAACAGCCTATAATTGTAATTTATTTCTGTTAATCCATTTGATACACTAGTTCCAGCATAATTTACAAATTTCAATAGATAAGCTTCAATTGTATCATCATTAAGCAAAGGCCTTATTTTATCAACATCTTCTTTTTTTATTTCTTCATCAGCATCTAAAAATAATATCCAATCACCAGTAGCATTTTCTATGGCTTTATTTCTTGCTTTACTAAAATCATCTTCCCATTTATCGTATATTATCTTTGCACCAAAGCTTTTTGCGATCTGTACCGTCTTGTCTTTTGATCCTGTATCAACAACAACTATCTCATCAACTATATCTTTAACACTGTTTATGCATCTGGCAATGTTTTTTTCTTCATCCTTTGTGATAAGGCAAAGAGATAGGGTATTTAGTGCAAATTGAGAAGATTTAATAGATTTAACATCTAAATAATTTTCTGTTAAAGTGTCTTCTAGTACATCTATTGCTTTATTCCATGTAAACTTTTTAACTGTCTCTAAACCATTCTTTACTAATTTCTTTCTTAAGTCTTTATCCTTTATAAGCTGTATTATCTTCTCTGCTAAACCATAGAAATCTCCTGGGTTTACCATAAGACAATTATAACCATCTTTTGCATATTCAGTTACACCGCCATTATTTGTCGTAACTACAGCACACTCTGAAGCCATCGCTTCCAGCGGTGGTAATGGACATGCTTCATAATATGAACCAGCTACATATATGTCAGCTTCTTTGTAAAGCTCAGAAATTTTCTCTTGTGGAGGATTTACATAAACTCTAATATATTTTTCTAGATTTATTTCTGGTTGGGATTGTGTAATCCATATTACCTCAAAATCATAACCTTTATCTTTCACTATGTTAAATGCTTTTAATATATCATCAAATCCTTTAAATTTAAGCATTGCATTTCCTACAATAATTATTCTTATCTTATCCCCTTTTTTAATTTCTGAATTACAATAAAATTTTTCCGTATCAATGGCGTTTTTTATAACTGTACAATTTCTATTATATTTTCCCTGTATTGTTTCCTTTAAAAATCTTGATACTGCTAAAAATTTGCTCTCTGAATAAATATAACTATTTGTAACTGTTTCTTGTAATGATGTATCTAATTTATTATCATCAAAGAGAAATTCATCGCCTTGAATCAAAAATAACGTATTATCCAAATTATTTATCTCATACCATTGATTCCAAAATGTATAGACAATAGCGTCCGTATTACTTATATATTTCTCGACTTTCTCACCTAAACTAATTTTTTTTACATTTAACTTCAAATCAAACCAATCAGGATTACCATAATAACTTATTGCCTCTACATTATGTCCTCTTTCTATTAATCTATTTATTTGTTCATAAATTATTCTCATTCCACCTGTGACACCATTTACAATTGGAAGGTAAGTAATATTTAATTTATAATTATTTTCTTTAAATATATTAATGCATTTGCTAATTAAATCATCATGATTTTTTAATTTTATAAAACCTTTTGATACAAATTCGCATAATGATAATCTTATCTTCTTTAACTTATCATCTTCTATTTTTCTATACTGCTCAATTGCTTCTGAATAGTTATTTTTTAAAAGTAATATATCTCCATAAAGCAATCTATATTTGTCATTGTTTATGGAATTTATCATACTTATATAATTAAATGCATTATCTAAATCATCTATTTTTGTAAAACAAATAGCTTTCATATAATTTATTATATTGCTATATTTACTGTTTATTAAGTTATTGCTTATATAATTTATTAAGTTGATTGCATCTTTGTATTTTCCATCAATAATTAAAGTATTGATTTCAATTAGTTTTTTTTCTTCTTCATTTAATATACTCATTTTATTATCAATGTTAGTAGCAGAATTTTTTATAATAAACGGCCATTGTCTAAGCTCATAATATTTCTCTATTGTTTTTTTATAAACATCATAATATTTTTTTATTGCAATTTCTGTCGAAAACTTCTCTTCAACAGTTTTCCTTGCATTTTGTCCTATTTCTTTTGATAATTCCGGATTTAAAATAATATACTTTATTTTCTCAGCTATTGCTTCAGGATCTTTCTCTGGAACTAAAAAGCCATTATACCCATCTATTATTATTTCTCTTAATCCGCCTATATTTGATGCAATAACAGGTTTCCCACAAGCCATTGCTTCGATAGCTCCAATAGAAGTTGCTACTTCAACATTACTGACATTTATAGATGGTATTATTATAATATCACATTTATTGAATAAATCCGGCATATTATTATTATCAACAGATCCTAATAATTCAACATAATCCTCAATATTCTCTTCATTAATATATTTTTCTATAGAGATTTTTTCTTCTCCATTACCGGCAATTATAAGTTTTACTTTATAACCTTCAATAATAATATTATTAATTGCTTTAACGGCATAAATCACGCCATTTTTAGGGGTTAATCTTCTTGGGCATAATATTTTAATACTTTCACCAATTTTTTCTTTATTATTAATCTTAAATTTATTAATATCAACAAAATTGTTAATCACACATATTTTTTTAGATATAGAGTCATTTTTTATTACATTTTCGATATATTTTTTTAGCCTTTTGTCAACAGTAACAATATTGTCACTAATTGTATAAGCAATTTCTTCAATCGCTCTTAAATACTTTTCTTCTAAACTGTCTTTAACAACAGAATTTGAGGCAATATACTCATCAGCAAGGTACCCATGAACAGTGAGCAAGCACGGTAAATTTAGATTTGCTTGCTTTGCTGCTAATAGTGAAATAACATCATTTGCGACAATCATATCCACTTTATTTTCAGACACATATTTTCTTATTAAATTTGCAAATAATACTCTATAACTTTCAATAAGATTTATTAAGGTTAACTGCCTTCCTATTTCTTGCTTTATATCATTATAAGATAAAACACTTACGTTATTGCCTGTTGATTCCAAACCGTTTTTTAAAGTAGAAATGTATGATGATACTCCTCCAACGTGTGGATATTCCAAAAATGTAACTAATAAGATCTTCATAAAAAAACCTCCATTTTATCATAAAAATAACTCTTCGATTATTTATCATATATTAATTTTCATTGCTTCTTTAACAATTTTAATCAATCCAAAAATTATATTAGGAATTTTATTTTTTGTCTCTTCTAATTCTTCAATAGTATGAGGATGCATTAAACGGTTCATATAATGAGTATAAATAGTTTCTTTATTATCTTTCTTTTTATATTTATTTTTAATAATTTTAACATCACTTTCAATTGATTTAATAAATTCATCTATCTTTTTTTGACTAATATCATATATATTGTATTTTATCTCTAAGATGAACATTAAAAGTCCGTATAATTGCAAAAATCTTGACACGAAATCTATACTTAATATCGACGAACGAAATAATTTATAAAAAAATTTTTGCTGTTCATCAATAAATATTTTCCACTTTCAACTTTCTACATTTTCGTTTTTAATTAACCATAAATACCGTTTTGGGAGTATTAACATATAATTGCCCCAGATATCATCAACCCATTTATTAAGAATATCATTAATCATTTTAGTATAACCCGGGCCACGTATTTTATCGTATAACTCGTATGGCAGATATACTGAAGTTCTAAAACATACGGATTTAACATCATATTTTTTATGTCCTTTTTTAAATATTCTATAAAATCTTCTATAAAATCTTCAAATTCACTGCTCATTACCAATGTTCCTCTTCCAAATTATATTAAAAGGGAGGCTTCGCCTCCCTTAAATGTTATCTTAATAACTGTAAAACTGTCTGTGGTTGCTGATTTGCCTGAGCAAGCATTGCTGTTGCTGCCTGGTTTAATATGTTGTCTTTTGTGAATTCCATCATTTCTTTTGCCATATCTACATCTCTTATACGTGATTCTGCTGCAGTTAAGTTTTCTGATGCAACACCTAAATTGTTAATTGTATGCTCTAATCTATTTTGTACAGCACCTAAGCTAGCTCTTTGTTCTGAAACTGAATTTATAGCTTCATCAATTGTTGTTAACCATGCAGAAATAGCCGAAGATGATAATGTTGATGAAGAAACATCAAGTGAAGCTACTCCTAAAGTACTAGAATCCATTTTACCTATTGTTAGTGTCATATTCTGACCTGCATTTGCACCTATCTGGAAAGTTACTCCAGTAGTTGACAAGCTACCGTCAAGAAGACCTTTTGTATTAAACTGAGTTGTAGTAGCAATTCTATCTATTTCAGTATTTAGCTGTTTAATTTCAAGTTGTATGTTGCCTCTATCAGCAGGAGTATTAGTATCATTAGCTGCTTGTACAGTTAATTCTCTCATCCTTTGAAGTATTGCCTGTGTCTCATTTAAAGCACCTTCAGCAGTTTGAATGAGTGAAATACCATCTTGAGCATTTCTTGTAGCCTGGTTAAGACCATTAATCTGACCTCTCATTTTTTCTGAAATTGCAAGACCTGCTGCATCATCACCAGCTCTGTTGATTCTGTAACCTGATGAAAGTTTTTCTAATGCTTTTTGTGTGTTTGTGTTATTGATTGTAAGCGCTCTCCATGCATTTAATGCACTTAAATTGTGGTTTATTATCATTTTTCTTCCTCCTTGAATTTTTTATTTGGCATCCCTGCCATATTATTAACCACAGTTGGCCAACTGCTTCATCTTTAGTTTCATTATATATATCGAACTTTTTTTAATTTACTTTAGCGTTTTTTTATAAAATTTTCTAATTTACTTAAGATTTCTTTATTTATTTGTATAGCTTTAGTATTTTCATCTTTTACTTCTACTAACTCTTTTCTAAGTATTGAAATTTCTTTTGGTGCATTTACACCTATTTTTACCTTATCTTCTTCAATCTCTAAAATATTTATTTCTATATTTCCCCCTATAATAACAGACTGACCTATTTTACGAGTTAGAATAAGCATTTTTAAGTTCCTCCAATATAGGATGTTTTATTAAATACTTTTCATTTTCAAGTATTACTTGAATTGCTTTATTATTTTCGGCATTTATAATTATAGGGGCTTTCAAGTTTGCTGTTATTTTTTCTATTTCTTCTGGTATTACAACTATAACAAATATAAGAAGATGATTTTGATCTTCTATATTAAGAGCTTTTATTATTTCATCAGTAATTTCAACAGTATAGTCCGGTTTAAATGACTCGGGTTCAATTATTGCAAAAGCTATGTCTGATTCATCAAGAGATTGGAGCCACTTAAAAGGTATATTTTGACTGTTATCTGCTAGTATAAGAAAATTGTGAAGTGTCTCAAAACCTGGTATGCCTTCTCTAAAATATATTATGTCATTAGGATCATACTCTATTGAACCAAAATTTTTTGTACTGACTATCATATTTTATCTCCACATCCTCTTTTGAGTTTTTATTTAATTTGTATAAAAATTTTATTTAAAAAGGGTTATTACTTTTCTAGTTATAAACAAAATATTTTTAACATTATGCTTTTTTATCAAATTTATTACCAGCAATTTCTATATCAAGTGAAGGGTATTTTAGCATATATATATTTATATTTGATGGTGTGGCTGAAATCTCCGGTTTCTGTGGTGTTATATTTATTTTTGCTTTTCCTAATTGCCAGTTTATATTTAAATATCCTTCAAACCATATTTGAGGACGAGATTTCGGAATAAGATCTACATTAAAACTTGCTTGTTTTATTCTAGCTTTTTTCGCTAACTCAGCAATAGCGTTTTCATGATTCTGAATTGAAGATAATATATGCCCTTCTTCTACTTTTTCCCCAATGGCTTCTAATCCTAACTGTCTGCTTCTTGCGGCTTCATCATGAATCAGGTCAAAAATACTTTTTAAGCCAGCTTCATAAAAACATTGATATTGATCTATATGGACTTGAGGTAATTTTTGGTCTATTTCCATTTTAGCCTGTATCTGCTCTATTTGTAAATCTGCATTTTTGTTTTTTATATTAATTTTGGCAGGAGTGGTTTCTATCCCTATCCTGCCTAAAGTCTGATGCATTATTATGTTAGTCATGGTTTTATCACCCTGTTATCTTAAAAAGTCAATCAAGCTTGGCTGTATTATTTTTGCTCCAGATGCTAAGGATGCTCTATAAACATTTTCGTCCATTTGGAGATTTGTAATTACCTGCGCCATATCAGCATCTTCATTTCTGGAAAGCAGTGCAGTAAAGTTATAATTATCGCTTTGAAGCCTGTTTTTAATAAGATCTATTCTGTTCGATTTTGCACCTGCTTCAGATCTTATAGCTAATACATTTTCCATTTGTTTGTCTATATCAGAAAGAATACTGCTGACAGCCTGATGATCTCCTGCTGTCAAAGCGTCTTTTAACTTATCCATTATATTAAGAAGGTTTGATGAACCGCCTGATACATCAAAAACGCGATACCCTGTAACATTTACTGCCATTTTATTTCCGCCAGCTCCTACCTCAAATTTTATTTCACCAGAATCACCGCTATATGTGTTAACAGTTTCATCAAAAGGCTTGGTTGTAGTTTTAAATCCGGAAAATATGTATCTGCCATTATATTGTGTATTCCCAACCTGCACCATTTGCTCTTTTAATTGTGCAACTTCATTGGATATTTTTTGCATATCAGATGGTGTTAATGTGCCATTTGATCCTTCAACACCCAATTCACGAGTCCTTTGCAAAAGTTGACCCAATTGGTCAAGAGCTGTATCTGTAAGCTCAAGCCATGATTTTGCATCATCAACATTTTTTGTATAAGCATCATTTCGTGCCATATCTGTTCTGATTCTCAGACTATCTGCAACTGCAACAGGATCATCAGAAGGCTTTGATAATCTTTTCCCTGTAGCGAGCATATTTTGATTTTTGTTCATTCTCTGAAGATTGTTGTTATAATCATTTAAAAAGTTTGTTACTAACATACTATCTGTAACTCTCATTTTTACACCACCTTATTAAAAACTTTTTATATATTTACTTATTATATTAACTATCTTCCAACAACACCCGTTCTGTTTATTAGTGTATCTAAAATCTCATCCATAGCAGTTATCATTCTTGCAGAAGCATTATAAGATTTTTGGAATCTTACCATATTTGTCATTTCTTCATCAAGGGATACTCCAGAAACAGACTGTCTGTTCAGATCTATTTGTTTTAGCATAACCTCCTGATTTTTCAGCATTAGATTCGCCTGCTGTGCATCTACGCCTAAATTTGAAATTAAAGACCTTGCAAAATCATCAAAACTTGCACCGTTTAATTCTGAAAAACCAATATCCCTTAAAGCTATAAGCTTTAAAGCATTTGTATTATCTCCAGGAATAGTGGTGTCGCTTGATGCAGCAGCTATTTTTTGAAGGCCGTCTGATGCTAATATGTCTTTGCTTACTTTAATAAGTTGTGCATATTGTGTGTTTTGATCATAATTTGAAGTTGCAAAACCTTCAAACATAGGAATCCCTGTAGAGCCATCCAAGCCATATCCTGTTTCTTGCACATTATTTATTTCTTTCGCTATAGAGAAAGCTAATTTATTCCACTCATTAATATAATATGGTATACCTTTTATGCCGTCTGATCCATCTCCATCTCTCATATCAAGAAGTCCTTTTAAAATACCACTTGATGGACTCACAGAACTATTTGTCAAATCCCAGACAACATCTCCATAATTATTTAACCCCATTGTAAAAGGTACTGATCCATCTACTAAGGCTTGCCCGGCTATATCTATTCTAAAATTTCTGTTTGAATCTTCGTATGTATTTATATTAACTAATTTTGACAGCTCATCAACTAATAAATTTCTTTGATCTCTTAAGTCATTTGCTGTTTGCCCTGTCAGTTCAAATCTATAAATTTCTCCATTTAACTTACTGATTCTTTTAGCAAAAGAATTTATTTCTTCAACACGGGTTTGAACAGTTGCATTTAATTCTGATTTTTTATCATAAAGATGCTGATAAACACTATTAAAAGTATCTTGAAGAGCTAAAGCCCTTTCTCTTACTTCTGCTCTTACAGTAAGACTCTCAGGGTTTTTCGCCAGCTCCTGCAATGAGTTAAAGAAGTCATTTAGTACTGTATTTATACCACTTGATGATGGTTCATTAAAAATACCTTCAACAGCGGAAAGCACATCTGCTTTTGTATTCCATTCCCCAAGTGCTTTATTTTCTCTTCTGAACTGATTATCCAAAAACTGATCTCTTATTTGTCTTATACTATCAATCTTTACTCCTTCGCCAATAGCTTTTCCCCATTGATCATACATCCCAAAAGTTGTAGGCGGAGCAATAGACGATAAGTCTAATACTTGCCTAGTATATCCGGGTGTATTGGCATTTGAAATATTGTGACCTGTTAAGTCCAAAGCTTTCTGGCTTACAAAAAGTCCTGTTTTAACTATTTCAAGTCCTTGAAATGTTGACATATAAACCCTCCTAAACCTTCTTATCAATAAGATTAGTATATTTTTTTTTGCCGCCTTTATCCCCGTATATACCATTATCTTCTTGAAGTACATCAGATATTAAACTTATAGAATAATTAATATATTCTAAAGACTGCTTTATCAAAGAAGTATTAAGGTCATTTCTCTCTTGAAGCTTCTTTAGAACATCGAAAAAAAGAGATTGTAATTTTTGTAAAGACAACTTTTCATTTTCAGTAAATGTATCTAAAATTTTTGCGTCTTTTAGACTACTACCACCAAACTCAGATAATAAAAACTCCCTTTTTTCTTCAAGTTCTAAAATTTTATTGAGAAGCTGGCCTTCTACTTTTGTAATTTTGTCAAGTTCTTTAACTTCCCCTGCTATTATTACATCAGTTTTTTTGTATGATAAATCCAATAAATCTTGGTATATCTCTATTTCCCCTTTTATTACATCAAAAAAAGCCTGAGTATAAGACATATTATGCACACCCTCTTTTTATATTCTTTTGTTTAAAATAGCACCTTTCAAAATAGAGTCTGCAACATCTTCTGCCTTTACATTATATATTCCTGATTCAATCATTGATTTTATTTTGCTTATTTTCGCTTCTTTTAAATTATCAAAATCGCTTATATTATTTTTCATTTCAATTGCTTCTTTCGATATTTCAATCTTATCTTTTATATCTGTTTTATTTCTGTTTACTTTTTTTACTTCCTGAACTTTATAAACTGAAATCATATTCTGAACATTATTGTTATAAATTTTCATAATAACACCCCCGTACTATAATTTAATATCGGCATTAGAATTGAAAAGTTTAACACACTACTTATTACCTTTAGTTCTATCATGAAGATAAAGTCTATCAGATTTATTTTTGTCTGTTTCAAACTTTTCAAGACCTCTCCTTAAATCTTTTTCCATATCATTTTTGCATTCATCACAAAAACGTCCTGTAAGTATTGGCTTGCCACACCTTTCACATGTGAGAGGAATATTGGAATTATTTGCATTTAATATAAGTCTTCCTTCTTTTAAAAAGTCCATAATACGTTTTGTAGATATTTGTGTTTCCCTTGAAATTTCTATCATAGTAGCATTTGGATGTGATTCAATATAGTCGCGCAATTTAAGAAAATCCTCTTCATCCTGTCTATAACACTCTGGACATAAATCAAATCCAGTATATGTATATAACCTGCCACATCTTTTGCAATTTTTAACATTCATTTTAATTCTCTCCTTCTCCAAAATAAAAATTTATAACATCTTATATTTCTTATCAGTTTTTACCTCTTGCTATAGTAGCAACATATATATCTTCTGCACCATATTCTTTTAAAACCCTTGCACACTCATCAAGGGTTGCTCCTGTTGTAATAACATCATCTATTAAAAGTATTTTTTTGTTTTCAACAGCATTTTTATAAGTAACATTAAAAGCACCTTTTACATTTTTAATCCTTTCTTCTCTATGAAGATCTGTCTGAGTGGGAGTATTTCTAATACGTCTTAGAGCTTTTGACATCAAAATATCTAATTTATATGAAATTTCTCGTGCTAATAGTTCAGACTGGTTATATCCTCTTTCATCAAGTTTTGCTTTATGAAGCGGTACAGGTATTATAAGATCTATTGGCCAATTTTCTTCCTCTATAACTTCTTTTATATATTGTGCAAAAAAATCTGCTAGATCTCTCTCTTTAAAATATTTGAAACGTGCTATAAGATCTTTAATTACACCTTTATATTCAAAAACACTACGATTTTTCTTGAATATATGTCCATAGGAATTGCAATCACTACATATGCCTTTATTTTCTATGGGTTTTCCACATATATTGCATATATTACCATGAATAAATTCCAATTTATGTTCACAGTTTTCACATAAATAACCCGATTTTATATTTTCACCACATATAATACAAGTCGTTTTAGGGGGAAAAAGTAAATCAAGAAAAATCATAATTTTTTCAGCTCCTTGAGCCTTACCTAATATTCTTTCCTATTTAATATATATATCGTCAGATTAAAATTAAAGTTAATTGTTAATATTATAATTTTTCAAATACTTTTTCCCTTTTCTAAATAGGTTAATGCTTTTTTCAGGCGAAAAATAAGTCCTGAATACCTTTTTGATATTCTATTGTTGTCAACCATAAGTTTTAAATATTTTTCCTGACCTACTAATATTACAAGCTTTTTAGCTCTTGTAACTGCAGTATATAATAAATTCCTTGTTAAAAGTACTTGAGGTCCAAATGTGACAGGCATTATCATCACAGGAAATTCACTGCCCTGACTTTTATGAACAGTTATAGAATATGATAAATTTAATTCATCAAGATCAGCAAAATCATAATCAACATATTTCTCATCATCAAAATATACTCTAAGCTTTGAAGTTTCATTATCTATAGAAGTTATTAATCCTATGTCTCCGTTAAAAATTCCTTCCCCTTCTTCGTCTGCTTTTTTCCATTTAATTTTATAATTATTTTTTATCTGCATTACTTTATCGCCAACTCTAAAAATAAAATCTCCATGGGATTTTTCTCTTTTCTCTTTAGTTTTTGGATTCAGAACTTTTTGAATTTCTAAATTTAAATTATTAACACCTATTATGCCTTTTCTCATTGGTGTTAAAACTTGTATGTCCTTTATAGGATCATAACCATACCTTTGCGGTAGTCTTATCTTTATAAGGTCTAGAATTATATCTAAAATTTCTTCTTGAGAATCAGCATTTATAAAGAAAAAATCATTTTCCTTATCATTGTATGTAGGATATTCTCCATTATTTATTTTGTGTGCATTTAGAACAATAAGGCTTTGTTTCTTCTGCCTGAAAATATCTTTTAACTTTATCACATTTACAATACCACTTTCTACTATGTCTTTTAAAACATTTCCAGCACCAACAGATGGCAGTTGATCAGAATCACCTACTAGAATAAGTTTTGAGCCCTCAGGTATTGCTTTTAAAAGAGCGTTCATTAAAAGTATGTCTATCATAGATGCTTCATCAACAATTATAACATCGTATTGTAACGGATCTTTTTCATTTTTTTTAAATCCCTTTCCCTCTTCTTCAGTATAAGAATACTCTAAAAGACGATGTATTGTTTTTGCTTCTCTGCCTGTTGCTTCAGTTATTCGTTTAGAGGCTCTACCTGTAGGAGCAGTAAGTGCAACTGTTTTACCTCTCCTTTCAAACATTTTTATTATAGAATTTATAACAGTTGTTTTCCCCGTTCCAGGACCCCCAGTTATTACTAAAACTGAGTTTCTTACTGATTGTTCTATGGCAGCTTTCTGCCTTTCTGCAAGTATTATACCTTCTTCTTTTTCTATATCATGTATTTCTTCTAATAAGTCAATATCAAAGTTTTCACTCTCCATTAAAGCCATTTTAAATAGTCTTTCGGCGGTATTTGCTTCAGCAACATAATAAGGTAAATAATAAACTGCTGTAATTTTATCTTCAAAATTATCAATGTAAATTTTATTACTTTGTACTAATAATACCAAGGAATCTTCAATATCATCTTCTTTAACACTTAGAAGTTGTGCAGCTTCTTTTTTAAGCAAATCCTTTGGTATATATGTATGCCCGTTTGCTGCATACTGCATCAGAACATATCTTGTACCCGATGAAATACGATAAGATGAATTCATATCTATGCCTAAACTCCATGCAATTTTATCTGCTGTTTTAAAACCTATACCAAAGATATCCTCAGCTAATCTGTATGGATTCTGTTTTATAAGTTCAATAGCTGCACTACCATATTCTTTGTAAATTTTTATAGCATTTATAGAAGATATTCCATAACTTTGTAAAAATATAATTATTTCTTTTATGCCTTTTTGCAATTCTAAAGCTTCTGAAATTTTGGTTATTTTTTCTTCGCTCATTCCTTTTATCTCTTTTAGTCTTTCTGGATTCATTTCAATTATATTCAAAGAATCTATTCCAAACTTCTTGACAATTTTTTTTGCTGTTGCAGGACCTACGCCCGGAATTAATCCTGAAGAAAGAAACTTCTCAATCCCATTTAATGTTGCCGGAACAAGGGTTTCATAAGATATAACCTTTATTTGTTGACCATAATCAGGATGTTCTATCCATTCACCATGTATTTTTAAAGTTTCTCCTATATTTACAAAAGGCATATAACCAACAGCAGTAAACAGTAAATTTTCTGTACTGAATTCAACAACTGCATATCCATTCTGTTCATTTTTAAATATAATTTCTTCAACAGTTCCTTCAATATCAACCATAACATTTCTCCTGATTCTAAATACTTTTTATAAGTATATTTTATATCATTTTATAAATTTATTGAAGTTATTTATAAAAATTTTGAATCTTTAAAGTAAATTATATTTGTATTTTATTGTTTTTATATTATAATGTTAATAGCGAAGCGTTTTCATTAATTTTTTTACAAACAGGCATATATAAAAATAAAACAAATGCCAAAAGCTCGGGGTTTCCCGAGCTTTTAAAAATAAATATTATATATATTTTTTTAATAATTCTACTTTGTCTGTTTTTTCCCAGGGCAAGTCTAAATCCATTCTTCCAAAATGTCCATATGAAGCAACCTGTCTATAAATAGGCCTTCTTAAATTAAGATCCCTTATTATAGCAGCTGGTCTTAAATCGAATACTTTTTTTACAATATCAGAAATCTTATCATCAGATATGATACCTGTTCCAAAAGTATCTACATTTACTTCTAAAGGTGTGGCAACCCCAATAGCATATGCAAGCTGAACTTCACATCTTCTTGCAAGCCCTGATGCTACAATGTTTTTAGCAACATATCTTGCAGCATAACTTGCAGACCTGTCAACTTTTGTAGGATCTTTACCAGAAAAAGCACCACCGCCGTGTCTTGCATAACCTCCATAAGTGTCAACAATTATTTTTCTCCCTGTTAGACCACTGTCACCCTGAGGTCCTCCTACAACAAAACGTCCGGTAGGATTGATGTAAATTTTTGTATCTTTGTCTATCATTTTTTCCGGCACAATAGGTTTAATAACATATTCTATCATATCATTTTCTATAGTATCATGGCTAACTTCAGGTGCATGCTGTGTAGATATAACTATTGAATCTACTCTAACAGGTTTATCATCTTCATATTCTACAGTAACTTGTGTTTTCCCATCAGGTCGTAGATATTCTAATGTTCCATTTTTTCTTATTTCAGCTAATTTTCTTGAAAGTTTATGAGCTAAAGATATAGGCATTGGCATTAATTCATCAGTTTCATCACAGGCATATCCAAACATCATTCCCTGATCCCCAGCTCCTAAAGCATCTATTTGATTGTCTGAAAGAATACCTTTTTTTGCTTCTAAAGCTTTATCAACTCCAAGTGCTATATCCGGAGATTGTTCATCAATTGATGTTAATACAGCACATGTATCTGCATCAAAACCATATTTTGCCCTGGTATAACCTATTTCTTCAACTACTTTTCTAGCTATTTTAGGAATATCAACATAACATTTAGTTGATATCTCACCCATTACCATAACCATCCCAGTAGTTACAGCTGTTTCACATGCAACTCTAGCATAAGGATCTTCTTTTAAAATTTCATCAACTATTGCATCAGAAATTTGATCACAAATTTTATCAGGATGCCCTTCTGTTACTGATTCAGATGTAAATAATTTACGCATTTTTTATCTTTTTTCCTCCTTAAAACAAAATAAAACCCCTTCCAAAAGAAGAGGACATACTCCCTCATCTTTCAGAAGCTAACTTCTGAGAGAATTAGCACCTTGTCCATTGACAGGTTGCTGGGCTTCACAGGGCTCTTCCCTCCACCTCTCTTGATAAGAGCTTATTATCTAGTTACTGATGTAAATATAACACAATTATTTTAACATGTCAATTATTTTTATATGCGATATTTGTTTATAATTATAATAATATGTTATAGCACGAAAATAGGAAGCATAAAATTTATGCTTCCTACTTTGCAGATAAATTAAAATGCAACAAATTTGCTTCCTGGTACTCCACAAACAGGACACTTTTCAGGTAATACATCAACAGATGTATAACCACAGACAGGACATATGTAAACTTTTGAAATTTTAATGTCTTCTCCTTTTAGTGCTGCTTCTTTAGCATCAGAGTAGAGTTTAGCATGTATTTTTTCTGCTTCAATAGCATAGTGAATGCTTTTTTTAGCTCCATCTTCATCTTGAAGTTCTGCAACAGCGTTATAAGCTGGATACATTTCCTCTACTTCAAAAGTCTCTCCTTCAATAGCTTTTTCCAGATTGTCAACTGTATTCCCTACTTCTCCAAGAGTTTTATAATGATTTGTAGCATGAACAAGTTCTGCAAAAGATATTGCTCTAAAAAGCTTTGCAATATTCTGCTTCCCTTCTTTTTCTGCAACATCAGCAAAAATCTGATACCTCATATGTGCTTGGCTTTCACCAGAATATGCTCCATTTAAGTTCTGTTTTGTCATTTCTTTCATTATAATTCCTCCTTAATTTCTTAAATATTTTTTATTAATTGATAATAATTTTCTAATTATCTATTATTATACTACATTATTTTTTTGTGTCAATAAAATATAATACATCTTATATAAAATAAAAAAGACCAAAAGGTCTTATAAATGGTGGAGGGAGATGGATTCGAACCATCGAAGGCATCGCCAACAGATTTACAGTCTGCCCCCTTTAGCCCCTTGGGTATCCCTCCATATTTATTTATTTTCAAAAAAAGCAATAAAAAAAACACTGCAAAAGTCAGATTATTTAACTCATAACTACGAGTCTAATTTTAGCATATTGATAGAGTTTTGTAAAGTGGTTTCTAAAAAGTTTTTTATAATTTTATTTTGTTTTTAATTAGTTTTTTAATATGTTAATATATAATTAAAGTAGTAATCATAAGTTTTAACAATAATAGGAGGAATATTATGAAATTAGTTACATGGAATGTAAATGGATTAAGAGCTTGTGTCCAAAAAGGCTTTATAGATTTTTTTAATGAAATCAATGCAGATATCTTTTCAATTCAGGAAACTAAACTTCAAAAAGGCCAGATTGACTTAGAATTTAATAATTATTATAGTTATTGGAATTATGCAGAAAAAAAAGCCTATTCAGGAACAGCAGTTTTTACAAAGTATAAACCTATATCTGTTTCATATGGTATTGACCAAGAAAAACATGATTCAGAAGGCCGTGTCATTACACTTGAATATGATAAATTTTATTTAGTTAATGTTTATACTCCAAATTCTCAAAGAGAACTTGCAAGACTTTCTTATAGGATGGAATGGGAAGATGATTTTAAAAAATTTTTATCTAAATTAAATTCTGTAAAACCAATAATTTTATGTGGTGATTTAAATGTTGCTCATCAGGAAATAGATATAAAAAACCCATCTGCTAATAGAAAAAATGCTGGTTTTACAGATGAAGAAAGAGAAAAAATTACTACATTATTAAATTCAGGATATATTGACACTTTCAGATATTTTTACCCGGATAAAAAAGATGCTTATACATGGTGGTCTTATATGCATAAATCACGAGAAAAAAACATAGGTTGGAGAATTGATTATTTTATTGTATCTGAACGCATTAAAAATTTACTAATTGATGTAAAAATACATTCTGAAATTACAGGAAGCGATCACTGTCCAGTATCTTTAGAAGTAAAAGATGAATTAATTCATTAGCAAAATATACCCCTTCAAATTTGAAGGGGTATATTTTAGTATTCTTCTTTTCTTAAACCAAATTCAGGTGATTCAACCCACTCTTCGGCTTTCCTTAAATGATTAATTATTTCATCAAATATTTCATAATGCTTTTTTTCTTCTTTTACCAAAAATTCAAAAAGTTTTTTATCTTCATTGTCTATAACTTCAGATAACATTTTTGTATACAAATCAATGCTTTCTTTTTCTTTTTTAAGAGCTAATTCATACCCATCTATCTGTGTTGGCAATGATTTTATCTGACTTTTAAAATCACTCGCTTTTGCAAAAACATTTTTATATTTTTCTGTAATTTCACTATCTTTTAAATCATATTTTACCTTTTGCCCCCAATTTTTTAGTATATCAGCATGTTTTTTTTCATCTTTTGCAAGTTCATTGAATATCATTTCTAACATATTACCTTTATTCTTTTGTGCTTGTTCTTTATAATACTTTTCACCATCTGTTTCCATATTTATAGCAAAATCTAAAGAATTCATTTTATCACCCCTTATACTTTTGAAATTAAGGCTTTCATTTCTCAAGTCTTAAAATGAAAGCCTTAAAAGTGTTACTATTATATTTTTAATTCTTTACTGTTTTCCCACAAACCATGAATATTACAATAACTCGTAGCATATATTGTACCAGGTTTTTCAACTTTAAACTTTATACTTATATCAGGTTCTGTAAAAACTCCATATTCACCATGAGCTGTAAAATTATAACTTCCTAATTCAACAGGAAATTTTTCTCCTTCACCGTGAAAATAAACTTTTATCCAAGCAATATGATGTTCCAATGTATTAGGATGAGGAATCTCTTCACCTATATTTACTTTTAATTCAATTACTTCTCCCTTTTTAACATTTTCAGGAACATGTATTACAGGAACGTGTTTTTCACCTTTCCAATCCCCACTTTGATATAATTCACCAAATTTGTTCATTTTTAACCCTCCTTATGAATTCTAAAAATTATTTTCTATTCATCATATCCATATCTTCTTTTAAATTTTCAAGATCTT
>JBNAVY010000020.1:0-39586 GCA_049700195.1 Thermoanaerobacteraceae bacterium
TATTTTCCCTTGGGTTGTTTCTTCACTTTTTGCTGTCTCTTTTGGCTGTTCGCTGTTTGCTGGCGGTGTCACTGGTGTGGGTGCTGGTATAATTACTCCTCCTCCACCACCCGAAGAAGGTGTCTGTGTTATTTTAATCCCAACGATTGCGTTCTTATCTTCATAGGTTATTTGTATTTCAGTTTCCCCTGTGTTAAGAGCTTTTATTGTACCTTTTTCAAATGAAATATAATAAGGATTATAATTATATCCAGCAAGTGAAGTTACATCTTTAACAGATTTATCTGAATAAGATGCTGAAACAGTTATTTTTGAAGTTTCACCAACTTTTAATGTAATATTTTCAGGATATACTGTAATACCTTCAAGTATCGGATCTGTTACTGTAATTGGTACATTAACTGAACTATTATTATATATAGCAGTAAGTGTTGCATTTCCTTTTAAAACTCCAACTACTTTCCCATTATCATAATAAGCTGTTTTGGGATTATTAATTGTGATACTTGCATTTTCTGTTACATCTTTACTTGTTCCATCAGAATAATTATCATATACTTTGATTTCTTGTATCTTCCCTGCCGGTATAACTATTTTTGATGGGTCAACAGTTATTCCGACTGAAACAGCTTCTGATACTACTACTTTTATTTCAACAGATTTATCTTCATAAGTTGCTTTTATTGTTGTATCTCCAACTTCAATTGCAGTTACTATATTTTTATCAAGTGTTACGCTATTACCATATACGGTTTCAAAAACTGTTTTATTTGTAATGTCTTCCTTTGAACCATCTGTATAAACTGCATTAACAGCTAATTTGGCTTTTTCTCCAACAGACATATTTATTTGATTTACATTAGGCTCTATAGCTTTTAATTCAACTTTTTCAATAGGTATTATTTTATTACCATCTACTGTAATATAGTTTTCAGTGTCTGAAGTATATACATCTGCAGATACTGTAACTTCTGACTTATTTGTAGCTAAATCCACTGCCTTAAATAATATATTATTTTTTCCTAAATTAAGAGGTACTGTTGATGTAAATTTATCATTAAATGTTATAAAATCATCTGCATCTTTATTTAATACCATATTTCCATTAACATAAAATTTGTAGCCAAGACCCGTATCATAAACACTTCCTGCCACAGTAAGACTTATGTTGCCATCTGGTGTCATATAACCTTTGAAACCAGTTTGATCAATACTAATTTGAGGTACTGTGGTATCAATATAAATAGGTATCTGGTATTCAGACATGTGTTCATATGTTTCAGGTTTATTTTCATCATAGTCATTATCACAGGCAAAGAATCTAATTTCCTTTTTGCCATCACTGTCGTAATGAAGAGTAGTGTTAAACATATTGTTTTCATCAACATTTACCAATTGATCATTTATATATAATTCACCCATAAATGTAGTTTCATCTTCAATCTTACCTGTAACATTTATATCTTTTGAATTATAAATTTCGCCAACTTGTGGTGTTATTACATTGATCACAGGTCCGAAATTATCTTTTATTTCTCCATTAAATGCAATACAAGAATTTGTATTATCTATATCTGTTATGTTGCCAGCATAATCAATGCCTAATACTGCTATAAGAGTGTATCTGTTAGGAAGATCTACTTCTGCTGAATTTACATCTTCAGGAAGATTCATTATACTTATGTTGCCAAGATTATATGTTTTAGGATCAATCTTTGCTGTTAAAAGATTATAAGATTCTATCCCTGAACCTTCATCTTTTCCTTCCCATTTAATTTTAGCTTTTCCATTAGATATCTGTGTAGAATTAAGATATCCATTCTTATCAATGTATGTGTTATCAAGCAAAACTTCAGGTGAAACTGTGTCAACTTTTACAGGCATTTTTAAAACCTGAGTCATTGCATTGGGGTAATCTATTTTTGTTTCAAAATTTAAGAAATACTGTCCATCAGGCATAGTTTCAAAACTGCCTTTTGAAGGAATATATTTAGTTCCTTTGCCATCCCAAGACCATGTACTTGAAATTTTATATTCTGAAGTTGCTGCAACATTTTTTCTTATATAGCTGTCTTGCGTTAAATCTTTAACCTTTTTGCCAGTTTCATCGACAACAGATACATTAAGCTCTTTTGCATTTCTCAAAAATGAAAGTATTGGCTGAACATAACTGAATATGCCTTTACCGTCGGGGGATATAGCTATTGTCTGTTTTGCTTGTTCCTCATTATCTTGAATCCCTAGGAAATAAGGTTTACCATTTATTTCACCCAGCATACCTGTATATCCATAATAAGTGTCTTTATCCCACATTGGCGCATCTAACACCCTGGGCTCATCCCATCTCCCATAAAAAGAAGTATATGGCACACTAATTTTAGGTACTTCTTCTGTGTTTGGTATAAAGCTCAAAAAGCCTTCAGCAAATATATTTTGCGGGACATTTTGAGGAATTATTAATGTGACTTTTACTGTTTCTTGCCCATTTGCAGGAACTGTTACAGTATCTTTGTCAAAAGTAATTTTTGCTCCTGTAAGAGGCATAGTCTGAGTAAAATTGAAACCTGAAAATATATAATCAGTTAAAACACCATATTCATCTTTTATGTTATAGGTAATATCGCTATTGCCAAAATTTTTAAGTACTAAGTTAAATGTCGCTGAATTTCCAATACTGCCAAGGGCAATACCTCCATTACCATTTCCATCTGTTATAGTAACTGGTGTTTTTATTGCCTTATCTATCTGTATAATCCCGGCTCCCTGCTGCCTTGGTGAATAAGGTTTAGGTATTCGTGTAACCTTACCAGTATAAGGTGCTGCATTATCATTTGTATCAACAATAACTTTAGCTGTATTCATGGCCATTATTTTAGCCATTTCAACAAAGTCTCTTTTTACGTCAAACTTAAGTTCACCTTTTGATTCTTTATCTTTAAGTGCTTCAGCAATTAATGCCATTGCACCTGACACATGAGGAGCTGACATAGATGTGCCGCTCATTAAACCGTAAGAATCTTTATTAAGTGTTGAGTATATACCACCACCTGGTGCCATTATATCAGGTTTAAAATCAAAGCTTGGTGTAATACCCCAAGAAGAAAAATCTGTTACATTATCTCCAGGGGGAATACCTATATAATTTGTCCCAACTTCGCCATCAAAGTTTACTTTTACAGTTATTCCACTTTGAAGTGAATTTACTAAAGCAAGACCTGCACTTTTCAAAATAGAAACAGAAGGTATAACAGTACCTGTTCCTAAACTCATTGATATTGTACCTGTTGTATTGTTAAATATAACTGCAGCTACTGCACCGGCATTTTGTGCATTTATGGTTTTTTCCTGAAATGAAATTGCACCTCTTGAAATAAGAGCAACTTTTCCAGAAACATCCTTGCCTTGAAAGTCTGATGCTTTTCCAAGGCCACAATATACTAATTCATATTCTCCTGAAAGTATGTCTGCAGGATCAATAGGGCTATGATCTGAAGGTGAGCCTACAGAATATACAACTCTGTCAAAATCCCCCGCTTTAGGTGTAACTGAAAAACTCTTACCTGCAAGTCCAGTATTTAAAGATGCGGCTACCTGAATTGTATCAAGCCATAACCCCGGAGAACCCAATGTCCCGATATCAGGATCCTGTGCATAAGGGTAAAACTCTCCGCTTGTAGAATAGCTTGAATTACCCGCTGATACTACAACAATCACTCCATTGTCAACTGCATTTTTAATTGCCACATGTTCGGGATCATCAGGAAGGACAAATCCTGCTGTTGCACCCAAACTCATATTTATAACATCTGCACCAAATGCCACTGCATGGTCAATTCCGGCAACTATATCATCAGAAAAAGCTGATGCAAAATCAGGATTGTTTGAAAAAACTTTTTCAGCTATAAGCTGTGCTTCTGGTGCTACACCCTTAATCTCACCATTTGCTGCTATAATTCCAGCAACGTGTTGTCCATGCATAGAAGCGGAAGCGCCAATATCAAGAATCTGATCATTGTTATCTGCCCAGTTCCACCCAACTGGTACCTTTTCCGAAAAATATTTATAAGGAAGACCTTGCTTTGTTGCTATTTCACTCACTTTATCTTTAGTCAATTTTACCTTTGCTGAATCTGTGATTTTCATATCCTTATGTCTGTAGTCAATACCTGTATCAACTACAGCAACAACCATACCTTCACCTTTAAAACCTAATTCTTCCCATACTTTCATTGCATTTGTAGACTCGACAGCTGTTGACATATCAAGGAAGTACTCGTTAACAACTCTTACTTCTTTAACTCCTTGTAGTGATTTTATTTTATTAATATCTCCTGCTTTTACTATGCCACTCATCCCATTTAAAACAGTTTTATATGAGTGTCTTTGCTTAAAATTAACCCTTATATTCTGTATGCCTTTTTTAACAGCATTTTGTTCTGACTCAATTGATTTTAGTACTCTGTCTTTCTCACTTATGCTCATAGATTTAATATCTTTTTTCTCATTTATAGCATATTTAGCAAGACTATCTTTTTCTAATTCTATTATTACTCTTACATTTTCATTTGGATTAATATTATTATATTCTAAACTCTCTTGTGAACCATCCCTTAAATCTTTTTCTTGTTCTTTTAAATCAGCAATTTTACCTATATTTGCTTTATAAGGCTTCAAATTATTTATAAAATCTTTTTTTACCATTTCCTTTAGTAAATTGCTGTCAATATTTAAAGAAGCCAGAGTAAGATTTTGTGGCACAATTTCCTTCTGGTCTGCTAAACCAAAAGTAGAGAAGGTGCCAAAAATCATAACAAATGCAATTACAAATACTAAAAGTTTTTTACCCATTAAAATCTTAACCCCCTTGTTATAATTATCATGCAAAAAAACTTCAAATCAAAAAACGACAAAATATTACAACGCTATTATAATCCCCCCTTCACCCTATAATCCTTTATATCTAAGGCTTTATAGCCTAAAGATATCAAAAGTATAATTATACTTAAACATTTTTAATGCAAAAAAATTATAATTAATTATAATTTAACTTATTGAACCTAATTACTTTAAATTGAATTATATGTAAACTTATTTTATATATATAAACATTATAATATATATTATTCTATATAAATTATATTTTTCCTTCTTTGTAAAAATGATATTTTTTATTTTTAAATTTTTTTCTTTGCAACAAATTATTCATAAAAATGTATAAAACCCAGAATTTAAATTCTGGGTTTTATACATTTTACAATATTTTATTTTTATAATTCTAATTATGTCTTAAATTATATTAACAATTAAATTATGTTATTAACAAAACTATATAAGGTATCATTTAGTCCTTAATATTCTTTAAAAAATCTACAGCCTTATTTAGTTGAGTATCAGTCTTATTGCTGTTTACAATCATGCCTATTAAAGCTTCATAAGTATCTTTATCAAAAATCCCTGTAGCTTTTATACCGGCTTTTAACTGAAAATCTTTTAAAGCTTTTTCAGTTTTTGGTCCAAAAATACCATCTTCTATTCCAGCATTAAATTTTAAAAAGTTTAGGCTTTTCTGGAGTATCTTAACATAGTTTCCAACTGAACCTACTTTTAAATTCCCTTTAAAATCAAAAATAGAATTTTCATTTGTATTTGAAATAAGTATATCTGGGCTAAGTCCACTTTTATCAATAATCCTGCCTGAAGGAAGGATGTATCTGGCTATTGTTAATTTAAATCCGCTGCCATCTGAAAGTGGAATTATCGTCTGGACAGTTCCTTTACCAAAAGATTTTTCTCCAATTAAAGTTCCGATTTTTGTATCCTGTATAGCACCTGCAAGTATTTCCGCCGCAGATGCGGTTCCATGATTAATCAATACTCCTAATTTATATTTTGGATCTTTAAGGTAAGAATAATATATATCACTTTCTTTGTTTTTACCTTCAATTGTGACAACTACTCCTGCAGGTACCAAAAGATTAGCTGAATTTACTGCTTCTATTAGTAGTCCTCCAGGATTGTCTCTTAAATCAAGAACAATTTTAGTTATTCCTTTGTCATCCATATATTTTAATGCTGCTTTTAAATTCGTTGTTGTATTTTCATTAAACTCCTGAATTTTTATGTATCCTATGCCATCAATTACGCGATAAGTTACCGGATTTATTCTTATGAGCTGTCTTGTAAGTTCTATATCCTTTAATTGTTTACCTATTTCAAAAGTAATTTTAACTTTTGTCCCTTCTTCACCAAGTATCATTTTTACAACATCATTTATTTTTAGCCCCTTTACACTGTTACCATCAACAGATTTTATTATATACCCCGGCAATATTCCTGCAGCTTCAGCAGGGGATCCCTCTATTACGGAACTTACACTTATAATACCATCTTTTTCAATTAAAACCATACCTGTACCACTGAAAGTTCCTGAAGTGCTTTTAGTAAAATCCTGAAATTCGTCTTTTGTGAAATATGTACTGTAATCATCCAGGCTTGAAAATATACCTTTAAGAGCAGCTTCTTTTAACTTTTCAAATGAAACATCTCCTATATAATTATCATTTATATATTTCATTATTGAACCTATATCTGCAAGGTTATTGTATAAATCTTCATCTGATTGCGTATATGCCGTGCTGTCTGTTTTTGCGTATATAGACTGAGGATATGAAAAAACAAGACTGAAAGAGATTAATACTGCTACAATTACATATAAAATTTTCTTCACGATATTACCCCCATGTTTTTATTTATTATTATACATTATTATAACATATTAGATATTAAAAACCCCTCTATTTTATTAGAGGAGTTTTTAATATCTGTGTTCCTTTATTTTCACAGTAGAGTTTATAAACTCTGTATGGTATATTTTTAGAAACATATACATTCCCAACTTCATTTATTATCTCATCATCTTTGTCTATACATGACAAAGCCATAATTGTAGGACCTGCCCCGCTTAGAAATGCAGAATATGCACCGGCACTCATGGCTTTATCAAAACATTGATACATCTCAGGTATAAGAGCAGATCGATATTGTTGATGAAGCCTGTCTAAAGATGCAACTTTTAACAACTCATAGTTTTGGGTCAAAAATGCTGCTGTAAGCAATGATGCTCGTCCTGTATTAAATACCCCATCTTTAAAATCTATTTTTTCAGGCAGTATGTTTCTTGCTATTTCTGTTTTAAGTCCCTTTTGAGGTGTAAAAGCTATAAAATGTAAATTATTATCTAATTCTTTTTTTACATAATATGCATAATCACCATCAACAGCAGTAATATTTAGCCCTCCATTTAATGCTGGACCTACATTGTCAGCATGTCCTTCCATAACAGCAGCAATATTTAAAATTTCGTCTTTTGTAAAAAACCCGCCTAAAAGTTCATTTGCACCCATCATCCCACCTATTATAGCCGCTGCGCTGCTTCCAAGGCCGCTTTTTAAGGGTATGCCATTTTTTATTTGTATTTTTAATCCTTTTAAAGGCACTTGTGCCTTTTGAAATATTTTACTTACTGCTTTGTAAACAAGATTTTCTTCGTCTTTTTCAATTTCTTTATGTCCTTCCCCGGATACTTCAATAATCAACCCATCATTTATTATACTAAGTGAAATCTCAGTATATAAATTAAGAGCTACTCCCATGCAGTCAAAACCAGGACCTAAGTTTGCTGATGAGGCTGGAACCCTTACTTTTACTGTCATATCACTTTCCATAGTACTTCCTCCAAAGACTTAAAATCTGCTCTTGCGGTCCTGATTTGATTACCTGATTTTACTGCAATGTCAGGATCTTTCAAACCATTTCCAGTCAAAATACACACTACCTTATCGCCTTCTTTAAAATATCCCTCATTATATTTTTTTATAACACCAGCAATAGAAGCTGCAGACGCTGGTTCAGCAAAAATACCTTCTTCCTTTGCTAAAATCTTATATGCTTTCAAGATTTCCTCATCTGTTACTTTGTCAATAATACCACCAGATTCATCTTTAGCTAAAATTGCTTTTTCCCAACTGGCTGGATTTCCAATGCGTATTGCTGTCGCAATTGTTTCAGGATTTTTAAATATCCTGTTTTCAACAATTGGTGCTGCTCCTGATGCTTGAAATCCAATCATTTTAGGCAGCTTAGAAATCTTACCTTCTTTTTTGTATTGTAAAAAACCCATCCAATATGCAGTTATATTTCCAGCATTCCCAACAGGCAATGCTAAATATTCAGGTGAATCTTCCAACTCATCACATATTTCAAAAGAAGCCGTTTTTTGACCTTCCAATCTGTAAGGATTAATTGAATTTACAAGAGTTATTGAAAATTTTTCAGAAGTTTCTTTTACAAGTTTTAAAGCATCATCAAAATTACCATCTATGGCTATTACCTCTGCTCCATATGCTATTGCCTGCCCTAATTTGCCCAAAGCAATTTTCCCGCCTGGTATAAGAACTATGCTCTTTAATCCTGCTTTTGCCGCATATGCAGCAGCAGAAGCAGAGGTATTTCCTGTAGAAGCACATACTACTCCTTTTGATCCTCCCTCCTTTGCTTTTGATACTGCTACTGTCATTCCTCTATCTTTAAAAGAACCTGTAGGGTTTAAACCTTCATATTTTAAATACAGCTTTATTCCAGGCATATACTTTTTTAAATTTAAAGCTTCTATAAGCGGAGTATTACCCTCTTTTAGTGTTATAATATTATCTGATTTTATATCAGGCATAAATTTTTTGTAGGATTTTATAATACCTTCCCAATGCACTATTTATTCCCCCTCTACCTTAATAAGACTTGGAATACTGCTAATATCATCAAGATTGCCTATTTTATCAAGAGCCTTAAAAATCGATCCAGTCCTTGCCTTATGCGTTATTAGAACAATTTCAGCAGTATCTTTTATAACACCTTTCTGGACAACGGATACAAGGCTGATATTTTCATCACCCAAAATCCCTGTTACTTTGCTCATAACTCCAGGTTTATCTTTTGCAATTAATCGTATATAGTATTTGGATACAGTATCCACAATAGGAACAAGTTCTGCATCTTCACAACCATTTTGAAGAACAATATGATTTTTAACATCCATTATATCAGACACGACCGCACTAGCTGTGGGCATCATACCAGCACCCTGCCCATAAAACATAACTTCACCTACAGCATTACCGTCAACTAAAATTGCATTATAAACTCCATTTACACCGTTTAATGGATTGTCCTTTTTTATCATAACAGGATGTAGCCATGCTTCTAATCTATCTTCCTGATTTATTCTTGCATAAGCTAAAAGCTTTATACTGTATCCTAGTTCATCAGAATATTTAATATCAGATTTTGTAATATTTCTTATTCCTTTTGTATATATTTTTTCTGGTGTTATGTATTTATTAAAAGATAAAGTGCACAATATTGCAAGTTTTCTTGCTGAATCAAAACCATCAACATCATCAGTAGGATCAGCTTCGGCATATCCTTTTTGCTGTGCTTCTTTTAACACTTCTTCAAAATCAAGTCCTTTATCTTTCATTTCAGTTAAAATGTAATTTGTTGTACCATTCAATATGCCTTTAATTTCATATATTTTATTAGCTGCAAGGCACTGCTTCAGAGGTCTTATAATAGGTATTCCTCCTCCGACAGAAGCTTCATATAATAATGTAACGTTATTTTTTTGCGCTATATCTATAAGTTCTTTTCCATGAGATGCTATAACCTCCTTATTAGCAGTAACAACATTTTTACCTTTATTAAGGGCCTTTTTTATATATGAATAAGCAGGATCTTCTTTCCCCATAACCTCTACTACCACATCAATTTCTTCATCTTCTAGTATGTCTGAAAAATCAAATGTAATTTTCCCATCCGCTAATGGAGTACGCTTTTTTGTATTATCTTTTACAAGTATTTTTTTTATTTCTATTTTTTCGCCTATCTTTTTTTCAATACTTATGCCATTTTGATTTATTAAATGTACTACTCCTGTTCCAACTGTTCCAAGACCTAAAAGCCCTATTTTCATAATAAATCCCTCTCATTCTCCTAAAATTTCTACTTTTCTTACACCATTTTGATTAGATATTTTATCTAAAAAGGTTTCTAACCCCATTTCCATATATTGTGTATCAATAGACAAGGTTACACTTGCAACACCCATTGAAGGCATACTTTGATTTATAGTTATAACATTTCCTCTTGAAGCTGCAACAACATCTAAAATAGAAGACAGCACTCCTGGTATATGTTCTAAAACCATAGACAGTGTTATTATTTTCCCTTTACTGAATTTAGAAAAAGGGAAAACATAATCTCTGTATTTATAAAATGCACTTCTTGAAATACCAGCTTTTTTTACAGCTTCGTTTATAGTTTTTGCAGCTCCAGTTTCAATCATTTGTTTTACCTGTAAGGTCTTTTTTAAAGAATCTGATAATATTTCTTCTCTTATTATATATAGCCTGTCTTCTCCCATAATTACACCTCTTTGTTTTTTTGTTGTGTACATTATTCCATTTATAAAAAACATTTTATCACAGTAAAACATAAAAATCAATACAAGTTTACGTTTACTAAAATAATTTTTTTATAATTAATATTCATTTTTTATAATATTCAGAAATATGCAATATTTTTACATATTTTGTTTAACAATTAAAAATTAAGTAGATATACGATTCAAAACTATTGTAAATATATTTTTATTATTTAGTAGATTTTTATTTTTTTGTATTGTAAATGTATATAAATTATTTTATGTGTAATTTTGTCAATTCCAAACTTGCAAATTTTTTTGTATATAAGCAGGATTTTTTTAAAAAATAGCGAATATATTATTTATAGAATTATTTATTATTTAATTCTATAACTTTATGCATTTTTTAATTTAACTAATTTATTTTTTGCATTAATTTTTATTATCAGTTTTTTATTATTATTAAAGGAGGTGTAGTATATTAGATTTTTATAAAATTTTGTAATTAAATAAACATTTTTTAAGGGGGAAAAATTATGGATTTATTTAGAAAAAAGACACTGGATATGATTATGGAAGATACTAGTGCAGAAGAATTTAAACTGAAGAAAACTTTAGGAGCTATTGACTTAGTTGCATTAGGTATAGGTGCAATAATAGGTACTGGTATATTTGTTATAACTGGTGTTGCTGCAGCTGAAAAGGCAGGTCCTGCTCTTATTTTATCCTTTATTCTTGCTGCTTTAGCCTGCGGTTTTGCAGCAATATCTTATGCAGAGTTTGCATCAATATTTCCTATCGCGGGTTCTACTTATAGCTACAGCTATGTTGCACTTGGAGAATTTATAGCATGGATAATTGGATGGGATTTAATTCTTGAATATGTTTTTGCTCTACCGGCAATTGCTTTAGGTTGGTCAGGATATTTTACAAATCTTTTAGCAAGTGTTGGCATCAACATACCTGCATGGGCTGCAAACTCAGCTTGGCAAGCACCCGGAGGTGCAATAAATTTACCGGCAATTGGTATACTTCTTTTAATAGCAGTAGTTAACTACATTGGTGTTAAAGAAAGCGCAACAGTAAATAACATTGGTGTTGCTTTTAAAGTTTCTGTTGTAATTTTCTTTATTTTAGTTGCTGTATGGAAAGTTCAGCCAACTAATTGGGTGCCATTCTTTCCTTATGGTTGGGCTGGTGTATTCCATGGTGCCGCAATTATTTTCTTTGCTTATATAGGATTTGATGCTGTTTCAACAGCTGCAGAAGAAACAAAAAATCCCGGAAGAGATGTTCCTATTGGTATTTTGGGTTCCCTTGGTATTAGTACATTACTCTATATTTTAACAGTTGCAGTTTTAACAGGAGTAGTTTCTTATACTCAGTTAAATGACCCAGCTCCTGTTGCTAAAGCTTTATCTTTAATAGGATTAAACTGGGCAAGAGGTTTAGTATCTTTAGGTGCTATTGTTGGTATAACAACTGTATTACTTGTTATGTTCTACGGCTCTACAAGAATAATATTTGCTATGTCCCGTGACGGACTGCTGCCGGCTACTTTTGCTAAAGTTCATAAAAAATTCAGAACACCTACTCTTTCTATATATTTAATAGCAATAGCAACTACTTTAGTTGCAGGATTTTTCCCAATTGGCGTAATTGCTGAACTTGTCAATATCGGAACTATGCTTGCATTTCTTCTCATATCTATTGCTGTTATTGTTTTAAGAAAAACACAGCCAGATCTGCCAAGAAAGTTTAGAGCTCCTGGTGTTCCTTGGACGCCAATTTTAGCAATTTTATTTGTACTTTCTTTGATGGTATCACTTCCTTGGGAAACATGGGTACGACTGATTGTTTGGTTTATAATAGGATTATTTATATATTTACTATATGGAAGGCATCACAGCAGACTCGCAAATGGCGGACGCGCAGCAAAATAAATATTAGATATAAAAACAGGATTCTTTTTGAATCCTGTTTTTATATCTGTATTAATTCACTTTCTCTATCCCTTAAAGCCATTCTTATATCAAATTTCTTGCCAGACTTTTTTAAAATATCTGTTATTGTTTTATATGCTAATTCTGGTTTGTTGTTGTTAAGACTTAAATGCCCTAAAAAAGCCATACCAATAGAATTTATATCAAAAAGTTTAACTAAAGCATCACCCGCCGCCTCATTTGACAAGTGTCCATAATCTGACAATATGCGCTTTTTTAATGACAATGGATATGAACCACTCATTAACATCTGGACATCATGATTTGCTTCCAGAAGTAATATATCAGAACCTATTATATAATTTGCTACTCCTTTTGTCATATAACCTAAATCTGTAGCAATAGAAAATTTCTTATCGCCGCATTTAAGAGAAAAACCAACAGGATCTGCAGCATCATGAGGTTTTTTAAAAGGCATAATTTTAATTTCACCAATATTAAATTCTTCACCTGTTATAAAAAATTCTTTGTTTTTTTCAGAAATTTTTTTTATATCATTTTCCATGGCGTCCCATGTAAGTTCATTTGCATATATTGGAATATTATATCTTCGAGATAGTATTCCAGCTCCTATGATATGATCTTTATGTTCATGAGTTATTAGTATTGCGGATAAAGAAGATGGATCAACATTTATATTCATAAGTGCTTTTTCTATTGTTTTACCGCTTAATCCGGCATCAATTAATATATGTACATCTTTATAACCTATATATATTGCATTGCCGCTACTTCCTGACCTTAAAGAGCAGAATCTCATGTTTATATCCCTAAAATAAAAAGGGACCTCCTCTCTAAATGCTTTTCATTTTGATTATAACATTTTTTATAATACATATAAATAAAAATAATATCTTTAAAAATTATACACAGTAAAATTGTGTGCAAGTTTTTCATAACCTTCTAAAACATTAAAAATAAGCCAAATGGTTTTTGCACAAATTTATCAACATATCCACATGGCTTTGTGGATATGTTGATCAGTGTAGAGTTTTTATGATATAATATCTTTTAGAGTTTTCCATGATAAAAGTGCACACTTTACCCTCGCAGGAAAATCTGATACACCCTTTAGAACTTGTGCATCTTCTAAATCATCTAAATTTACATCTTTTTTGTGTATCATATCTATAAATTCCTGTGTAAGTACTAAAGCTTGTTCTTTTGTTTTGCCTTTTATTAAGTCAATCATCATAGAAGTAGAAGCCTGACTTATAGCACAACCTTGACCCGTAAAAGAAGCATCTTCAATAATATCTCCATTTATTTTTAAATACAGAATTATATCATCACCGCAAAGAGGGTTTAATCCTCTTTCTTTATGAGTAGCATCTTTTAGTTCCTTTCTGTTTGGAGAGTTTTCATAATGTTCCATTATTACTTCTGAATAAAGTTGATTTAAATCACTCATTTAAACCACTTCCTAACTTTTTTTAGTCCATCTATTAAAGTATCAATATCATTAAAATCATTATAAATATAAAAGCTTGCTCTTACCGTAGCCGGAACCTCAAGATATCTCATAAGAGGTTGACAACAGTGATGGCCACTTCTTACAGCAACTCCTTCATCATCTAAAATTGTAGCAACATCATGAGGATGAACTCCTTCTACATTAAAAGAAATTATTCCTCCTCTTTCTTTAGATTCAAAAGGTCCGTATAATTTTATAAAATCTAGTTGATTCATTTTTTCTAAACCATAATTTAAAAGTTCTTCCTCATGTTTGAATACATTTTGTATTCCAACTGAATCTAAATATTCTATTGCCTCAATTAAACCATAAGCGCCTTCTACATTAGGAGTTCCAGCTTCAAACTTTAAAGGAGGAGGGGCAAAAGTTGAATAACTTTCATATACTTCATCAATCATTTCTCCTCCTCTTAAAAAAGGAGGTATTTCATCAATAAGATCTTCTTTTATATACAATACTCCAATACCCATAGGTCCTAACATCTTATGTCCGGAAAAAGCAAAAAAATCACAATTGGTTCTGCTTATATCAAAACTCATGTGAGGTATGCTTTGAGCTCCATCAATTAAAACCTTTGCTCCATAGCTATGAGAAATCTGAGTTATTTCATCAACAGGATTTATTATTCCTAATACATTAGACATATGCTGTATTGCAACAAGCTTAACCTTTTTGCTTATTTTTTCTTTAAAATCTTTCATAGAAAGTCTGTAGTCTTCATCAAGATAAACATATTTTAATTTGGCACCCTTAATATCCGCAACCATCTGCCATGGAAGAATATTGCTATGGTGTTCAGCAACTGTTAAAAGTATTTCGTCATCTTTATTTATATATTTCATAGCCCATGTGTATGCTATAAGGTTTATTGACTCGGTAGTATTTCTTGTAAAAATTATAGAGTCTGAACTTTTTGCATTTATAAATTTTCTTACTCTTTCTCTTGCTTTTTCATAAGCATCAGTTGCAAGCACGCTCAAAAAATGAGGACTTCTATAGACATTTGCATTCATATTTTTATAATATTTGTCTATAGCCTCTATTACTTGTGAAGGTTTTTGTGTAGTAGCTGCATTGTCAAGGTATACAAGTCTTTTATTATGAGGTAATACATTTAATACAGGAAAGTCTTTTTTTATCTCCTCTATATTTTTCACTTTAAAATCCTCCTACCTATATGACTTTTTATTATAATTTCTCTTATTGGGTCATATGGAATTAAATCTATAACAGGATTTAAAATTGCCTGAACCATAAGAAGTTTAGCTTCTTCCATACTAAAACCTCTGCTCATTATATAATATAGTTTATTCTGGTCAATCTGCCCTGCACTTGCAGAATGATTTGCAACTACATCATCTTCTTTACAGAATAGTGCAGGAATAGAATCAGACTTTACTGTTTTATCAAGTAAAAGAACGGTTTCGCTTTCATCAGCCTTTGCCTTTTTTGCACCTTTTTTTATATCAATGTCACCTCTAAAAACTGCCTTTGAAGTACCTTTCAAAGCACCTTTTAAATCAACACTGCTTACAGTTCTTGGAGCATAATGAAAAACTTTATATGACATATCATATTTTTGACTATCCACACCTAAAAAAATTGATTTAGATGTAAAAGATCCTCCTGTTTCCTCAAGATAAGATGTTACATCAAATATACTGCTTTTAGCACCTATAACAATATTTGACCAATTAACAGCAGCATCTTTACCCGAAAAAACTATATTATTGTCAAAATCCTGAAATTCATCTCCAAATCTCTGTATTTTTACAATGTTAACTGTAGCTCCTTCTTTTGCTATAACAGCTGTTATTCCATTATGAAATCCATTATTGCCTGAATTGTAATCAAAAATAATTGTAATTTTTGAATAAGGTTCTGCTTCAATTATGTTATAATCAATTATATTATTGTTTTTTTCATCAGCCATATAATCTATAACTACTGGTTTTTCAGTAATTTTATCTTTTTGTGCATTAATATAAAATCCACAATTGAAAAATGCTTTTACCATATCTACAAATTTCTCATCAACACCAAAAGGTCTATCTGTTAAATCTAATACAGATTTTTTTACATTTATTAATTCCTTTGTAATTTCATCTATTTTAAAAGTTTCTTTTTGAGCATTCTTCAATGATGCTGAATTATATTCTTTATAGCCGTTAAATTTTATATCATCAATTTTGGTTCTTTTCCACTTTGGAAAATCTTTTTTAGCAAAATCGCTGAAATATTTTTCCCTGTAACCTTTAAATTCAATTGGAACTTCTTTAAAAGAATAGCTATCTCTATGATTTTTTATAATTTCTGACATATCCTCACTCCTATCCTATGGTACCTTCAAGTTCCATTTTTATCAGCCTGTTCATTTCTACTGCATACTCTAAAGGCAGGGATTTTGCAACAGGTTCTACAAAACCTCTCACAATCATCGCTTTAGCCTCATCTTCATCAATTCCTCTTGTCATAAGATAAAAAATCTGCTCATCACTAATTCTCCCAACTTTAGCCTCATGACCAATATCAACATTGTCGTTTGATATCTCTATTACTGGCATTGTGTCAGATGTAGATAAATTATCCATCATAAGGCCCTCACACTGAACGGTTGCTTTTGCTCCTTCAGCATTTGCACCAATCTTTAAAAGTCCTCTGTAGTTAGAAATTCCTCCATCTTTTGATATGCTTTTTGCTAAAACTTTTGAGGATGTGTTTGGCGCTAGATGTATCATCTTTGAACCAGTATCTAAATGCTGTCCTTTAGCTGCAAAAGTAACACCTGTATATTCTGCTTTTGCTCCTTCACCCTTTAAAATAGAAGCAGGGTATAGCATTGTTTTATGACTACCAAAAGAGCCGGAAATCCACTCTATTATTCCATCCTTTTCTACTATAGCCCTTTTTGTATTTAGATTATATGTGTTTTTACTCCAATTTTCTATTGTTGAATATATAAGCCTTGCCCCTTCATTTACAAATAATTCTACACATCCGGCATGAAGATTTGATACTGAATACTGTGGTGCAGAGCAACCTTCTATAAACCTAAGTTCTGCACCTTTTTCAACTATTATAATTGTGTGCTCAAATTGCCCTGTTCCTGGGGCATTCATTCTTAAATATGCCTGAAGAGGAACATCCACCTTAACACCTTCAGGTACATAGACAAAAGTTCCTCCACTCCATATTGCTCCATGAAGTGCTGCAAACTTATGATCTGTAGGTGGGATATTTCTTTTCATGAAATGTTCCTTTACAATATCGGGATACTTCTTTACCGCTGTATCCATATCTTCAAACAAAACTCCTTGTTTTGAAAGGCTTTCTTTTAAGTTATGATACACAACCTCTGAATCATATTGTGCACCAACACCAGCAAGATATTTCTTTTCTGCTTCGGGTACACCAAGCCTTTCAAAGGTATCTCGTATATCTTTCGGAACATCATCCCACGAATTCTGCAGTTTAGCATCCGGTCTAATATATGCTACAATTGAATTGATATCTAACTTACTTAAATCAACTCCCCATGCAGGAAAAGGCATTTTTTCATATATTTCAAAAGCTTTTATACGAAAATCCCTCATCCATGAAGGTTCATTTTTTTGTTCAGAAATTTCTAATATAACTTGCAAAGACAACCCCTTTTCAGTTTGATACTCATACTTTATATTATCTTTAATATCATATCTGCTAAAATCAATATCGTCTATTATTGTTTTTTTCACATTTTCACCCCCTAGACATTAACCGTATCCATCTTTATAAATTCATAACCTTTTTCTTCTAATTCCTTTGCTAAATTTTTATTTCCATTCTTTACAATTTGCCCATCCATTAAAACAGAAATTACATCTGGCTCAAGATAATCAAGTATTCTGTTGTAATGTGTAACTATAAGTATTGACATTTCAGGTGTTTTTAATTTTTTAACAGTTTCTGCAACAACTTTTAATGCATCTATATCAAGACCTGAGTCTATTTCATCAAGCATAACAAGTTTGGGATTTAATATGGCCATTTGAAGTATCTCACTTTTCTTCTTTTCCCCTCCTGAAAAACCTACATTGAGATATCTTGTCCTATATTCTTGTTTCATATCAAGCATATCCATCTTTTCTTTCATTTGTTTTGCAAATTGGATCATAGATAAATTTTTGCCTGTTATTATGTTTGCAGATGTTCTAATAAAATTATCTACTGTTATCCCTGGTATTTCTTCTGGGGATTGAAAAGATAAAAACATACCTTTTTTTGCTCTTTCATTTACTTTTATATGGGTAATATCTTCTCCATCAAAGATAATTTCCCCATCTGTAATTTTATATCTGGGATTTCCCATTAAAGAATTGCACAATGTGCTCTTGCCACTCCCGTTCGGACCCATTATGGCATGTATTTCGCCCTTATTTATAGTTAAATTAAGTCCTTTTAATATTTCTCCTTCTTCTATTTCAACATGAAGATTTTTTACTTCTAATAATGGTTTTTTCATATTTACAACTCCTTTTTAATTCCGACTATTTTAATAGGAATACTTTACTGATATTATTATACACCAGTATCACAAATAAAATCAACAAAAAAAGTTATAAAATTAACAATTATTTTTTCTTAATAAACATATGTCAATAATTTTTAAAAATATTTATATAAATAAAAACTCGGGAGCATTACCCCCGAGTTAAATTTCATCAACTTCAACAAATTTAGCCAAAATATCATCGACTGGTATTATTAAATACTCCTGACCATCATGTTTAATAGATGTACCAGAAAACTCCTTATAAATAACTTTATCACCTACTGACAGTTCATCTGTTGAACCTGCTGCAAGGCCTTCTATTATACCTTGATTCAGCTTTTCCTGTGCAGTTTTAGGAATTATAATACCTCCTACTTTTTTATCTTCTGTTTCTTTTTCTAATTTAATAAGTGCATGACCATTTACTGGCTGTAATTTGTTCACTTTGTATTCTCCTTTCTGTAGATTTTATTTGCTATTATATATAAAAATTATTTTTAATATATTGGATTTTATACCTTATGCATTTTATATTATACTATGATTTTTAATGCAGTACAAGTAAATAAAATCTACTGTTCAGCTATTCCCAGAAGTCTATTAAGTTTTGGTTTGTCAAAACCAACCACGATTGTACCATCTATATCTGTCTGAGGTACTCCTCTTTGTCCGCTCCTTCTTACCAGTTCTGCAGCTGCATTAGGATCTTTTGTAACATCAATTTCCCTGAAAGATATATTATGCTGTCTAAAATAAGCTTTTGTAGCATTACACCAAGCACATGTTGGTGAAGTATAAATTATAACTCTATGAGCTTTTGTCCCTTTACCATCTGATACTTTAGAAGGTGCAGCATATAGAAGCTTTTCATAATATTCTTTGTTTTGTACCCCAAATATAAACTGCCAGGGTTCTGAATTTTTGAATAAAATTACTGCAGGAACAGCATTTATACCATATTTTGGATGTATATCTTTAATATTTGATGCGTTTACTGCAAATACTGGTACTTTAGGATTATCATCACTGAATTTTTTCATAATATCAAGTGCTTCTAAACTTTTTTGTGAAGAATTTGAATAAAATATCAGCATAAAAAATTCTTCACTTGTTCTAATTTTTTCGAAATGTTCCAAGTCTTTTATAAAGTCCAACATTATATAACCACCTTCTTATTTTATTTATTGCCATATTTACATCTTTTTATAATCTGAAGTTTTTAAATTTATATCTTATGGTTTATGCCGTACCCCCCATAAGTATCCGGTTTGCAATTTATATTATAAAAAAGTTTGTGTTAAAAATCAAGCCATTTTAAAAAACTATATTTAATAAAATATTTGCGAATATTATTTATTAGAGATATAATATCGGTTGAAGGAGTTGATTTTATGTTTAGTTATGCTGATTATCCTTTTTACGGTGGGGAAGATTTAGGTCCTTTATATACAAATAAGTCTACAAAGTTTCGTCTTTATGCACCTACCGCTGAAAAGGTTACTTTATGTATATTTAATAGTGAATTAATTAAATATGATATGGAAAAAGATCAAAATGGTACTTGGTATGTAGAAGTAAAAGGAGATTTACACAATATTTCCTATACTTATAGACTGCTAAGGAATGGTAAACACACAGAAACACCTGATCCTTATTCTAAGGCCCTTACAGCAAATGGTTTAAAAAGTGTAGTTGTAGATTTATCAAAAACAAATCCAGAAAATTGGGAAACTGATGTAAGGCCTCCAATGAAAAATTATACAGATTCTATAATATATGAAATTCATATTAGAGATTTTTCATCAAGCCCGGTTTCAGGTATTAAAAATAAGGCTAAATATCTTGCTTTTACAGAAAAAAATACTGTTGGACCTGAGGGGGTTAAAACTGGTTTAGATCATCTTAATGAACTTGGCATAACCCATGTTCAGATTTTACCAATACAGGACTTTGCTAGTGTTGACGAAATTACAGGTGGCTATAACTGGGGTTATGACCCATATCATTATTTCGTTCCAGAAGGAAGTTATTCTTCTAATTCACAAGACCCTGTTGCAAGAATAAAAGAAGTAAAACAAATGATTAAGTCCTTACATGATAATGGTATACGAATAGTTATGGATGTTGTATATAACCATACTTATTCAATCCATAATTCCATTTTTGACATGGTAGAACCAGGTTATTATTACAGACATAATCATGATGGAAGTTATTCAAATGGTTCTGGAGTAGGAAACGAAACCGCAAGTGAAAGACCTATGATGCAAAAATTAATTCTTGATTCTCTAAAATACTGGGTAGAAGAATATCATGTTGATGGATTCAGATTTGACCTTATGGCATTACATGATATAGATACAATGAGAAAAATTGAAAATATGCTTCACAATATAGATAAAACCTTGTTAATATATGGTGAACCTTGGAGCGGAGGACCTTCTGCCTTAGCATACAATAAGCAGTTTTTAAAAGGTTCTCAGAAAAATATGTCAATAGCAGTTTTTAATGATAATTTCAGAAACGGAATAAAGGGTTATCCAGATGATGATTCAATTGGTTTTGCAACTGGAAGAAGCGGCATCTCTGGTGTTATAAAAAATGGAGTTGTAGGTTCAATAATATACAATGATAGCATCAGAGATTTTACCCAAAAACCCTCAGAAACAATAAATTATGTTTCATGTCATGATAATCTTACATTATGGGATAAAATTGCAAAGAGCAACCACGATAGTTCAAAAGAAACACGCATTGCTATGGATAAACTTTCAAACATGATAATTCTAACATCCCAAGGAATACCCTTTATACAGGGTGGAGAAGAATTCCTGCGTACAAAACACGGAAATAATAACAGTTATAATGCAGGAGATGAAATAAACCACCTGGATTGGTCAAGAAAATTTACTTACAAAGATGTTTTTGATTATTACAAAGGACTTATAGCATTAAGAAAGGCACATCCTGCCTTTAGAATGACAGAAGAAAATGATATAAGAACAAATTTAATTTTTTTAGATAGTCCAAAAGGAACAGTAGCTTTTTTACTTAAAAATAATGCTAATAATGATCCCTGGGAAACAATAGCTGTTATATATAATTCCACTATTGCTTTTGAAAATATACATCTACCAGATGGAAACTGGGAAGTTGTCGTTGACGATCAAAAATCAGGTACAGAAAAAATAGTAAATGGTAAGTGGAAATTAGAAAACAATGTTCTGACTATACCTCCTATCTGTGGAATGGTTTTACACTCATAAAATATACCTGCAAAAACTTTAAAGTTTTTGCAGGTATATTTTTTCTTTTGGCACATATTTTAATATTTCATTATAAATAAATTCTTTTAAATATTCATCATTCTCATATGTAAAGATTCCATTTTTTATAACAGTATCATAGCAGAACACAGGTGAGTCTTTCCTCTGTTTCTCTATCCTCTTAGCTTGTTCTTTTATCATTCTAAGTACACCAATATTTATATCTTTTATATTTTTTAAAGAAATGTTTAAAAAGAGTTCTTCAAAAAATTTTCTATATATATTTTCAAAATCATTTATATATAGTATTGGTTCAATGGAAAGACGCACATTTAAACCTTTTGACATAGCCTTTTTAATATTGTTTATTCTGCTTGTAAGTCCTGGTGTAAATCTTTCGTATTTATCTATTACTTGCTGTGGAAGCAGTGACCATGAAAAAATAACATTGTCTTTTATTTCAACTTTTTCAACAGATGAGAAATTAGCACTTTTTGTTCTTATCTCAATAATAAGATTTTGATTTTGTAAAGCATATTTAATCCATTCCTTTGTAAAACCAGTCAAATTCTCCAAGGCCAATAAATCTGTTTCGTAAGATATACTTAAATAAATCTTTTTTTCTTTTGTAATCTTATCAATCTCTCTGAAAAAATCTTCAATATTAACAAAAATAACCACATTACCTGATGTATACATCCCTTGAAGATAGCAGTAATCACAATCATATATACAATTAAACACATTTGATGTATGATAAAATTCTACATTTCCGTAATCTTCACAAAGTTTTGAACCTTTATATATAAATTCTCCTTTTTTTTCTCCAATTATAAGATTCTGAAATTGTTTCTGGAGAACAAAATCTTGATTTGGTCTATTAAAAACCTCTTTATATGAATCTACAATAACCACTTTACTTTTTATTAATTTTTTTAAAATTTTTTCTGTTCTTGGATTTGATAAAACATTTCTTTCAACGTAAATATGTGAGAATTTCTGCAAAATTATTCTCCCTTTCATATTTTGTTTCAGGAATTTTAAAATATATTTCATTAAGAAACTTTATGTTTTTTTCTGTTCTTACTTTATAATGCAGGGCCTTCTTATAAAGAATATTTTTTTGACTTGCTGTTAATTTTAATTTATCTGAAATAGTATTTAAAATTTCTATTTCTTCTGTCAAAAAAATTTCTTTATTTTTAAAATATTCATTTATATAAGCTATAAATGTATTTATACTATCAATATTGTTTTTAATCAGTATATATGGAATTTGTTTGTCAAAAACTGAAGAAAGTTTATCTGAAACTACTTTTAGTATATGTATTCTATGTGGTCCTAAATATTTTGATGAAGCAAGGAAAAATCCGCTTGCTTCCATATCACAAAGACTCGAATTCAGATCATTTGTATTTTTTACGACTCTGCTGAAAGTTTCTATATCTCTTTCTAAAAAATTATGTTTAAAAAGTATATCAGGATAATAGTTCCTTTTTGTTTCATTGTCTGTAATTTTATTTATATAACATAAACTACCAATTTCAATAGTTTCATCTTTTGTACCACATACTCCTATATTTAATATATTATCTTTTGTATTATTAGACAAATATGATGTAAGCATATGTGAAACCGCTATGCTGCTGTTGATTTTACCCACCCCTGTGATTATGAGGATTATATTGTCTCCTCTAAATATCTGAAAGTAGGTATCATTTATTTCTTTTTTTAAATTATAAAATTCGATTATTGGCTTTGCTTCTATATATAATGCTGTTGCAATAAATATCACTTTTACCTCCTAAAATTTATACAAAATGATTATTTTAGCAAAAGTTTGTAATATTCCTTTTTACCTTTTCTTACTAAAATGCTGTTTCCCTCTATCATTTCAGTTTTTATAATTTCATCGACTGTATATACTTTTTCACCATTTATATAAAGTCCTCCCTGCTGAATTAATCTTCTTCCTTCGCTCTTTGTAGGTATAATTCCCGCATCAAAAAGAACGTCTAAAACTTTTTTGCCTATATCCTTAGTGGATATATGTGCAAAAGGAATATCTTCTGATTCAGCTCCATTGCCAAATAATGCCTCAGCAGCTTTATTAGCTTTATATGCTTCATTTTCACCGTGAACCAGTTTTGTAACCTCAAAAGCTAGTATTTTTTTTGCTTCGTTTATCTCTTTATCTTTTAGATCTCCCAATCTTCTAACCTCATCCATAGGTAAAAATGTTAAAAGGGCAAGAGCTTTTTTTACATCAGCGTCATTTATATTTCTCCAATACTGATAAAATTCATATGGGGAAGTTTTTTCCGGGTCTAGCCATAAAGCACCTTTTTCTGTTTTGCCCATTTTCTTGCCTTCGCTTGTAGTAAGAAGAGTAAATGTCATGCCATAAGCTTTTTTAGCTTCTTTTTTTCGTATTAGTTCTACTCCTGCAATAATATTAGACCATTGATCATCTCCGCCTAATTGCATTATACAGTTATATCTTCTGTTTAATTCCAAAAAATCATAGGCCTGCATAAGCATGTAATTAAATTCTAAAAAAGATAAACCTCTTTCAAGTCTGGTTTTAAAACATTCAGCAGTAAGCATTCTGTTTACTGAAAAATGTACACCAATATCTCTTAAAAATTCAACATAATTCAAACCTAAAAGCCAATCAGCATTATTCGCCATTATAGCTTTACCTTCCGAAAAGTCAATTAATTTTGCCATCTGTTTTTTAAATGCTTCACCATTTTTAATTATTTCTTCTTGAGTAAGCATTTTTCTCATATCAGTTTTACCTGTAGGGTCACCTACCATTGCCGTTCCCCCGCCTATTAATGCAATAGGCCTGTGTCCGGCTCTTTGCATATGAGCCATAACCATTATCTGCAAAAAGTGACCTATATGCAAACTATCCGCTGTTGGATCAAAGCCTATGTAAAAAGTTATTTTCTCTTTTTCTAAAAGTTCTTTTATCTCATCTTCATGGGTCATTTGTTGTATATATCCTCTTTCTTTTAAAACATCAAATACGGACACGATAATTCCTCCTCATACAATTTCGTTTTGTATATTTTATCAAACTACATTTATAAATACAAACAATTTTTTAGATACTAAATCTAAATAAAATAAGAGCAGTTAATTATCTACTCTATTTATGGTAGGTTTCATTTCTGTTTATTTTGAAAGCCCTATATATCTGTTCTATAAGAATAAGTCTCATTAGCTGGTGTGGAAATGTCATCTTAGAAAAAGAAAGTCTTATATCTGAAATATCTTTTATTTCTTCTGAAAGACCTAAAGAACCCCCTATTATAAAAGCAACATCACTGTTTCCAGAATCCATAATTTGCTTTAGTTCTTGTGCAAATTTTAAAGAATCCATCTCTTCACCTTCTATGCAAAGAGAAAATTTGAAATTATCTTTTTTAATTTTATCTAAAATTTTTTTACCTTCTTTTTCTATAATAATTTTTTCTTCTTTTGCACTTAATTCTTTGGGAGCTTTTTCATCTGGTATTTCTACAATGTTTATTTTTGCATAGGGTGTCATGCGTTTTATATATTCTTTTATTCCATTTTTTATATAATCCTCTTTAATTTTACCAACCGCAATTATAGTTATATTCAACTTAATCCTCCTGCTAAACAACTAGATATTTAGGTATATCATCACAAAAATCACATTTATGAGGTGCCATCCAGTCAGTAAAAGACACCTCATCAAGTTTATATATATCAGGTGGCTGTTCATATATGTCTACAAACTCTTCAATTGCCTCTTCTAAATGTTTCTCACATACAACAAACATAAAACCTCTCCTATTCACCAAGAATTATATTAGTATATAAGGTTTTCCCTGTCAATGTCTTGTATTTAACTTTAACTTTTTCTCCAACATTTTTACTGTATATACTAGTTTTTAATTCTGTCATTGTATTAACTGGTTTGTCATCAATACCGAGTATTATATTTGTTTTTCTTATGCCAGCTTTATATGCAGGGCCTTTTGTATCAATATCTGCTATATAAATTCCTTCTGTAATATAAAACTCTGTGTTAATATAACTTGCAATTTCTCTGTCATATGCTACTATACCAATGTAAGGTGCTTTGAAGTCACCTGTTTCTATTACTTTTTTTAAAATTGGTTTAACTATATTTATAGGAATCGCAAAACCAAGACCTTCGGCTGTTGAAACTTTAGCTGTGTTTATACCTATTGCTTTACCTTGGGAATTTACAAGAGGTCCTCCGCTGTTTCCGGGGTTTATTGAAGCATCTGTCTGTATTAGATCCTCCATTATTTTTTGTTTTCCGTCTTCTTGTATAGGAAGACTTCTATTGAGTGCACTTATTATGCCAGACGTAACTGTTCTCTCAAATCTAAGCCCAAGAGGATTACCAATGGCTATTACAGTTTGTCCAACTTTATTTTCATCAGAATCCCCAAGTTCTATTATTGGAAGATTTTTAGCATCTACTTTTAAAATTGATAAATCAAGTATTGAATCTGTCCAAAGTACTTTCCCAGAAAGAATGCTCCCATTGCTTAAATATATTTTTATATTTTTTGAGGAAGGATTGGCAACATGATTATTTGTAAGAATATATCCGTTTTCATTTACTATAAAGCCCGAACCTACACCTTCTACAGCTTTTTCGATAAAATAATACTCGCGCTGAAATTCTATAGTAGATATACCTACAACAGCAGGAGTATCTTTTTGAGACACCGCTTCTGCAATCGTAAGCGGTTCAGGTTTTGAAATTATTATTTCTGACTTTACATTGTCTACTTTAGGATAAGGTATATCTATTATTTTCCCCCATAAAAATTTAGGTGCAATAATAGTAAAAATTAAAGATGTTATAACAGCAGTTAAAATTACAACCGCAAAATAAGGAATTGTATTTTGTTTGTGCCGCATAAAAATCACCTCAATAAATATGATGTGTTTTACGCAGCTAATTATACTTTTTTACAGTTAAAAGAATAAGTCCGGCTTCGGACTTATTCTTTTACGCGTTTTATATCTGCACCCAAAGCTTGAAGCTTAACTTCAATTGCTTCATAACCTCTGTCAATATGCTCTATATTCATAACTTCTGTTACACCGTCAGCAGCAAGACCTGCTATGACCATAGCAGCACCTGCTCGCAGATCTGTGGCATAAACTGGTGCACCTGTCAATTTTTCTACGCCTTCTATAACAGCAGTTCTGCCTTCTACTTTTGCAATAACACCCATTTTACTTAATTCCGAAAGATATTTAAACCTGTTTTCATATACATTTTCTGTAATAAAACTTATACCATCGGCAAGAGCAAGTAAAACTGCTGCTGGCTGCTGCATATCTGTTGGAAAACCAGGATATGGAAGTGTTTTTATGTCAGCTTTTTTTAAGCGCTCATTCACTCTCACTCTTATATTTTCGTCATTTTCTTCAATTATTACACCCATTTCAGTTAACTTTGCTACAATCGATTCTAAATGCTTTGGTATTACACCTTTTATAATAACATCTCCTCCAGTAGCAGCTGCTGCTGCCATATATGTTCCAGCTTCTATCTGGTCAGGAATTATACTATGATTGCATCCTTTAAGTTCATTTACACCTACTATTTTAATTGTATCTGTACCAGCACCTTTGACATTGGCGCCCATAGCATTTAAAAAATTTGCAACGTCAACAATATGAGGCTCTTTTGCACAATTCTCCAGGATAGTAGTACCTTCTGCTTTTACTGCTGCTAACATAAGATTTATAGTAGCACCAACACTTACTACATCAAAATAAATATGATTCCCAATGAGCTTTTGGGCTTTAATTTTAATAACTCCATGTTCGACAACAGTCTTTGCACCCAAAGCTTCAAAGCCTTTTATATGCTGGTCAATAGGTCTTACACCAATATTACAGCCTCCAGGCATAGCAATTACAGCTTCGTTAAATTTAGTCAAAAGCGCACCTATAAAGTAATAAGATGCTCTCATTTGACTTGCTAAATTCTGAGGTGGGTAAAAAGATTTAAGACCCTTAGGATCTATAATCATTTCATTTTTATTCTTTTTTACTTCTCCTCCTAAAACTGTGATCATTTCTCCCAATAACTCTATATCGCTAATTTCGGGTAAATTATCTATTAAACTGGGAGTATCAGCTAAAAGTGCTGCGGGAAGTATTGCTACAGCAGAGTTTTTTGCACCACTGATTTGTACGCTTCCTTTAAGCGGTTTTCCTCCCTTTATTATAAACTTTTCCACAATTAACCTTCCCTTCAGGATAAAAAATATTATAAATATAACTTATATCATTACTATATATACTTTAATACAAATTTAAGCAATTTACAAGTGTTTTCTGTTAAAATTTGCGTTACTGACAAGAGGAATTATTGACCATTTTCTATTATTCCAGTATATGCATTAATATAAAAACATTTACCATTTGAATCTGTCAATCTCCAAACAGGTACAGCATCTCCCATTTGAGCATTTTGCCAGTTAAAATAATAGCCTAAGTTTATCTGTTCTATTTTTATAGTTTCATTTTCTTTATTTATTTCAATTAGTTTCATAATTGCTTCTATCGCAGGTATTACTTCTTTTGTTCTGCTTTCAATTTTAACTGGCAAAAACCAGGTTTTTTCTACAGTAAAATAATCATTTGTCATTTTAGCTTCAATTTTACCTAAATCCAAAAAATAGTCCTTATAGTTTTCTGTATAAATAAATATTACTTCACCATTATTTTTATATATCTGCTCTTTTGCGTTTTTTTCTAAAAGATTATATCTTTTTAAAAAGTCAGAAATATATTCTGCTTTTTCATTATTATCCATCTTTTTAAAGTTTTGATTCTGTACATTGTAATAAAAATACCCAGTTCCAGTTTTTATGAATAAGTTGCCAGATTCATAAAAATTATAACCGCCTTTTTTATATGTTCTATAAGTCTTTCCTTTTAAAAAACTGTTTTTTATATATTCAAATGGTATATTCTGTCTTTCTACTTTTAAAAGAGGCATTTTTCTTATCCCTTCAGGTATATGAGTATTTATATATATATTATTATCAGATAATACTGATAAAATAGCTTTTAAATCCTGAGAAGTATACTTTTCTTTTAATGGCACATTTAAATTTTTAATGCTTAAATACAAAATTATATTAAGAAATATAAAAATTATTACCATAATTGACTTAGCTTTAGACCAGTTCATATTTATACCCCATCATCTATTAATTTCCCATCAAAAGCATTTATATAGTATATATTTTTATCTTTTTTTAATTCCCATGAAAGAATTAGATGATTATCTTTATATAAATAAACTAATTTCAAATTATCTATTGGCATTTTTATTTTTAATGTTTCTGAAATATCTTTTAAAATTTTTTCAGGACTCAGTATCTCATCAGGATAATATCCGCCAGGATATAAATTCAGCAATTTAATAAAGGCATATTTTATATCTCCACCATTTATTTTAACAACTATCGGATAATAATCAGCATACTTATCTAAAACTCTTAAAGGTAAATTGGCATTATAATTAAAATAAAATTCATAATTATTATTTAATTTTTTAATTGTAGCAAGATGAATTTTGTTTAAAGATATACCTGTTTGACTAAGAAAATTAAGCGCAAAATTTAATGATGCATTCTGATCACTTAAATTATTATCTGTTGATGTGTTATAAAACTCAATAAAATCAGATTTGTGAAAACGTAAACTCTTTATTCCATCTGTATAAACTATAAAACCACTATTTTCATTGATTTCTCTTACTACCGACATGTTTATAAATAAATTGCTTATTATTTTATTTAAATATCCATATCCGTAAATATCTTTATTAAATAATTTTTCTATAGTAAAATCTTTATTATATGTAGGTAAAAATAGGTTGCCATTGATGAAATAATCATTATAACCACTTTGATATACCGTCTGACAAACAGTTACATCTTGATTATTTAATGATTTTATATGGTTTGTTATATTTTTTGTATTGGCTTCGCATTCTAATGCAGTATATTTATCTTTTTTATTATTTTTTATATAAATCCAACCATTTTCTAAGTCAAAAAGAACTTCGCTTATTTCAAAAGTACCATTTAACTTCTTAAAAAAAGTTTTATTATCAGATAAAAGCTCTTTAAAAAGCTCTTTAAAAAGCTCAGCATTAAACCCATCATACATATAAAAATGCAACGAAAAATCTCTTCCTTTTTCATCCCATGTTGATTTATCAATATTGTAATCTTTGATACTGTTGCAGTTTTTAACATATGCAATCGTATTTTCCCACAGTTTTAAAAATTGATCTTCTTTTTTAACATATTCTTTTTTTCCATTATCTAAGTTTATAATGGTGTATTGAGGTCTTATAATATGAAAAATGTCCACTTGCAAAGCTGTGGACTTTTTTGTAAATATACTGCTTTCAGGGAAAGATATCCATAATAAATAAGTCATGTATATACTCATAATCACAAGAAAAAACAATAATATTGATTTTAGTCTTTCTTTCATAAGTTTCACCTGTTATTAATTAAAGACTTAAATAAATCTTCAACAAATGATATTGTAATCTGCAAAACACCATCCCTCTTTGTAAATATAACATGCCCTTTTAGTATTTGCTGTTGATCACCCTTAGTTGCTTTTAAAACTATATAATTATCACCTGTAGTAAGTGTTAGCAACTTTGCAAACAAACCATTATCTCCTATTACCCATTTATCATTAATATTATCATTTAAAATCAACTCTAAAACAGTATCTTTTTGCCCTGTACCAGAAATCACAAAATATTTATTGTTTGTCTTAACATCTTCAATGTTTGTTTTTATTGTAATTAAACCATCGTCAGCATATGCGAAGGTTGTAAAAAAAGACATAAAAACCATCAATGTTGCAATAAAAATAAGCAACTTCTTCAAGGATATCCCTCCTCTTAAATAAAACTATACAAACATGTATATGTTTATTATAAAACAGTTATATTACAATAATGTTACAGTAATATTAAATTATTATTACGAATTAACTAATATGGTATTTTTACCTCAACAATGGTACCTTTACCAATATCACTCTTTATTTCTACATCTCCTCCATGGACTTTTGCAATCTGCTTCACTATAGAAAGACCTAATCCAGTGCCGCCAAATTCCCTGGATCTAGCTTTATCAACTCTGTAAAATCTTTCAAAAATTCTTGGCAAATCTTCTTTTGGTATTCCTATTCCATTATCTTCTACCACAAAAACTGCAAAATTGTCTGTATATTTTGTAATAACTTTAATATCCCCATTATCCTGGGTATATTTTATAGAATTTGATATTATATTTACTATTAATTGCTCGATTTTATCCTTATCTATATAAATTTCTTTTTTTTCATCACCTAATGATAAAAACATTTTCAGGTTTTTCTTTTCTGCTTCAATATTCATTCTATGTACAACATTTGCAACAATATCATTTAATCTGCAAAAAGTTCTGTTTAAATTGTCTTCTTCTGAATCCATTCTTGAAAGTAAAAGCAAATCTCTCACTAATCTTGTCATACGATCAACTTCTATATTTATGATGTTTAAAAATTTTTTTTCATATTCTTTTTCAACATCATCATACAGTAGTGTTTCAGTATAACTTTTTATTGTTGCCAAAGGCGTTCTTAATTCATGAGATACATTTGCAACAAACTCTTTTCTCATGTTATCAAGTTTATGCTGTTCAGTTATATCATGTATTACATAAACATAGCCTTCTAAAACTTCCCTGTTTTTAAGTGGACTTATATGAATAGAAAGAACTTTATTGTTTTTTGTAAAAAATGAAATTTCTCTTTCATTCTCTAAAATTGCATCATCAAAATCCAACACAGTTTTTATATTCATTTTATAATTAAGATCTTTACCTAATATGTCTTTAGCAGCTTCGTTATAATGTATTAAACTCCCTACAGAATCTGTTGCAATTACTCCGTCTTTCATAAATTGTATTATTGCTTCAACTTTGTTTTTCTCTGCTTGTATATCATTTAAGGTTTCTTTAAGTCTTGATGATAAGAGATTAAACATCTCGCCAAGCTTTCCTATTTCATCTTTTGATTTTATATTTATTTGAACATCGAAATTTCCTTCAGCCATTTCACGAGCATATTTTGTTACTTCTTTAATTGGATCAGTAATTGTTTTTGATAAAATATATCCAAGAATTATTGTTACAGATACCGCAAATAAAGTTGCACTTAAAAGTATCAAATTTACATCAGAGAGAGTCTCATAAATACCTTTTAAAGACCCGCTTATATAAACAACTCCTGATATGTCCCCATAATTATCATATATAGGAATAGCAAAATCTCTGAGTTTTCCATTTGTATTGTAATCATTAGTAGTTTCAATGCTTATTTCTCCCGATAAAGCTTTTACTATAGCTGGTGTCATCATTCTGCCAGTCTCTCCAGTAGAACTTGCCAATATATCGCCTTTTTTATTTAAAACATATATGTATTTTACATTAGAATTTGGCCCCATATACATATTTATAATATTTTTTAAGCTTTTACTGTCAATATTGTCTTTAAGAGTAAATGAAATACCACGGCCTTGAGCTTCAAGATAATTATCAAAATTAGTCATGTGATAGTTTTCTAAAGATTTGAATAAATACACCCATATTATTTCCATTGCAACTAAAATAAGTAAACCATAAATTAAAACTATTTTCCATTGTATGCTTCTAAATCTGTTTTTCATCGCTAAAATAATAACCAACCCCTCTTTTAGTATGTATAAATTTAGGGTTACTTGGGTCATCTTCAATTTTTTCACGCAATCTTCTTATAGTAACATCAACAGTTCTAATATCACCTAAATATTCATATCCCCATACTTTTTCAAGAAGCATTTCTCTTGAAAAAATTAATCCTTTATTAACAATAAGAAACCTTAATAAATCAAATTCTCTTGAGGTAAGTTCAATTTCTCTATTGTTTTTTTCAACTCTATATTTAGATAAATCTATTTTTAGGCTTTTTATATGTATAAAATTGTCAGATTCGTTTCCGTTTAGGGCAATACGCCTTAGATTTGCTTTAACCCTTGCCAATAATTCTCTCATAGAAAAAGGTTTAGTTATATAATCATCTGCACCAAGTTCTAATCCTAATACTTTGTCAACTTCTTCTTCTTTTGCTGTAAGCATTAAAATCGGTATTGACATTTCCTGCCTTAGAGTTCTCAAAACAGAAAATCCATCCATCTTAGGAAGCATAACATCTAACAGTATTAAATCCGGATTATATTCTTTGGCTTTTTTTATTCCTTCTTCACCATCATATGCCTCATAAACAGCATATCCATCTTTTAAAAGATTGTATTTTAAAATGTCAACAATAGTTTTTTCATCATCTATTATCAAAATCTTGTTTTCCATTTATACATCCCCTCTTATTACAAGTATTTAGTAGAGAAGCATAGACTTCTCTACTTAACACTATTGACAAACACATTAAGTTTTTCTCCAGTGATTTTATAAAAACTATCTGAAAGATTATCGCCTTTACCCAAATCAAACAATATATTCTTAACTGCTTCAATACCATATCTGTCTGTTATTGCCTTTAATATTTCATAAGACCTTTTATATGCTAAGGATTCATCCAAGCTGTTAAAATTATTTGTTAACTGTTCAAGGTTATAAGGTAAGCCCTTATAAGATAAGTCTTTTCCCCATTCAAAACCATTCTGGCGATATTCTTCTAAAAGTGCAACACCTTCTGTAAACCATACTGGATAATTTCCTTTTGCAATATCATCTACTATCAGATGTGTAAATTCGTGAACTATAGGACCTTCTTTTTCAAAAACTTCCTCTATATTATCTTTTGAGCCTATCCATAAATAAGGGTTTTCTATACTTATAACTCCATTAAAATATAGCCCCATAGCACTTTCTCCTTTTGCAAGAGAAAAATCCCTGTTCATTTTATCAGGATTGTTATATACTATGATAAGTGATTTATTTATCGGTTCAAATCCAAGGTCATTTACAACACCTATATAATGTTTTTCTCCTATTAAAATAACAAGCTTAGCTATATCATCATTATTTCCTTCGTATTTAACAATAAAATGTTCACTTTCTAATGTTTTGTAATTCTTTACATTGTCTTCTATACGGGTTTTGTTATAAGACTTATAAATAGGATATAATGTCGATATAGTATTGCTGCTTATAAAGATAAGAACAACAAATATAAACGATAAAATAAATACGGTTAATTTCTTTTTATTCTTCATACATATCACCTCACATATTTTTAAAAACCCGTATGTAATGTATATGCAAATCTCACTATATGTATGAAATGTATGAAGTGATATGTATCAATTTATATTCAAATGTATTATAACATTCTAATTTAATATGAGCAAGACAATAAAATTCCTTATTAAGTAAAAAAAGCCCCCCAGGGCTTTTTTTACTTAATATATTTTAATGTAAATAGGGTAGTGGATTTACAGGAACGCCATCTATTCTTACTTCAAAATGCAGATGTGGCCCAGTGGCATGACCTGTTGAACCTACAAGAGCAATTTTTTGACCTTTATATACTTTTTCACCAGTACTTACAAGTAATTTACTTGCATGTCCATAATATGTCATATATCTGTTCCCATGATCTACTTTTACAACATATCCATAGCCACTTTCCCATCCGGAAAAAATAACCTTTCCGCCATCTGCAGCATATATTGGTGAACCTTCAGATGCTGCAATATCAACTCCTGTATGTAATCTCCCCCATCTTTGGCCATATCTTGATGTTATAGTACCTCTTAGAGGATAGTTAAAAGACCCTGTAGCAACTGTAATAGGCGGCTTTTTAGTACCAACAGCAACAACCTTAGAAACAGCTTCAGTTAAAATCTTTTCCTGTTCTATTTCCCTGGAAACTTCTATTCCATTATAGCATTTTATAATGGCTATTATCTCCTTTGTGCCTTTTTCTCCTTCTTTTAATACCTTAGATTCATTTGTATATAAAGAATCATTCTTTTGGTATTTTATTTCAAAAGGTATTTCATCTTTATATGTAACCTTTTTTTCAGATATTACAGTAATAATTGGAACTTCTGCCGTTAAGTTTATTGTCTGACCCGGCATTAAATTTTCAGTAAGCCCTGGGTTTACTTTTAATATATCTTCTATATACATATTATTATCTCTTGCTATAGTCCAAAGGTTGTCATTTTCTTTTACAGTATACTTTATAGAACTTTTTGCAGGTTTTTGTATTGTTTCTAAAGCTTTATCAAAACTCAATATATTTTTTTTGTCTATGTATAAAGATTTTACTTCAACATTTTCTTTGAAATATGTTTTATCAGAATCCTTACTATATTTAGATTTTATTGTATCAAGTAAATGTTTAGCTTCTTCAGTAGTTTTTAACGCTGTTATAAATTTTTCATCAACAAAAATAGCTCCTGACCTATGGTCAAAAGTCAATGAATTACTTATAACGGTTTCAATTTCTTTAGGATTTGTTATTAAATTTTTAGAAACTCTAATTCTTTTGTAATTTATGGATTGATTTATCACTACATTTGTACCACTTTTTTTAACTTCTTTTTCATATAAATTTTCTATCAATCTCTTTACTGAATCCGAATCTTTTGTTATACAGGCAGTTTTACCATCAATTTCAACTTTGTATGCAAATCCATCTTCATATGCAACAAAGGATAATCCTATAACAAGTGCAACAAAAAAAGCTGCGAAATTTTTCCAGTAATTTTTAAGCCAAGCTTTCAGATAATAAGGAAAAAAACTTTCGCCCCTATCCCCTGTTTCCCACATAGTATTCTCCTTTCGTGATTGCAATTTACTTTTTTTATTATATCACAAACCTTCCAGAATGCAAATTCGTTTCCATAAAATTCTTTTCGTTATATTTTATGATATATTATTAAATATTATTCATATTTCAAAACAGTACTTATAAAACTAGATAAATTTTTATTTATAATACTCTAAAGTAAAAATTCAAATACCCGATAGATATATTAAAATCTTTTGATTGAAGGTCGGTCTTTACTGTGCTATAATATATTTTGAGGTGGTGTGGATGAGCGTTTTTAAATTTCTTGATGATAACAATGATATGGGAAGCACACCCATCAGTAATTATTTCATAAATCATTATATGTTAGATGCTCCAGGAGAATATGTAAAAGTATATCTTTTGGGGCTAAAGTATTGTTTCTATGGAAATGACATATCTTTAAGCAAAATGGCAGACAAGCTCTTTATGTCTGATCTTGAAGTTGACCAGGCTTTAAAATTCTGGGAAAAATGTGGACTTATTAAATTAAAATATTCTGATGGAGAATACAGTGTAGAATACCTTCCAGTTAATCCTCATAATGCTTCAAAACATAGTCTTTCTATAAATGATAATCAGGTTCGTCAAATGTTTGAAGCTATAGAATTAACTTTAGGCAGACCTTTATCTCCAAATGAGATGGATACATATTTAAGCTGGATAGACGAATATGGTTTCTCTTTAGAAATAATTACAATGCTTGTCAGCTATTGTGTATCAAAAAACAAAACTTCTTTAAGATATATGGAAAAAGTAGCTATAGCCTGGCATGATGCTGGTTTAAAAACAGCTCTTGATGTAGAGGCTTATCTTAAAACAGAAAGCCGCAGGTGGCAGAATTACAAAAGAATCCTTAGTGCTTTGGGTTTAAAAGATGATGATATAATGGAATCTCATAAACAAATGATGGATAGATGGATGAATGACTTGGGTTTTGATGTAGATATTATTGTAAAAGCTTGCAACGAATGTACTCTTAAAATAAATGAGCCAAGTTTTCCATATATAAATAAAATTTTGATAAATTGGTTCAATGACGGAATCAGAACTGTTGAAGACCTCCAGAATAATAAAAAAACCCCTGCCAAGAAAAAATCAGCTTCTTCAGGTTATAAAGTACCTAAAAACTACTTTAATAGTTATTCACAAAGAAGCTATGATATTGAAGATTTAGAAAAAAAACTTTTAGCTCATTCCAGGGGTGAATTAGATGAATGATAATATAATATATGAAATTTTAAGAGAATACGAAAATAAACGTGACCAATCCTTAAAACAATTAATTTTAAGAAGAAACAAAGTTTATAAAGAAATCCCTGAATTAGCCGAAATTGATAATGATATAAAAAATATTGGTATAAAAATTACTGAAGCAATATTCACTTCTCCAGAAAAGTCAAAAGAACTTTTAATTACTTTAAAAGAACGCTTAAATACACTAAAAGGGCGCAAAGCAGCCCTTTTAAAATTAAATGGATATAAAGAAGATTATCTTGAACAAAAATTTGAATGCAATATATGTAAAGATACCGGTTTTGTAAATGGAAAAAAGTGTAGATGTTTTGAACAAAAGCTTATAAACATTTATTATAAGCAATCCAACTTATCAAATATACTTAAAAAAGAAAATTTTTCTACTTTTAATTTTGAGTATTACTCTGATAAACCTTTTAAAGATAAACCCTCTCCAAGATACAATATAAAAAATATTGTAGAAACATCTTTGGATTTTATAAAAAATTTTAATTCCCAGCAAGAAAGTCTTTTTTTCTATGGTGACTCAGGATTAGGCAAAACTTTTCTTGCTAATTGTATATCAAAAGAATTATTAGATAATGGCAAAAGTGTAATATATAAAACAGCACCTGAACTTATTGAAGGTCTTAGAATGAATAAATTAAATTCTGAATCAGACAGTTACAGCCAATATTCAGTGCTTTTAAAAGATTGCGACCTTTTAATTATTGACGATCTTGGCACAGAATCTGTTACAGCTTTTAGCCAGCAGGAAATCTTTAATGTAATAAACTCAAGGTTATTAACTGATAAAAAAATGATTATTTCTACTAATCTGCCTCTTTCAGAAATAATGGCAATATATCCAGAGAGAATCTATTCTCGTATTTTGGGTAATTTTAAGCTTCTTAACTTTTACGGTGATGATATCAGACTTAAAAGAAAAATTATAGTTTAATATATCCACTCTTGGAAGAATCCTCCTGTATCTTTTTTTGTTATTGCATCCACTACGTCAATTAAATCTTGCGTAGTGGCATTTTTATATTTAAATTTTTCATAGTAAGTCTGTAAAGATTTTTTAAATTCTCGTTCTCCAATTAAACTTTTCAGATTATTAAAAAACATTGCTCCTTTATTATAAGTAATATTTGTATAGTCTTCCCAACCATTAAAATCTGCTAAAGTCTTATTCATAGATACATCATTAGATGTTTTTATATATTTATCAAATTCACCTGCTATCACATGTCTGTATATCTCCTCTGCTGTAGCTTTTCCATAGTATCTTTCAATATACATTATTGTTGTATACTCCGTCAATCCTTCATCAAGCCATGCTTCTTTTATCTGGTTATTTCCAACAACACCATACCACCATTGATGTGCTGTTTCATGTGCAATAACATATTCTAAATTAAATAAATTACTTTTTGTATATAAACTTTTAGATATCATTACAATATTCGGATACTCCATGCCACCAATGTAAAAATCACTTTCAACAACTGAAAATTGCTTATATGGATATTTCCCTATATAATCATTATAAAATTTTATAGCATCAATAGCGAATTTTAGAGCTTTATTTCCACCTTCTTCACTAAAATAGTAAGATCTCACTTCTATTCCATCCACATTATCTTGTACCATTTTAAATTTAGGGCTCATAACTATTGCAAAATCTCTTACATTTGGCGCATCTATTTCAATAATTTTATCTTCTTTATATTCCTTTTGTTTTTTAATTATACCTGTTGAGGCAACAACCATCTGTTTGGGAACTGTAAGTCTCACATTATAATTTGATATTTCACTATAAAATGGGTCTCCTAAAGTGTAATATGGGTCATTATTCCACCCATTTTTATCAAATACCGAAACAATTGGGTACCAATTTGCAATTTGGATAGTATTTTTCCCATAGCCAAATCTGCCTACTGCTGGAGGTAGTTGGACTTTGTATTCAAATTCTATTTTTATCTTTTCACCTTTTCGTAATTCTTTAGGTAATTGTATCTTTAGTATTTCCTGTTTATTCTCTTCAACAGAATATACAGCTGGTATGTTTTTATCAAAAGTTACCCGTTTTATATCAATATAACCTTCTTTAAATCCTTCTGGATATGCAAAAGAAAGTTCCTCTTTTGTAAATGGCAGTTTTTCTTTTTCTTTAAAAGCATTTGGATAAAGATGAAAATATATTTCTTTCAGTGTCTTTTCACTTTTATTTACATATTCTACTGTTTGTATCGCTGATATTGTCTTGTTTTCATCATTATATTTTGCATTAATATTATATGAAGTGATTTTCTCTTGTTTTACTGGTAAAACATATACAATTACAACAATAATAACAATTAAAGCCCCAATTAGTAAAAGCTTTTTATTGTCTTTCATAACACCAGCACCTCCAAGATTATCTTTCAATATATATTAGTACAAATATAAAAATATTAGAACATTATCATAAAAATTATTATTGTAGTATTTTTTTATGATTTGGATATATAAATAATTATTGAAATTATTATTAAAACGAATTATTTTCTATCATAGTTTGAAAAATTAATAGAATTTTACAAACAAAAAACTCAGGTAGCAAAAATCCTACCTGAGTTTTTTTATTTATTATATGTTCATTTTATGACTAAATTCAATTTTGAAGTTAAAAAA
>JBNAVY010000021.1:0-39297 GCA_049700195.1 Thermoanaerobacteraceae bacterium
ATATCACTTTTTTTTACTTTTACAATACAATTTTTAAAAATTTTCATTGTATTTTCTCAACATAAATGTCAATTCCATCTATCCATGCTGAAATTATATTAAATATAAAAACACCTAGTGAACTTACAAAAGAAAAACTTACACCATATAATAATCCAGCAAAAAAACCTCCTAAAATACTAAAGCCAAAAAATCTAAAACTAGTTGCCATAAGTCCGCTGAAAAGTCCAAATACTATACCTAGAAATGTTCCAAATAAAACACCATAAATTAATGTAAATTTAAATGTTGACAAAACAGAAATCTTTTTTATTTTATAATTCCACATTATTATCACTCCTCTTTTTTTGAAATTTTAACCGTTTACGTTATAATTATATTATACAATATAATCTTTATTATATAAAATTCCAGGGGGGATTACATGAAAAGTTTTACAACAGTCATTCCATTTATAAAAAAGCATAAATTGAGCTATATAACAGGTATTATATTTTTAATAGCAGTTGATTTGCTTCAACTTATTATACCTCATTTATTAGGATCTTTGACAGATTTATTTAAAAGTAAAGATTTAACTCCAAAAGTACTGTTAAATTATGCTGGATTAGTAATTGGTATAGCACTTTTAGTTTTTCTATTCAGATTTATTTGGCGTGTCATGATTATGGGAATGTCAAGACTTTTAGAACAAGATATGCGTAATGCATTTTTTGATAAACTTTTAACTCTTTCTCCTCAATATTATAATGAGCATAAGACAGGAGATCTAATGGCACATGCTACAAATGATATAAATGCTGTAAGAATGGCCGTAGGTCCAGGCGTAATCATGTCTGTCGATGCGGCCTTTTTAGGCTTATCAATTATAGTAATAATGTTATTGACAATTGATATACGTCTAACCATCCTTGCACTAATTCCACTACCAATAATTGCACTAGTTGTAACAAGATTTGGTAAGGTAATACATTCAAGATTTTTAAAGGTTCAAGAAGCTTTCTCTTCTTTAACTGATAAAGTTCAGGAAAGTATCTCAGGCATAAGAGTAATAAAAGCTTTTGTACAAGAAGAAGATGAAATTAAAAATTTCAAACAGGAAAATACAAATAATTTAAAAGCTAACATGAACATGATAAGAATATGGGGACTTTTTGACCCTACTGTTCAGCTTTTAGCAGCTTTAAGTTTTACAATTGCTTTACTTGTAGGTGGAGTTCAAGTAATAAATGGAATAATAAGCTTGGGTAATTTTGTTGCTTTTGTAAGTTATCTTGGAATGTTAATCTGGCCTATGATGGCTTCTGGATGGGTAATTAATATTTTTGAAAGAGGTTCTGCATCTATGGAAAGATTAAATGTTATATTTAATGTGACTTCTGATATTAATGATAAGTGTGCTGATACTAATATAACTGATATAGAGGGAAATATTGAAATCAGGAATTTAACATTTTCATATAAAAAAGAATTACCACCTGCCTTAAAGAATATAAACATTAATATACCTAAAGGTAAAACATTGGCTATTGTAGGAAAAACAGGCAGTGGCAAAAGTACTTTAGTAAACCTTATAGAACGTCTTTATGTAGTCCCTCAGGATACAATTTTTATAGATGGACATGATATAAATGATATACCATTAAAAACACTTCGAGAAAATATAGGTTTTGTCCCTCAGGATAATTTTTTATTTTCTGATACCTTAGCAAATAATATATCATTTTTTAATGAAGTTCCTTTAGAAAAAATCCGGCAATATGCTGCTATTGCAGATATTGATAAAGACATCATGTCATTTCCTGAGAAATATAATACTATAGTTGGTGAAAGAGGTGTTACATTATCTGGAGGACAAAAACAAAGAGTATCAATCGCCAGAGCTCTGATTAAAGAACCAAAAATTTTAATACTTGATGATAGCTTATCTGCTGTTGATACAAATACTGAAGAAACCATATTGCAACATTTAAAAAATTTTATGAAAGATAGAACTACAATTATAGTATCACATCGTATTTCTACAATTAAAAATGCTGATGAAATTATAGTATTAGATGATGGAGAAATTATTGAAAGAGGTACCCATGATAATTTAATAAAATTAAGAGGCTTATATAACAGTTTATATGAAAAACAGCTTTTAGAAGACGCAATTTCTCATCAATATTAAGGACGGTGAAAAAATGGATTATAATCATGAAGAAGTAATGACCAAAGCTTTTGATATAAAAATAATGAAACGACTTTTAAAATATGCAAAACCATACAGTTTATACGTATTCATAAGTATATTCGCAATACTTCTTGTCACAGGAGCAAACCTTCTAAGACCATATTTAGTTAAAATAGCAATAGATAATTATATAAATAATTCTCATATTACTAAGCAAGCTGCTTCAAGTGGTGTCATTCACATAGGGTTGTTATATTTAATTATAATATTTGCTAGCTTTTTTATTAGTTATGGCGAAATATACCTCATTCAATATACTGGGCAAAAAATAATTTTTAATTTACGGCAACAAATTTTTGAGCATTTACAAAATCTTTCTCTTTCTTTTTTTGACAAAAATCCTGTAGGAAGACTTGTAACAAGAGTTACTAATGACACAGATACACTTAACGAAATGTATACAAGCGTAATTGTAAATCTTTTTAATGATATTTTTATATTATTAGGTATTGCCATTGCCATGTTATTTTTAAATGTTAAATTAGCTTTAATAAGCTTTTCGACATTACCACTTGTTATAATTGGTATGTATATATACAGAAAACTGGCAACTCAAGCTTATAGACTCGTAAGAGTAAGACTTGCAAGAATAAATGCATTTTTATCAGAACATATAAGTGGTATGAAAATAGTACAAATATTTGTATCTGAGCAAAAGAAAAGCAATGATTTTAAAAAAATAAATAAAGAATATTATGATGCTAATATGAAGCAGCTTAAAGTATTTGCAATTTTCAGACCTTCGATGGATTTAATCTATTCATTAACTTTAGCTCTTCTTATATGGTATGGTGGAAAAGATATAATTTCAAATAAAATAGAATTTGGTGTTTTATACGCTTTTACAAACTATATACAAATGATGTTTCAACCAATCTTTGATTTATCAGAAAAATATGATATACTTCAGTCTGCAATGGCATCTGCTGAAAGGATTTTCATACTTTTAGATACAAAAGAACACATCAAAGACCCTGAAAATCCTATAAGTTTAGATAGTATTGAAGGAAAGATAGAGTTTAAAAATGTATGGTTTTCATATAATAATAATGAATGGGTTTTAAAAGATGTGAGTTTTACTGTTAACCCCGGTCAAACTATTGCAATAGTTGGGGCAACTGGAGCAGGTAAAACTTCAATAATAAATCTCTTAAGCAGATTCTATGATATTCAAAAAGGTGATATATTAATAGATGGTAAAAATATAAAAGATATAAAGCAGGCAGAGTTAAGAAGAAACATAGGCGTTGTGCTTCAGGATGTATTTCTTTTTACAGGTGATATAAAATCAAATATAAGACTAAATAATAAAAATATTACTGAAAATGATATATACAAAATTTCAAAATATGTAAATGCACATAATTTTATAAAAAAACTCCCCAATGGATATGATTCAAAAGTTACAGAAAGAGGCTCAACCTTATCATCTGGTCAAAGACAGCTTTTAGCTTTTGCACGTGCTTTAGCTTTTAACCCTAAAATTTTAATTTTAGATGAAGCAACAGCAAATATTGACACAGAAACTGAAATTCTAATTCAGGATGCATTAAATAAACTTACTAAAAACCGTACAACAATTGTTATTGCTCATAGACTATCCACAATTCAACATTCTGATAAAATAATCGTACTTCATAAAGGACAGATTAAAGAAACAGGTACACATAATGAACTTTTAAATAAAAAAGGATTATATTATAACTTATATATGCTTCAATATAAAGAACAGCTTGTCGAAAAAGAAGCATAGTAAGCCCGTGGATGGAAATACTATTTCTGAGGTGATACAATGAAACTAAATTTTAGGATTATAGTATATGCCATCCTTATTCTATTAATTGCTTCAAATATCGGCGGATGTAGTAAAAAACACCAAAAAGATCAACCCCATAAAAAACCTCTGGGTACTGAAAAAAGTGCTGTTCCTAAAGAACTTACAAAAATTGAAGAAGATATAGAAAAAATCATGAAGCAAGCTAAGAAAATAAATGATATTTCAAAAAATAACACCACTAGCTCAAAAAAAACCAGCCAAAATAAATCGGAAGATGATAAAAACAAAAAATCTTCTGACAAAGCTGAAGAAAAACAGGAAAAACCCTCACCGATAGAAAAAAACTGGAATGAAATAGAAAAACTTATAAAAGATATACATACTAATTGGAACATTTTAACTCCAATAGCTGTAAAAGCTGGTTCAAATCTTAATCTTATCAACAGTATGAGTGCTTCAATAAATGATATTACAACAATATCAGTAAAGAAAACAAAATTAGAACTATTAATTGCTGCAAATAATGTATATAAATATATACCTGATTTGGAAGACCTTTTTAAAGTAAACACTCCTACTGATTTAAAACGCCTGAAGTATTATACATTAGATATAAATTTTAGATCTGAAACACAAAATTGGGGCCAAATAGCAAAAGATTTTCTCGATATAAATTCTGTCTGGGTGTTATTAAAACCTAAAATGCCTAAAGAAGCAAAATTCGGTATAGATAAATTTGAGGCAGGTTTATCTGAATTAGAAAAGGCTATAAAATCACAAAATTCCATTATTACAAAAATAAAATCAGATGTACTTATTTCTGATATCAAGGCCTTAGAAAAAGATGCTAAATCGAAAAAATAGCCAAAGCTTAAAAGCTTAGGCTATTTTTAGTAGTAAACCTTATTTTATTGACTTCATATAATAATAATGATATATTTTAAAGTAAATAAAATACACTTTATTGCACTATATAATTAAATTAAGGAGGATAATAATGGGAATAAATTTAGCTATTGTAGGTGCTACCGGAATGGTAGGAAGAACCTTTTTAAAAGTTTTAGAAGAAAGAAACTTTCCTGTAGATAAATTATATCTTTTTGCATCTTCAAAATCAGCGGGTCAGAAAATTACCTTTAAAAATATAGATTATATTGTTGAAGAATTAAATGAAAAAGGTTTTGAAAAAGATATACAAATAGCATTATTTTCTGCTGGTGCAGCCATTAGCAAAAAATTTGCACCCATTGCTGTTTCAAATGGTATAACAGTTATAGACAATTCCAGCGCATGGAGAATGGATGTAAATGTACCTTTAGTAGTGCCTGAAGTAAATCCTAAAGATATATTATTGAATAAAGGTATTATTGCTAATCCAAACTGTTCTACAATACAAATGGTAGTACCATTAAAACCGCTTCACGATAAATACAAAATAAAACGAATAGTTGTATCAACATACCAAGCTGTTTCAGGAGCTGGAAAAAAGGGCATTGATGAACTAGAAAGAACTTTAAAAGGCGAATTATGCCAGATATTTCCATACCCAATTGCAAATAATTGCATACCTCACATTGATTTATTTGAAGCAAATGGTTATACAAAAGAAGAATTAAAAATGATAAATGAAACAAAAAAAATAATGGGTGACAATTCGATAAAGGTTTCACCTACTACAGTTAGAGTCCCAGTAGTTAACTCCCATAGCGAATCAGTAAATATAGAATTTGAACGTCCATATGAATTAAAAGAACTCGTAGAATTATTAAAAAATGCACCAGGTGTTATATTAAAAGATGACCCTGAACATAATATTTACCCCCTTGCAACAATGGCTACAGGAAAAGATGAAGTATTTGTCGGAAGAATAAGACGTGACGAATCAGTATATAGCGGTTTAAATATGTGGATAGTTGCTGATAATATCAGAAAAGGTGCAGCAACAAATACTGTCCAAATAGCTGAACTTCTAGTTAAAAATAATTGAAAGGAGAAATAAAAATGTCTGTTTTTAAAGGTTCCGGTGTTGCAATAGTAACTCCTTTTACTGAAAGCGGAATAAACTTTGATAAACTTAATGAATTAATAGAATGGCACATTAGTGAAGGCACAGATGCAATAATAATCTGCGGGACAACTGGTGAAGCCTCAACAATGTCACAACATGAGCAGCAAGATGCAATAAAATTTACTGTAGAGAAAGTAAATAAAAGAATACCTGTAATAGCAGGTACAGGTTCAAATAACACATCTCATGCTGTTGAAATGAGTGAATATGCCCAATCAGTTGGTGCAGATGCCCTCCTTGTTATAACACCATATTATAATAAAACCACACAAAAAGGATTAAAAGCTCACTTCATTGAAATAGCTAAACACGTTGACATACCAATAATAGTTTACAATGTACCAAGCAGAACTTCTTTGAATATGTTACCAGAAACTTATTTTGAAATAAAAAAAACAGTAGAAAATGTTGTAGGAGTTAAAGAAGCCAGTGGTGACATTGTCCAAGTTGCTGAAATAGCAAGAATAATGGGAAAAACATTTGAAATATATTCTGGAAATGACGATCAAGTAATACCAATAATGTCTTTGGGAGGACTTGGTGTTATATCTGTAACTGCAAACATTGTACCAGCAAAGATACATCAAATGGCAATATCTTATTTAAATAAAGATATTGAAAAAGCTCTTGAAATGCAACTTGAATTAAATCCTTTAAATAAAGCACTATTTATAGAAACAAATCCTATACCAGTTAAAACAGCTCTTAACCTCATGGGCTTTGATGTAGGCCCACTTAGACTGCCATTAGTAGACATGAGTGACAAAAACTTAGAATTTTTAAAAACTGTCTTAGCAAAATATGGACTCATATAAAAAGGAGGAAATACCATGATAAATATTATAATTCATGGGTGTAATGGAAAAATGGGAAAGGTAATTGCAAAATTAGCTTCAGAAAATCCAGATTTTAATGTTGTTGCAGGAATAGATAAGGAAATTTCAAAATCAGATTTCCCAGTTTACAAAAGTTTATCACAGGTTAATGAAAAAGCTGATGTTGTTATAGATTTTTCGTATCACACTGCTATTATCGATTTACTAAAAGATGCTGTACAAAAAAAACTACCTGTAGTTATTGCAACTACTGGTTTAAATGAGGAAGAAATAAAGTTTGTAGAAAATGCATCAAAAGAAATTCCTATCTTTAGATCTGCTAATATGTCATTTGGCGTAAATATACTTATAAATCTTGTAAAAGAAGCAGCTAAAAACCTTCAATATGATTTTGATATAGAAATAATAGAAAAACACCACAATATGAAAAAAGATGCACCAAGTGGTACCGCAATTATGATTGCTGACGAAATAAACAAGGTCCTAGATTCAAAAAAAGAATATATATATGGCAGACATACTAAAACTAATGCAAGAAATATAAATGAATTAGGTATTCATGCTATAAGAGGAGGAACAATTGTAGGAGAACACGAAGTAATCTTTGCAGGCCATGATGAAACTATATCAATTGCTCATTCCGCCCAATCTCGAGAAATCTTTGGAAATGGTGCTTTAAAAGCAGCAAAATTTATTTCAAACAAAAATCCCGGTTTATACACTATGGAAGATCTTTTAAAGAGAGGATGAATAAGTTGAGTACAAATGAAAAAATGACAAATCCTTATGAAATAGCAAAATATATCAAAGAAGCAAAAAAATCTACTCCAGTAAAAGCTTATATAAATGGCAATATAAAAATTTCTGATATTAAAGGATTAGATATTTATGGTGATAATACATTCAAAATTATTTTTGGAGAGCTAGATCAGATAAGTAAAATTTTAGATGAAAATAAAGATAATATAAAAAATTACAGACTTGAATATGACAGAAGAAATTCAGCAATACCCCTGCTTGATATAAAAAACATTGAAGCTAGAATAGAGCCTGGCGCTATAATACGTGATAAAGTTCAAATAGGTAAAAATGCTGTAATAATGATGGGAGCAATAATAAATATTGGAGCTGAAATCGGAGAAAATTCCATGATTGATATGAATGCAGTAATAGGTGCAAGAGGTATAATCGGGAAAAATGTACATGTAGGAGCAGGCGCTGTTATAGCAGGAGTATTAGAACCTCCCAGCAGTATACCCGTAATTTTAGAAGATAATGTTTTAATAGGTGCAAATGCTGTTGTCCTGGAAGGTGTAAGAGTTGGTCATGGATCTGTAGTAGCTGCAGGTTCTGTTGTAACAGAAGATGTCCCTCCAAATACTGTAGTAGCAGGAGTACCTGCAAAATTAGTAAAAATAGTTGATGATAAAACGCGTGACAAAACTAAACTGCTTGATGATCTGCGCGGTTAATTAAAACACCCGAAAAATCGGGTGTTTTAATATTCTATACCATATCTTGCCTGTATACCTTTTTCAAAAGGATGTTTAATCATTTTCATTTCTGTTACCAGATCTGCTTTTTCTATAAGTTCTTTAGGAGCAGCCCTTCCTGTTAAAACCATCTCAATTTCTTGCGGTTTCATATCTATTAATTTTAATACATCTTCAATACTATATATTTTGCTGTGAATAGCTCCCATTATCTCATCTAATATAAGCAAATCGCATTTTTTATTTTTAAGAACATCTACTACAAAATCATAAGCTTTTTTCATATCTTCTGCTAAAACTTTTTTTTCTTCTTCATTCAATGTCCAAAAGAATTTTTCAGTTGTCTGAAAACGGAATACTTTAAAATTCTCAATACTTTTAAGTGTATAAAGTTCTCCTGTATCTGCACCTTTTAAAAACTGCACCATATAAACCTTAAATCCTCTACCTGCTGCTCTTATACCAAGACCAATAGATGCTGTAGTTTTACCCTTGCCATCACCTGTGTAAATCTGCAAAAGACCTTTTTCCATAGTTACTCCCCCATACTTATTATCTTATATTAAGTTTATAATATTTAATTATCATTTTCAACTCTTTCCATTTTAGTAATCGATACTTCATAAGCTGTTCTCGTTAAAACTTCATTTCCTAATTTTTTTTGATAATCACGACTCTGTATACGCCCCCAAATTTTTATATGTTCACCAATACTTAACTTCTCACAAAATCTCGCATTTCTTCCCCAGGCTATTACAGGTATATAATCAGACTTATTATAAGCACGATTTACAGCCAAAAGAATATCAGCAATTTCTCTTCCAAATGGTGTAGTTCTATACACTGGTTGTTTACATATAAACCCATCTAAAAAAATCTCATTTGGATTTTTTACAATTTCTTCTTGATCTATAACCGAAATGTCTCTTGCAAATATCGTCAAAACCAATTTATTTTTACCCTCATCATAAGATTTTCTGTTATATGACCTCAACTGACCTTCTATCCTCACTCTCGAACCAATTGTTAAATTTATACCTTCAAATAACCTATTTGAAATAGTTATTGGTAAAAGATCTTTCATCTCACTTAATCGTGGTACTTCAAGAATAAAACTATAAAATTGCTCTCCATACAATTCATGACTATACTCAAAATCAGAAGCAATTTTACCAACAACTACTGCCGAATTATTTTCAAATACATTCCCTGCCATCTGTTTACTCTCCCCTTCCATCATGTGTACCTTCTATGAATATATATTATATTCAAAAGGCAATTATGACAGATTATAAATATAATTTAACATTTGTTTATTAAATTCTTCTTCAAAGCTGCCTATTATTAAAATTAAATCATTATCTGACACCCTGTTAATTTCTTCTTTCTTAAAGTTAAATTTATTACCTATTGGTATAATCTTTTCAATATTTAATATATGCTTATTATTTTCAATCAAAGTTTCAATAATATCTTCATTATAATTAAAATCTCTAGAATTATATATTAAAAATAATCTGTTGTACGAAATATCAGGAATAACATCAAAAGCATTTAAATAATCTATTTCTTTACGTGCATAATGATACAAAATCTTAAATTTATTATTGCTAATTGCAAAAAAATTCTTTTTGTTTTTATACAATGACAAATAATTATGTATATCATCAATACTTTTTCCCATTAAAATCAAAACGGTAATTACAAACAATGAATTATATATATTATATTGGCCATACATATTTATTTCAATAGGTACTTCCATCGGCTCTATTAAATTACCCTTATAATCTTTAAATGACCTTTGAATACAATAATTAAATCTATAGCTCCCTTCATTGTAAATTACTGATGAAGCTGTAACTGAAGATTTACTATTAAAACCACATGTTATCACATTAAAATTTAAATTATTAACAAAAATCTTATTAGTTAACTCATCGTCACCATTTATTATAACATTATTTATCTCATTATGAAAAATATATTTATAAATTTTATCAAATTCTTCCTTATCATAAATATTTGATATAATTAAAATATCACAACTCTTATCATTTTTATCCAATTCTTTAACTTCTATTTGCTTTTCAATACCAGAATTTAAAATAAAATCTCTAATACTGCTTTTACCTCTGCTTCCAGAAACCAAAATTCTTTTCATAAGGCCAGCTCCTATCTTATTTAAAAAGTACTATTTTTATTCTTTCATAAACTTACAACATTATAACAACAAAATATAAAGCTCCTCCAGTAGGATCCCAACCCGATATTGCTGCATCGGCAGCTTTAAAAGCCATTAAATCAGGATCATGATTAAAAAATTCACCATTAGATACAGATTCAAACGCATCTTTTTGGTATATTACTCCAGATACTGTATCTGGAAATATTCCGCTTTTCATTCGATTTAAAATAACTGCTCCAACTGCAACTTGGCCCTCTAAACTTTCTCCTCTTGCTTCTGCATAAATCATCTTAGCAATTAAATATCTGTTAACAAGATAATTTTTATTATTTATATCCTCATAATTAACTGGTATATATAATTTTTCACCAGGATATATAATATTATCCCATATGCCATTTTGTGATCTAATACTTCTAATATCACTATTATACCATTCAGCTATTAAATACAGCGACTCACCTTTTGAAACAATGTGCTGTTTAGTATAAGCATATGCAGAAGTAGTAGAACTAAATAAAAATAAAAATATCATAATATATGCTAAAACAAATTTTACAACTTTTTTATTCATTATTTTCCTCCTTTCTATTGCGTCGCCGTAATATGAGGAGCTATGCAAATAATATTATATATATTCTCATTACTTTTGTCATATCCCATATTCCCTTATTAATCTTTATCTAAATAAAATAGCTCTTCCTTAGTTGGATATACTAATATATACTTACATATACTATAATATATATATTTATATATACTAGTTTTCTATTAAATTAACAAGTAAATCGTCAATATATTTATTAATTATATCTTCTATAAATATTTTACTAATTTTATCTTCATCTTTATTTATACTTCTTAATTGATCTATAATTATTTCATAAAAATCATACTTTTTTATCCACTTTTCTCTGCCATTTTTTAAAATGATTAAGAATTCATCTATTTTATTCTTACAAATAAAATTCTTAAATTTGTTATCTAACAAACTAAAATCTATTTTTAAAAATTTAGTATCATTGTTATATCTTCTTAAAAAAGCTTTAGAACATAAAACTTGAATGATTGATTTTAATTCTCCTATATTTCCCTCAAAGCTTGCATTAATAAGATTAATAACCACACTTGGATATACAATAATATTAGTTTTTATTCGCTTTGCTTCAGAAGAAAAAAGATTAACCAAAATATCTATTCTTTCTTGTTTACTTCTCTTTTCTAAAGGTGGAATCTGAATTATAATAGGTATCCTCCGTAAAAAAGATTTCAACAAAAATGAATCTACCTCTTCTGTAGTTGCTGCAATAAGCATTATATTGGCTTTTCTTTCATTAGAATCACCTAACCTATAATATAACCCCTTATCCAACAGGTAAAAAAGCATTTCCTGGCTTTCTGGATGCAGTCTATGCACTTCATCAAGAAACAAAATCCCTCCATTTGCTTTTTCAACAAGCCCTATTCTATCAGAATCTGCTCCAGTATACGAACCTTTTACATGTCCAAAAATGTATGAATTGATAAGTTCCGGATTATTATAATAATCAGCACAGTTAAAAACTTCAAAATTCCCGCCTAATCCTGCCTTCAACCTGAAATTATACATTGCTTCAGCTAAAAAAGATTTGCCAGAACCAGAAGGACCTATAATTAAAGTATGAAGTCCATTTGGTGGGTATAATACTGCTGCTTTTGCCTGTTCAATCTGTTCTTTTATACTACCATTATAACCAATAACACTTTCAAATGTACTTTCATCGATCTTTCCCCTATTAACAGCATATTTTATTAAATCTTTTAAATAAATTTTTTCATCAGTATAGTATCCTAAAATTTCTTTTAATTTATCTCTATTTATAAAATACACTGGTCTTGAAATAATTTTTACTAATTTTTTTTCTTTAACAAGCATATTTAAAATTGCAGAAACATTTGATCGTTTAATATTAGTTTTTTCTGAAATCTCTGTAGCGTCAATTCCAAATGATTTTTTTAGAACAAAATCATTTATATTTATATTTTTACATTTTTCTACAACTAATTCATATATCTTAAATTTATTATTCATATTAAGCACCACTCAAAAATTATATTTATAAAAAAAACCCAGCTTGTTAAAGGCATGGGAATTTTTATTTGGCAGCCCGGCCGTCATATGATTTACACACTATAGACCCGTGGCTTTGCGTCCCCGTCTTTCAACGAGTTTGCCTTTAACAAAAATATTTTAGTTACATTTATAATTCGATATAATTCATAATTTTCCTTCTATTTCAAAAAAAGATTTTTTCTACACAATTCCCTCAATTTAGACATATTTCTTAATTAATTAAAAATAGCACGAAAATATAATTATTGACACTAATAAAATTGATATTGTATAATGATAATTGATAATTGTTTTCATAATATAATAATTACCATATTTCCTGTTATATTCCTTTTTAGATGGAGGTATAAAAATGAACTTGTTAAAAAACAAAAAAACCTTTATAATCTTTATCTTATTATTTATGAATATGTTTACAATCACAGCATATTCTAAACAAGATATGGATACAGCAGTTATTCTAAAAGCTAGTAATTTGATTGAAAATCAAACAGATTCCAAAGAAGTTTCTCCTTCATATCAAAATGTTACTCTTAAAATAACAAGTGGCAAATTTAAAGGTCAAACTTTTACAATAAAAAATAATACTACAGGAAACTCGGCCTTCGATATAATTGTAAAAACAGGCGAAAAAGTATTTGTGTATACCGACGAAAAAAAAGATGGTAAAGTTGATGTTTTTATAATTGATTATTATAGACAGGATTTTATATATTATTTAACAGGCTTGTTTGCCTTATCCCTAATTTTAGTCGGAAGAGGAAAAGGTGTAAAATCGTTAATAACTCTTGCACTTACAATGTTTGGAATAATAAAAATACTTTTACCTTTAATACTAAAAGGATATAATCCTGTACCTATTACTATTGCTCTTTCTATAGCAATAATAATATTTACTATGTTTATAATAGCTGGTATTAATAGTAAAAGTATTTCTGCTATCATTGGAACTAGCAGTGGTGTACTTCTGGCAGGTCTTATATCATACTTCATTGGAAGTAAAATCAGATTAACTGGATTAAGCTCTGATGAAGCTTCTATGCTTTTATACATACCTCAGCAAATACATTTTGACTTTAAAAGTCTACTTTTCGCCGGAATAATCTTAGGTGCTTTAGGTGCAGTAATGGATGTTGGCATATCTATTGCATCAGCAGTCGATGAAATAAATCGTGCAAATAAAAATTTATCTACTTTAGATTTATTTTCAGCCGGGATGAATGTAGGTAGAGATATAATGGGAACAATGGCAAATACTCTGATTTTAGCATACTCTGGCAGTGCAATCCCTTTATTATTGCTATTTATGGCTTACCAGACACCATTAAAAGAAATAATAAATTTAGATGTAATAGCAACAGAAATTGTCAGATCATTAGCTGCAAGTACTGGTCTTGTAGCTGCTATACCATTAACCGCTTTGGCGTCTGGTATTCTAAGCAAAAAAAATAAAAACTAAAAATTATACACTAAGTAAACTCTCATATTATTAACATAATAAAAGTATACATTTTGATAAAAAAAAGGGGCTTTAACCCTTTTTTTGTATATTAAAGTGTATAAAAAATTATACAGAAAATATACGATATCATATTATTTACCATACAATATTTGGCATAACATTTGCATTAATTATTATCAAATTTCAAAATTGAAAGGAGGGAAAATAATTAAATATTTTTTTACTTATCTTAGTGACAGCAATCTAAAAAATAAATTTTAGGAAGGTATAAAAATGTCAAAGCGCAGTTTAAAATTAAAAGTACTTTTAAGCTTTGTGTTGATCGCAGCATTAATGTCACTAAGCATAACAATAGGACAAGCTATAACCAATCTGCCTAATTTTCCTGTAGAAAACCCAGTAAAAAATTACCTGTACGAAACACAAAAGCCTATAATGTCAGACATAAACAAAAGTAAAATCTTTGACAACCTAGAAAAAAGATTGTTAGATAAACCTGATAATGCAGAATTCCCTGTTATAATTACATTTAACAAAGATTTAACCACTAATGAACTACTTAATATTTCAAAATCCATAGGCAAGATAAATATAAAAAACAGATATAAAATTATTCCTAGTATTTCTGCAACTCTAAACAAAGGACAAATAAACGCTTTATCCAAATTAGATATAGTAAAACAAGTAGAATATGATGAACCTGTATATGCGACTTTAGATACTGCAACAAAATGGTTTGGTGTAACTAAAGCCATAAATGACTTTGGTGTAACTGGTGATAAAGATAAAAATCCAAATTCATATTCAAAAAATGATGTAGTAGTTGCAATAATTGATACTGGCATTGATGGAAACCATGTAGATCTGGCAAATGGTAAAATAATAGGATGGAAAGACTTCGTAAATGACAAAATTGCCCCTTATGATGATAACGGACATGGCACCCATGTAGCAAGCATTGCAGCAGGAACTGGTACAGGTAACATCCTTTATAAAGGGGTTGCTCCTGGTGCAGCTTTGGTAGGAATAAAAGTTCTTGATTCAAATGGCAGTGGAAGTATGAGCACTGTAACAGCGGGAATTGACTGGGCTGTTCAAAACAAAGATCTATATGGAATTAAAATAATAAATTTAAGCTTAGGAACTTCTACAAGTTCTGACGGAACAGATGCTACATCTTTAGCTGTAAATAGAGCTTCTGACAGTGGAATAACAGTAGTTGTAGCAGCAGGAAATTCAGGTCCAGCAAAATATACCATAGGTTCACCTGGTGCTGCAGAAAAAGCAATAACTGTTGCTGCAATGGCAGATGTTGGAGAACTTGGTTTTAATCTTGCGTATTTTTCAAGCCGAGGTCCAACTGCTGATGGAAGAATAAAACCTGATATTGCAGCACCTGGATACAATATAACTGCTGCAAAAGCAAATTCAATAAATGGTTATATAACATATAGTGGGACAAGTATGGCAACACCTTTTACAGCTGGCACAGTTGCTTTAATGCTTAATGCAAATGAAAATCTTACTCCTTATGATATAAAAAATATTATAATATCTACAGCTAAAAACTGGGGTCCTTCAGGTAAAAATATTGATTACGGCGCTGGAAGACTTGATGCATATGAAGCCATTAAAACTGCTGGTAGATTTACTGGAACAAACATATCTATACCAAATCACTATTATGCAAATAGTTCTCTTCCTGGTGCCAGATACAGCGATATATGGTCATTTAACGTTACAAATACATCATATCCTATTGCTATTAGTTTAATAATGCCAGACTGGTCAAATGGCAACCCTGATTTTGATATATATTTATATGATTCAAATGGTACTCTTTTACAAAGCTCAACAAGTACAAAAAGACAGGAAACAATTACTTATATGCCTTCCAAAACAGGAACTTACTATTTAAAAGTTTATTCTTATAGAGGATCTGGTAATTACTACTTCGATTTAAGCGTTGGAGGCGATTCTTTAACTAAATAAGATAAAAAGGTCATAAAGTTTATAAACTTTATGACCTTTTTATCTTATTTATGCCTTTATTTAAAAATAGTTTTTTTTCAAAATAGTAAATTTCAATAGGTTCTCCTTCTATAAGATTAAATGTAGTTTGATCATGAGTAATCTCTACATTTATTTTTCGTCCCTTATATTTTATATTAAAAGACAAAAGATCCCATTTAATAGGTAATCGAGGAGTAAAATGTAATTCATCTGTATACACTCTCAAACCTCCAAACCCATTCACAACAGCACTCCAGGAACCAGCCATTGAAGCAGAATGAATTCCATCTTTTACATTTTCATTATAATCATCTAAATCCATTCTTGCAGTCATCATAAAGTATGCATAAGCTTTATCTGTATAGCCAATTTCATTTGCTAATATACTAAATATTGCTGGTGACAAAGAAGAGTCGTGAGTTGTAATAGGCTCATAATAATCATAATTATTTTTAAGCTGGTCTGAAGTAAATTTCTCTCTTTGTAAAAAAATTAAAAGCAGTACATCCGGCTGTTTACATAGCTGAAATCTGTAGATATTCAGATAATGCCAATGCAGCAAAAGGGGAAATTGATCTTTAGGTATTTCATCAGCTATAATTCTTTCTTTATATAAAAAGCTATCATCTTGAGGTATAATATCCATTTCATGTGAGTAAGGAAGATACATATTATCAGCTGCTTTTTTCCATGTATTAATTTCTTGATCTTTTAGATTTAGCTTTGAAGCAATTTTCTGGTATCCCTCAGGTACTTCTTTTTTCATCTTATTTGCAATATCATATGCATATTCCAAATTCATCTTTGCCATATAATTTGTATATGCATTATTATCGACTAAAGCCGTATATTCATCAGGACCAGTAACAGTGTTTATACAAAATTTATTTCCTTTTAGATTAATATATGATCCTAAATCTTCCCAAAACCTTGCAGTTTCAAATATGATCTCACAGCCATAATCATAAAGGAAATTCAGATCATTTGTAGCCTCAACATACCTTTTCAAGGCATAAACTATATCCGCATTTATGTGATACTGAGCAGTTCCTGCAGGGAAAAACGCAGAACATTCTGGCCCATCTATTGTCCTCCATGGATACAAAGCTCCTTTATGACCTAACTCCTTTGCCCTTTTTCTTGCCGCATCTAAAAGGTTATATCTATAAATTATTAGTGCTTTTGCAATTTCTGGTTTTGTATAAAGGAAAAATGGCAATATATAGATATCAGAATCCCAGAAATAATGCCCTTCATAGCCTTGCCCAGTTAATCCTTTTGCAGCTATATTTGTATTTCCATCTCTACCTACAGATTGAAGCAGATGAAATTCATTAAAACGTATGCCTTGCTGCAAAGCGTTATCCCCTTTTATAATTATATCAGCATCTCTCCAGAATGAATCTAAATATTCTTTTTGTTCTTTTAAAATTTGTTCAAACCCATCCTCTTTGGCATTTTTAGCATCTTCTTCTGCAATCTCTACAAACGCTTCTCCATCTTTTGATGTATAATATGAAATATATTTATATAAAATATAATTTTCACCTTTTTTAACATCTAAATTAAAAAGTATAAATATACTATCATCTTCAAGTATATTAGAAACCTTTATTTTTTCATCAGCAACTACAAAATTATCGATAGCACAAACATAAGATAAATTACTTTTATTAGTTTTCTGGACAATGAACCCCTTTTCTTTGTTTGCATTTTTTCTTATCGTATTTAAAACTTTCTCTTTTAAACTTGAACCAACTCTTACATCTTCTGTTTCGATTGTATTTAAAACATTACCATTAATTCCGGAAACAAATTTAATATTTCCATTAAAATTTAATGGTGTAACTTCAAATTTTATTGCAGCTATATGCTTTCTTTTAAAAGAAACTATTCTGCTTATATTAATCATTACTAATTTCCCATTGGGCGATTCCCATTTTATTTTTCTATTCAATAAACCATTTTTCATATCCAATATACGTTCATATTTATGGATTTTACCTTCTGATAAGTCAAACTTTTCATCTTCTATATAAAGCTCAATTAATTTTCCATCAGCAACATTTAACATTGTCTGTCCTTTATTTGCAAAACCATATCCGCCTTCAGGATATACAATATCGTGAATTTCATAAAATCCATTAATATAAGTCCCATTAAAACCTTTATAATCAGCCCCTGAATAACCCTCTTCAAAGCTACCCCTAAAGCCGATATATCCATTAGCCAGAGCAAATATAGTTTCATTCTTATAACTATTTTCAATATTAAAATCACGTTCACTTATAAACCAATCTTCATATGGATAAATTGGCATTTTTAATTCATTACTCATATAAACCCTCCTATACTATTTTAAAATTTTAGTCGGAAACGAAGTCGCTTCCGACTAAAAATCATTTACTCACTTATTTTCTGAAGCCTTTTTTGCTTCCTCTATCATATTATGGTATTTATCAAGAGTAGGTTTTATAGGTTTATCCTCAAAAATTATCTCTCTTAATGCACCATTAATTGCTCTGTCAACATCTGCCCAGTATACAAGATTTGGTCTTGGTTCAGCATATTTTAATGCTTCATTTACTGCCTCAAAATAAGGTTTTTGCCATGCTTCTACTGTCCCATATGCATCGCTTCTCATTGAAGGCCAAGCAAGTTTAGAAACAAGCTTTTCCTGTACATCTTTACTCATAAGATATTCCATGAATTTAACTGCCATATCTTTATTCGGAGAACCTGTAGGTATCCCTATAACCTCTCCACCTAAAACATGAGACTCTTTAACAGGTCCTGCCCAGCCATGATATGCTAAGATGTCTTTTTTGTTATATTGCTGAACTAAAACATTTGCTGTATAAGGCCAGTTTTCAACTAAATAAACTGTATCTTTTGCTAAATACTCTACAGGTGTATTCCAGTCAGCTTTTTTAGAATCTGGAGACAAATATGGCTGTAATTCCTTTAAGAAAGTAAAAGCTTCTATAGAGCCTTGATCATTTAACACCGTTGGATCCCCACCAGCAGATCTTATGAGATCAAACATTTGAACTGTACTATCAGGGCCTAAATTTTCTTTAATTATTACTCTACCAATTCCTTCTTTATCTTTAAATGTTTTTGCTACATTTAAAAGCTGATCCCAATTAGCAGGAGGAGTCAAATTATATTCTTTAAATTTTGGTTCATTATAAAAAGCAATCTCAACATTTGGCCTGTATGGCATAAAATAAAGCTTGCCATTAAATTCACCTACAGGTAAAAGACTTGGTATTACCTCTTTTGGTATCAAATCTTTATATTGTGTCAAATCCTCTACAAGACCTTTAGAAACAAGTGGTGCTAATTGCATATTATCTTGTGTAATTATGTCTATATCCATTGCATTTGCTTTATGCATCGCATCTAATTTTTTTATAAGGTCTCCAGCATCAATTTGTAATGGTTCGATTTTAATTCCGTATTTTTGTTCAAATGGCGGAAAAATGTCTTCTTTCATAACTTTCCACTCAGATTCACCAAGTCCCATAGAAACCTTAAGTACTTTTTTTCTTGCTTCAGATTGAGTATTAGAACTACATCCTGCGATAACTATAGAAAATAAAAATACAACAACCAATATTGCTATTAACTTTTTGTAAAACTTTTTCATGTTAAATTAAACCTCCTTAAAATTTTATTTTTTATATACAGTATCCTACAGGATACGCATAGACTAACCTTTTACAGCGCCAGATAAATATCCACTTTTCATATATTTCTGAAGGAAAAAAGTCACAAGCATAACTGGTATAGTCAGTACTGCAGCATACGTGGCAGAATCAAATATTCCTCCTCTTTTAACATAATAATATGTCTGCAGTGGTAATGTCCTTTGAGAAATTGTTAAATATAATGCATAAGTAAACTCATTCCATGAATTTAACCAGACAAATATTGATGTAACAGCTATTCCTGGCAAGGCAATCGGCATTATAATTTTAGTCAGAGCAGTTAATTTGCTTGTTCCATCAACTAATGCAGCTTCTTCAAGGTCTTTTGGTATTGTTTCAAAAGTTCCAACCAGAATCCATGCAGCAAATGGTAAATTAACAATTAAATGTGCCATAATAAGGCCTGTATATGTGTCTAATAAATTAAGTTTAATAAATTCAATGGAAATAGGTAATGCAATTCCTACATCAGGAAACATTCTTGTAAAAAATAGAGAAAGTACAACTGCATATTTTATTTTATTTGGCATACGTGCAATTACATATGCTGCAGGAGAAGCAATAACAATTGATATAAGCATTGTCATCGTAGCTACCACAAAACTTTTTGTAAAAGGAGGCCAGATATTACCTGATGCAAAAACATCTTTCCAATGCGTAAATGTAAAATTTGTTAATATAAACTGAGGATGGGCTTTTAATACATCCCCTGGAGTAGCAAAAGATATGGCAAATAATATATATACAGGTATAATCATTAAAATCGCTGCTAAAATAGCAATTGGAATATACATAGTGTTAGAAACTTTTTCTCCAAAATCAACCTTTTTCATTACTCTGCCTCCTTTGCATTTGTAATTTTTAAATAGCTTAAAATAAATATGACTATGATAATAAGCAGTATTGTAGATGCAGCAGCTGAAGAATATACATCAGCATAATTGTTATACTCATCATAGGCAAATGTAGAAATAACAGGAGTTGTCCTACCCGCAAGAACTAAAACAAGTTCAAATATTCTAAAAGCATCTATAGCTCTTAATATTAATGCCATAGTTATGGAAGGTTTTAAAAGGGGTAATGTTACATATCTAAACGTCTGCCATGCAGTCGCACCATCAATGCCAGAGGCTTCGTAAACCTCATTTGGTATGCTGTCAAGTCCAGCAAGCAGTAATAAAATAACCAGAGGAGTAACTTTCCACATATCAGCAACAGACACCATAAATAATGTTTTAAAGCCTCCACTTGCCCAATCAATTGGTAAATTTATAAGATGTAATTTTTCAAGTAATTCATTAAAATATGCATTTAATCCAAAAATATATGTCATTGCAACACCAGAAACCAGGGTGGGAACACCCATTGGAACTAACATTAAAGAGCGAAAAAATCCTTTACCTTTAAATGATCTTTTCAATATAAGGGCAATTACAAGTCCTGCACTCATTTCAAGTGTTAAACTAATAAACGTAAGAGCTATCGTATTAAAAAATGCAGTTTTGAACTCTGTTTTATTTATAATTGCTAAATAATTTGCTAAAGTAAAACTTTTTGTATATTGATCTTGAAAACTTATAGATATAGTTTGTATTATGGGGTATATTGTAAAACCAAGAATATAAAGCAACAGTGGCGTAATCATGAATATCTCTAGTTTAAATTTCTTTAAAACATACATACTTACATCTCCTTTTATTTGATTTATATTGAAACTTGTAAGCGCTTTCAGTTTTATGTAAAAAATATTATTTTTTTAGTGCTCTACAGGAATCCCTTAAAACAAGTTTGCTTTTTAATATTAATTGATAGTCTTCTAAATCTTCACCATCAAGAAACTTAATAAGCAATCTGGCAGCAAAAGCACCTATCTCATACATTGGTTGTGAAACAGTAGTAAGAGCAGGTCTGGTCGCTTCAGATAAATCAATATTATCAAATCCAATAACCGAAACATCCTCAGGGCAAGAAAGACCACTATCAAAAATTGCATTTATTGCCCCCATCGCCATAATATCACTTATTGCAAAAATAGCTGTCAGTTTTTGTTCATTCTTAAGCATTTCTTTAGAAACTAAATAAGCCTCTTTGTATTTAAAATTAGCTTCTTTTATGAAATCTTCATTAATTTTTATACCATTGTCTAAAAGTGCCTGTTTATAACCTCTTAATCTGTCAACACTGTCTATAGTCTCAAACATACTATCTAAAGGTCCATGAATAATTCCAATTTTCTCATGACCTAATGAAATTAAATATTCTACAGCTTCATAAGCTGCTTTAAAATTATCAATACCTACATAAGGTACATCAAACTTTGTTGTTCTTCCTGCAAGAACTACTTTTATTTTTTTTGAAGTAAAAATATCATAATGTTCTTTTGAAAAATAATCACAATGACATATAATTCCATCAGCCCATCTACTTCTTAACATTTCTATATATTTAAACTCTTTTTCCCGTTTATTATCAGCATTACATAAAGTAATATTATAATTATAAATATTGCACACATCTTCAATACCTCTTACTACTTCTGCATAGTAAGGATTCGAAATATCAGGAACAATAAGCCCTATAGTATTTGTCTTTTTCATCGCCAAACTTCTGGCAGGCATACTAGGCTTATATCCTAACTCTTGTGCAGCCTTTAAAACTTTTTCTTTTGCTTTTTCACTTGCAAAAGGACTATTATTTAAAACTCTTGAAACAGTTGCAATAGAAACACCTGCTAATTTTGCTACATCATCTATTTTTGCCATTTTTTATTCCTCTCTTTATTGGAACCGCTTACAATTTTATTATAATATGATTCTTTTAAAAATGCAAGGTTTTTATAAAAAAATATTCCCAAACAAAAGGGAATATTTCTACATTAAAGTAATTCTAATATTTTATCTGCTTCACTTAAATCCTTTAAAATTAAATCTGCTGCTTTTACCGTTTCAGGATTGCCTACTCCTACTGCATACATCCCTGCTTTTTTTATTGCAGTGATGCCCGCAGCAGAATCTTCTATTCCAATACACTTTTCAGGAGAAATTCCAAGATGGTCTGCTGCATTTAAAAATATCTCTGGATCAGGTTTTCCATACTTAATTTCATTTGCATCCACTATATAGTCAAATTTATCTTTTATTTTTAAATTTTCAACAACAGTAAAAGCGTTTTTACTTACAGAGGCAATTGCTGTTTTAATGCCTCTTTTCTTAAGCTCTTGAATAAATTTCTCCACTCCAGGCAATAGATCCTCAGGAGTGATTTTTTTTATCATCTCTTTATAGTACTCATTCTTTTTATTTGCATAATATTCTTTTTCTTCCTGAGAATATTTTATGCTACTTTTTCCTAAAATTATATCTAAAGATTCTAAACGACTTACACCTTTTAATCTTTCGTTTATAACTTCATCAAAATATATCCCTAACTCATCAGCAAGCTTTTTCCATGCAAGGTAATGATACCTTGCAGTATCTGTAATAACACCATCTAAATCAAAAATTACACCTTTAAAACTACTCATCTCAATCCTCCTTAATATTTATTTTAATCCAGTTGTAGATATCCCTTTTACAAAATATCTCTGTAATATTATAAACATAAGTATTGTTGGTAATGTTAAAAGCATGGCTCCTGCCATCACTTGATTCCAAAATTGATAATATTGTCCGTAAAAAGAATTAAGCCCTACAGGTAGTGTATACATATTATCAGATGATGTCAAGAGACTAGGCCACAAAAAGCTATTCCAATTGCCCGTAAACATAAAAATAAATTGAGTTGCAAGAGCAGGTTTAGATAAAGGTAAAACTATTTTGAAGAAAATCCCAAATCGTGACAAGCCATCAATTGTAGCTGCTTCTTCTAACTCTTTTGGAAGAGATAAGAAAAATTGCCTCATTAAAAATATTCCAAAGCTACTGGTTAAAAATGGAATTGTTAACCCCATATATGTGTTTATCCAACCTAATTTGCTAAGAATAATATAAGTTGGCACCATTACTACCTGCCCTGGTACCATCATAAGTGCAAGTACAACCATAAATAATAAATTTCTCCCAGGGAAATTTATCCTTGCAAGTGCATACCCTGCCATAGAATTAAAAAGCATATTCCCAAATGTAACTATAACTGCAACTATAGCACTATTAAAAATCCATCTTAAAAATGGGAATTTTATAATTATCATTTTATAGTTATCTAAAGTTAAATTTTTTATATTTACAGTAAAAGTATTTAATTCACTGGTGGGTTTTAGAGATGTTATTATAGACCATATAAAAGGGCCAAGAGTAATTAACGCATACAAAACTGCAATAATATAAAATAAAAACTTTAATACCTTTTTCATCTATTGCCACCTCCTAATAGGTTTCTTCTTTGAAAAGCTTTCGCTGTATAAGAGTCAATATCAAGATTATTACAAATAATGCAAAAGCCATAGCTGAAGCGTAACCCATGTTAAAATCTCTAAAGCCTGTCCTATATATATCCAGCACTACTGTCATTGTAGCATCAAGAGGCCCACCAGTCCCTTGCGATACTACATAGGCTTGGTCAAAAACCTGAAAAGTACCAATTAATGACATTACCAGATTAAAAAACATTATTGGCTTCAACATTGGAAGGGTAATTTTGAAAAACCTTTGAAATTTATTAGCTCCATCCACTTCCGCAGCCTCGTACAATTCTGATGGTACATCCTGTAGCCCGGCAAGAAAAATCACCATGTAATTACCTACAGAAGACCATATCGCCATCATCATGATAGAAGGAAGCGCAAACCTTACATCATTAAACCAAGTAGGCCCTTGTATGCCAAATTTAGCTAACAAAACATTAACTAAACCATCTGCTTTAAATAGATATAAAAATATTACAGAAACTGCAACTGTGGATGTAACAGTTGGTACATAATAAGCAACTCTAAAAAATGTTTTACCTTTAATATCCGAATTTACAATTAACGCCAGTATTAAGGATATAATTAGCTGTGTTGGTACTACCCCTATAGAATAAATTGTTGTATTTAAAAGTGCTTTTTTAAATGTTGGGTCACTGAATAATTTTATATAATTCAAAAATCCAACCCATTTATTTATAGCTGGGTTTAAAAAAGAAAATTCTTTAAAGCTAATAATAAAAGCATAAATTAATGGCCCTATTAAAAAAATAGATATTGAGATAATAAAAGGCAATATAAAAACATAACCTGATGATATTTCATAAAAATATCTTTTTTTCATAGAATATTTTGCTTCCATAGTTAATACACTCTTCCTTTCACATAAAAACCATAATTACAGCACCTTACCAAAATATAAGGTGCTGCATATTTTAATTATTGTAAAACTTCCTTTTGTGCATTGTCTAAAGCCTGTTGAGCATTATTTGTTTGTTTCATTATTAATGCTTCACAAGCTTTGTTAGTTGCGTCTACCACTTTTGTGCCATACAATCCAAATTGCCATGGCACCGCATAAGAAGCACCGTCTACAAAAGCAGCTCTTTCAGGATATTTCTCCTTAAATCCTTCTTGCATAGACTTCCTTGATGGAAGTGCAAGACCTGAATCTACAACAAATTGCTGTCCTTCTTTACCCGTTAAAAATTCAATAACTTTAAAGGCCTCATCTTTATGTTGACTATTTTTATTCATCACATATGCAACAGTAAAAGCCATTGTAGATTTTTGCTTGCCTGCTGGAAGCTCTGCTATACCATAATTTAAATCAGGAACTTTTTCTTTAAGAAAAGGTATCATCCATCCACCTTCTATAGCCATTGCAGCTTTTTTAGAAGCAAAAGCATCTCCATTCCATCCTTCTCCCATGTTTTGTGGTGTGTCAGCAACTTTGTCTTTTGTTATAAGTCCTGTATAAAAGTCTAATGCCTGTGCATTTTGTGGAAGATTTAAAGTAACCTTCCCATCTTTATACACTGATCCATCATTTTGATTTATAAAGGCATCAAATCTTGCAAGATCTGCTGATAAAACCAAACCTTTAACACCGTCTTTTGTCAACTTTTTAGCTGCGTCTCTTAATTCCTCCCATGTTTTTGGAGGCTCTTTTATTCCAGCCGCTTTAAACATGTCTTTGTTATAAAACAAAGCTAAAGTATTAAAATCTTTTGGAAAACCATAAATTTTCCCTTCCCACTTAAAAGCAGAAAGTAAAGAAGGTTCGAAATCATTTACATCCACATTGTATTTCTTAATATAATTATCTAATGGCTCTAAAACACCAGTCGATATAATCTGAGGAGCTGGCATACTATCAAGATAAAATATGTCTGGAGCTGTATTTGATGCTAATTCTGTCTGTAATTTTTGCATATAATCTCCTGAAATTGTTTCTATTTGAATATCTATATTGGGATATTCCAGTTTAAATTTAGCGATTTGATCATCTACTATTTTCTTTTCTGCTGGAGATGATGACCACATACCTAGTTTTACAGTAACTAATTTTTGAGTCTGTTGTTTTTGTGTGTTTGTCTCATTATTATTGGGAGTATTACTTTTATTGGAGGAACAACCAGCTAAAAAAGTTGCAAGCAAAAAGATTGTTAAAACAAAAATACTTAAAAGTTTTTTACTCATACCACTTTCCCCTTTCACAATTTTATAGTAAAATATCTATTGAGAACTTAAAAATATTACTCTAATTCTACCTATCCCCCCTTAAAAATTAATTAATTTATTTTTAAGGTATAGCAGGTTAAGACCTGTCTATACCTTTTTGACTATTAAATTGTCAAACTTTTCCCTTTTAACTTTACTATTATATTTCCTTTTCCTTCTAATTTTTTTATTTTTACTTCCTGTTTTGTAACAATTACCTCAATTAAATTGCCTTTCCAGAATACTTTATAAGAAAGTTTGTCCCATTTTTCCGGCAGCCATGGATTTATATTTAATATCCCTTCTTTATCAATTTCCATTCCGCCAAATCCAAAAACAGCTACTTGCCATGTACCACCAGCAGATGCAGCATGCAAACCTTCTTTTGTATTCCCCTGATTATCCACAAGGTCTACGTTGGCACTTCTAATAAAAGATTTGTATGCGTTTTTGTGGTCTCCCACTTTTAAGCCCATAATAGCATACATACTGGGTCCTAATGAAGATTTGTGCATAGTTCGCTTTTCATAATATTCATAATTAATTCTTTTTGTCTTTTCGTCAAATTCCTCACCTAACAAAAGCATTAACATTACAACATCAGCCTGTTTAATAAGCTGTGTATCACTTAATCTCGTTATATCAACACCTTCAGGCCATATAGGCATATTGTTTTCATCAACTTTATCAATAACATAATCTTTTTTGTTAAAATATCCCTCAAATTGTTCTATCAGTTTTTTGTCTTTGTCATAAGGTATATATATTTTTTCTTCAACTTCTTTCCACTTTTCCATTCCCTCATTTGTCAAACATATTTTGTTTGATATAGTATAATAATGTTCAGGGTATTTTTCTTTTAACATATTGATTAGTTCAAGTCCCTTTTTAATATTCCATTTTGCAAGGTAATTAGTATATGCATTATTATCAACATATTCATGAAATTCATCAGGACCTATGACATTGTTTATTTCATACCTATCTAATTCTTTTATATATTCACATCTAGATACCCAAAACCTTGCAGTCTCAAAAATGACTTCTGCACCATAGTTCAACATAAACTCAATATCCTCTGTCGCTCTAAAATACTCCCACACTGCAAAAGCTATATCAGCAGTTATATGATGCTCCAAATCACCTGTCCATATCCTTACAGGGTTTCCCATGTAATCAAACCCCCATTTAGGTGTTTCTTCCTCTCCTGTATCTGCAGATTCCCAAGGATATTGTGCTCCCTTATACCCATTTAAAGCTGCATTTTTTCTCGCTGCATTAAGCATATTGTACCTGTACATTAGAAGTGCCTTTGCCGCTTTTGGATGCACATATATGAAAAAGGGAAGCATAAATATCTCCGTATCCCAAAAAATATGACCTTTGTATCCCTCACCATGAAGAGCTTTCGCAGCAATACTTACCATGAAGTCATTTTCATTGACAGAACTCATGAGATGAAAAATATTAAAACGCAAAGCTTTATCTGCTTCTTCATCCCCTTCAATATTTATATCTGCAACAGACCATAGTTCATCATATACTTTAATATGCCTTTTAAGCTCTTTGTCAATACCTTCTCCAGCAAAATTAAAGAGTTCTCTTTCCACCGTCGTCTTTAAAAGGTCTTTTCTTACATCTCTTGAGGTATAAGTTATTACAAATTTGTCGATTACTACTGTTTTGTTCTCTGTAGCATCAAACTCAAAGTACTCCACACTCATTTCACCCAATGACAAAAATCTTCTAAATTTAGCTATGTTATTTTTCTCTTTATCGTCATAACGATATATCCTCACAGTACTACCTGTAGCAATGCGAATATCATCGTCAGCAGTTGCTGTTTCTAGATAGACTCCATTTTTACTTAGACTACTATTGTTAGCCACTTTCAAATGCTTTACTCTATACTTTGGGCTATCTGCTGAATTTAAAACAGTTCCATCAATAATGCTCTGTATACCTATAACCCCGCTGTAATTTATAGGTGTTACAAATAGCTTAATTGCAGAACGATGAAGGTCGCTACGGCTAATAAACCTGTATCCCTCAATTCGAGTAATTCTATCTTTTAAATCTTTTATCAAAATGCTCCTAAATAGAATTCCTTTTTTCATATCAAGGATTCTTTTAAATTCTATTAGCTGACATTCATTCAAACTTAATTCTTCCTCTTCGATAAATAGCTTAATACCTAACCAGTTTTGGACGTTTACTATTTCTTTTACTTGTGAATCAGCTTTATCAAAAATTCCAGCTATAAAATTTCCTGACCTTTCTCCATAACTTTTTTCCTCAAAAGTACCTCTTACCCCCATATAACCATTTGTAAGTGTAAAAATAGTTTCATATCGAGAATTTTCTTGTTTTATATAATCATTTTGGAAAATAAGCCATTTATTCTCACTTATTAAATTTTTTATATAATCTAAAAACATATGCTTTATCACTTATATTCCTCCATAATTTTTAAAAAATTTTAACCAAAACGTTTTGGAAACTATTTAAAAAAAATTAAATTTTTCTTGTTGAATCTCTAATAACAAGTCTGTGAGGTATTATTATATGTTGAGGCTTTTCTCCTTTTATAATAGATAAAAGATGTTTTGATGCATTATATCCCATCTTAAAAGTATCTTGCCTGATTGTAGTAAGGCCAGGTGTAATCAAAGATGCAAGTTCAATATCATCGAAACCTACAATAGAGATATCATCTGGTATTTTCATTCCTAAATCCTTTGCTGCTTTGAAAGAACCAATAGCCATCAGATCAGAAGCATGAAACACAGCAGTTATTTCTGGATACTCAAAAACCAACTTTTTAAAAGAATCATAACCGCCTTCTTGAGTAAAATCGTCAAAAACTACATATTCCTCTTTATAAGGTATATTATTTTTTAAAAGAGCTTTTTTATAACCTTCTAACCTTTCAAAACTTACAGCTGCATCATCATGACCATTTATAAATCCAATATTTCTATGCCCTAACTTTATAAGATAACTTATGGCTTCAAAAACAGCCTGAACATTATCCGAACTTACATATCCAACTTTATCTGTCAATATTGGAATATCAATTAAAACAGTTGAAATTTTTGTTTTCTTTATCTCTTCAATATAAGGGTCACTCAATTTTAAACCTTCTACAATGGCTCCTTCAATTTTTCTGTCATTGCAAAGCTTCTCATAAGAAGTATTGCTTTGGCTTTCAGGATCTACAGTAAAAAGTATAAGGTCATATTTATCTTTTTTTAATCCTGCTTTTATGCCTGCAAGAACGTCTAGAAAGAAAGGATGATAAGCACCCGGTTTTATTAACTCAGAAACAATCAAACCTACTGTATAGGTTTTGTTTGTAACAAGCCCTCTGGCAATGGAATTTGGGGTATAATTTAATTGCTCTGCTATTTTTTTTATTCTTTCACGGGTTTCATGACTTACATCTGAATAGCCATTTAAAGCTCTTGAAACTGTTGTAACAGACGCCCCTGCATATTTTGCTATATCTTTTATAGTAACCGACATTTAATATCCCCTTTTCCAAAACGTTTTAGTTGTTGCTTTTAGTATAACAAAAACCTTTTCATCTGTCAACATTTTTTTTACTTCCGTACGGGCAAACTTTCATACATATACCACACACTGAACCTCTGCCAATATGTTTAAAATTTTTGTTCATAAATTCACTGCAAGCTCTTGCATCAAGAATTTCTTCTCTTTCCATTCCCTTTTCCCATAATGTGCCATAAAGTGCCATAGCAGGACAAGCCTCTACACACAATTTACAACTTCCACATTTGCTATTTGTAATTGGTGTGCCTGTTTTAAGCGGCATGTCTGTTAAAATAGTACCCAATCTAACTCTTGGCCCAAATTTTTCAGTTATTAAAAGACCATTCTTGCCTATCCACCCAAGTCCTGCTGTGGTAGCGGCAGTTTTATGAGGAAAAAGTCCTCTATAGGGTCCCATTTCACCAATTGATTGTGAAGCTGGAACAGCCAATGCTTTATAACCCCATTCTTCCAATTTCATAACACTTTTAAGTGTTATTTGATCAATTAAAGTATTTACAGAACGATAATGATGAAAATATGTATATGTAGGTTTATCGCTTATCTCATCTATTATTCTATCTGATAACTTTATAACAACTGTAATACCATAAGGAATATCTGATAAATTTTCAGGCAAAACATTTAAAAGATTTGAAAAGCCAACTAAAGATGCTCCCCATTCTATAATTTTTTCTTCTAAAATTTCCTGATTTCCCATTTTATCATCCTTTTATAAATTTTTTTGTTTTATATTAATTTTAACATAATCTTTTCACTTATCAATCATATTAACAAAATCCTCTTATAAAAATTTTTTATTATTAAGTATAAAATTCTTTTGTATACACAAATTAAATTTAAGAACAAAAAAGGAGGGATTTTGATGGCAAAAGGTAGTTGGAATGATCAACCAAAAGTTGTTCCTGAAGCACATCAAGCACTTGACAACTTAAAATATGAAATAGCAAAAGAATTAGGATTACCTGTTAAACAAGGATCAGAAGATTATTGGGGAAATTTAACAAGTAGAGATTGCGGTGCAGTTGGTGGACATATGCTGAAGCGTATGGTACAATACGCAGAAAATGCTATGATAAATGGAGCAAGTATAAGTGGTGCAACACCTTCACAGGGTGGCCCCAAAGGTTCTGCAGGCAGTGAAGCAGAATATATGAATAAATAAAATCATAAAGAGGGTATATATATTTATACTCTCTTTTATTATTGCAGATTTTGTGATAAAATTGTTTTAGTATACTATATATTGTGATACTGTGAGGTGATATTTTGAGCTATGAAATTCAAGAACTTGCTGAAAACAAATTAATTATCCTTTATATCCTAAATAGAATTAATATGCCTATTACGGATGAACAATTGAGCAAAATTATTCTTGATAATAAATTAATGAATTATTTTTATCTAAGACAATACCTTGATGAATTAACTGACAGCAATTTCATAAATATTATTGAAGAAAAATATATTGTCACTATAGAAGGCTTAGAAATACTCAAGCTGTTTTTTACAAGAATTCCTTCTGATATAAGACAAAAAATAGATGAATATATACTTTTAAATAAAGAAAAATTTAGACAAGAGTCTCAATATATCGCAACATATTATAAGAAATCCGATAATGAATATATTGCAAATTGTAAAGTAATCGAAAATGATATAGTTTTAATCGACCTTAGTATAAATGTTGTAACAAGTGAACAGGCAAAACAAATTTGTAATACTTGGAAACAAAAGTCTCAAGATATTTATGGTTATATAATTAAGGCCCTAACTGGTCAATAACAAAACCTTGGGGCTCTTTTCCCGTTTGTAATTTTTCAATTAACTCCATTTTATTAATATCTATTATATATAATTTATTTTCTCCTGAACTTGCTATAAATCCTTTTGAACCTAAAATCTCCATATATGAGGGCATATAGCAGCAAAACATTTCTTTTCTTTCATTATTAAATATGTTTATTTTTGTTAAAGAATTAGAGTAAGAATTTAATATATATAATATACCATTACTTTCTCTTATTGATATTGGCATTTTACCAACTTCAATATTTTTAAATAAAGTTAAATCTTTCATTTTTATGATTGATATTGTTCCATTTCGCCCCGATTCTAAAAAAGTATTTACAACAAACAAATACTCTTCATCTTGTGAAAAAATAATACATGAAGGCTTTGATCCAACAGTTACTGTTTTTATAATGTTAAATCCCAATGTGTCAATAATATCTACCGTATCAGAATTCATATTACTTACAGCAAATTTATCATATTTAATGTTGTATATTATTTTTTGAGGATAACTTCCAACCTTTATTTGACCAATTATGTTTTGATGCTTTATATCATAAATACTTATACAATCAGAATCCCCATTCAAAATTAAAATATAATCTTTAAATATTACACCACTATTTGGATAATTTCCTGCATAAACTAAATTCTCTAAAATAAATTCTTCAAGGTCTATAATACCTAAAGAGTTGTCATATGCATTAAGGGAATATAACTTTTTCCTTTTCTTATCAATAATTAGACGATGAGGTCCAAAAACCGGCTGACTTTTATACTGCCTGTATTTATTGGTATAGTTTATAAAAGGCTGTATTTTGCAAACCTCTTTTTTATAGTTTATTAAGTTGATTGACTCTATAGTATCATCACCCATATTTGAAATATAAATATTCAAATTACATCCCCCCATATATTAGCATATTTTTATAATATGCACAAAGCTAGATTAGCGTAACAAAAAAAATCACCCACCTTTTCGTGAGTGATTATATATCTTATTCGTTTTTCTCTGCGAATTCATAGTAGACCACTTGTTTTTTGCCATGTGGATAACTCTTGAAACCCTTGATTTTACTGTATTTGGTCGGGGCAACAGGATTTGAACCTGCGACCTCACGGTCCCGAACCGCGCGCGCTACCTCTGCGCCATGCCCCGGAAACAACTTTTATTTTAACATACTTAATAATTGTTTTCAATATAAAAATAAATTATATAATTTTAATATACTTTAAAAATAACATTCTTAAAGTATAATTTCATTTTTAAAGTATTTTTAAGGGATTTAATAAGTAAAATAAACTTTTATTGAAATTTTAAAAATTAAAATTGCAATTGACTGACAAATGAATTTGTGTTATAATTAAAAAATCAAAATAAAAGGAGTGTTTTAAATGAATTATTTAACAACTGAAATGAATAAGTCTTTTAATAAAACTTTTTTTATAAATAATTTAAAATCAATGAAAAAATGCAATGCTATAACCTGTATACACAATAGTGGTGGTTTTTGCACTGCATTTGAAGGATCAAAATGTGATTTTTATGAAGATTATAAAATTCAAGAACAATAATATAAACTTTTTTATAATTTTTAAAACTATGCATCAATTATTTTTTCAACTAATTCTTGCATATTGTATTTAATTTTATACTCTCTTGCCAACTGCAAAAGTCTTATATATTCTTCTCTTGCAAAATCGTATTTTAACTTTGCTATTTTTGTCTTAAGGTAGTTGTCTTTTTCTATTTTTTCAAGATTATCTTCAGCATCTTTCATAGCCTTAAGTGCCTTGTCTATCTCATGTAAAAGCTCAACATCCTTTATGTCCAAAACAACCACCTTCTTACAAATATAATACTTTACATTATATTAATTTGTAAAGTCGATTATTCCTTTCAAAAAAGATCTTACATAACCAATCATGTACAATGAACCACAAAATAAAATCAGATCATCATTTTTTGATTCATTTAATGCATATTTTGCCGCATCTTCAATTTTATTAATTGGTATAACATTTGGATGATTTATTTTTTCAGCCAGTTCTGTCCCTTTATATGCCCTGTCACTTGCAGGAGTTGTTGTTATAACAACATCAGCATAAGGTATAATTATTTCAATCATATGTTTTGTATCTTTATCTTTTAACATGCCAATAACAAGTATCAATCTATTATAATTAAACAAATCTAAGGAGTTTTTTAGGGCTGTCAAACCTTGGACATTATGAGCACCATCTAATATAATATACGGATTTCGTTTTAAAACTTCCATTCTCCCTGGCCATCGTCCATTTAAAAGCCCATTTTTAATAGCTGACTCATCAATTTTATATCCATATAAATTTTTTAATGTAATTACTGTCTCTACAGCAAGAGCAGCATTATAAATCTGATGAAGTCCTATCATTTTAATTTTTAAATTTTTATATTCCTTATAATCGAACAAATTAAATTCTGGTTTTTGCTGTTTTACAACTACATTTGCTTTGTCTAAAACTTTTAAATATGCATCTTTAACTTTACAAGCATCCATTATAACATTAAGAGCAGAATTGTCTTGATAAAAACTGACAACAGCACCTTTGTATTTTATAATACCTGCTTTTTCAAAAGCTATTTCTCCTAAAGTTTTACCTAACCTATCAGTATGATCATAATCGATAGTTGTTATAACAGAAACTAATGATTGTTGTATTACATTTGTTGCATCAAATCGTCCTCCAAGTCCAACTTCTAAAACCAAAAAATCAACTTTTTCATCATAAAAATACTTAAAAGCTATTGCAGTTATAACCTCAAATTCAGTTGGATGATTATATCCATCAGCTAACATTTTAGAAATTAGAGGTTTAACGTATTCAACATAATGAATAATCTTTTCCTTGGAAATATTTTTTCCATTAATCTTCATTCTTTCTTCAAACTCTTCTAAATATGGCGATGTGTATAATCCCACTTTATATGAAGCAGCTTCTAGTATACTACTAATATAAACACATGTAGATCCCTTGCCATTTGTACCTGCTACATGGATTATTTTAAGACTTTTTTGAGGATTTCCCATATACTCTAAAAGTTTACTAATATTTTCCAAACCTAGTTTAATTCCAAATTTATATGTGCCATGTATAAAATCTATAGCTTCATTATAATTCATTCTTTCATCTCCTAAAAAGACTGATTTTTAATAAATAGACCCATAAGTATCTCATCAACATATTGACCATCTATTTTAAATTGTTTTTCCCTTCGTCCTTCCTCTTCAAAGCCAAATTTTTTATAAAGATTTAATGCTATAGTATTTGTGCTAAAAACACTTAAACAAAGTTTCTCATATTCTTTATCTTTAGCCCATTTGATTGTATAATTAAAAAGCTTTGTGCCAATCCCCTTACTTCTAAAATTTGAATCTATACTTATCCCAATTTCACCAACATGCTGAACTTTTGCTGATCTCCCACCATAATATCTGAACAGAGTCAGACAGCCTATAATTTTCCCTCCATAATCTGCAACAAGAATTAATTCTTTATCAGGGTCAAGTCTTTTTATAAGCTGTCTTTCCTCTTCCACAGACCAATTATAACTTTCTGATACCATATAAATTTTTTCTTTTCCAACATCATTCAAAAGATTTATAATTCCTGCCGCATCTTTGATATTTGCTTCTCTTATAACAAGTTCTGGCTTTTTAACAGGTTTTTTGAATAATGCAAACAAAAACTCACCCCCAAAAAGGATAAATTATTTTAACAGTTTTATCCTTTCGTCTATATCTTTTAACATTAATTTATATTTTTCAAGCTTTTCTTTTTCTGCATTTACAACATTTTCTGGTGCTTTTCTTACAAATTTTTCATTATTCAGCATCCCGTCAGCTCTTTCTATTTCTTTTAATATAGAAATTTTCTCTGTATTTAATCTATTTAATTCTTCTTCTATATTTATTAAATCTTCAAGCGGTAGAACAATTAGACCACCATGAATAGCAGCAGACAAAGCCTTTTGTGGAATTTTACTCTTATCTTTTTCAATAATTAATTCATTGCCACCAGCTAATTTTAAAATATAATTTTCTCCTAATTCAAAAATCTTTTGATAATCATCTCTATCTACACTTATTATTATTTTAGCTTTTTTAGCAGGAGATATATTTGCTTCTGCTCTTAAATTTCTAACTGTTCTTATTGCCTCCATAACAATTTCCATACTTTGCTCATCAGATTTAAAATTCAATTTATCATTATATAATGGCCAATCTGAAATCATTATACTATCACCTTGGTGAGGTATATTCTGCCATATTTCTTCAGTTATAAAAGGCATAAAAGGATGCAAAAGCCTTAATGTATTATCTAAAACATATCTTAAAACAGATCTTGTTATTTTTTTTGATTCAACATCATCGCTATATAAAACAGGTTTGCTTAATTCAATATACCAATCGCAAAATTCACTCCAGACAAAGTCATAAAGTTTTCCTGCTGCGATACCTAATTCAAATTTTTCAAGATTTTCTGTTACTTCTTTTACAATGTCATTATACCTTGTCAGTATCCACTTATCTGCCATTGTCAAATTATCTGTATAAAGTTTTGTATCATCATCAGTAAGATTTAATAAAACATATCTTGAAGCATTCCATAATTTATTAGCAAAATTCCTGCTCAACTCTACTTTTTCATTACTGAATCTCATGTCATTACCTGGAGCATTGCCTGTTATAAGTGTAAATCTTAAAGTATCAGCTCCATATTTATCTATTATTTCTAAAGGATCAATACCATTACCTAAAGATTTGCTCATTTTTCTTCCCTTTTCATCTCTTACAAGACCATGTATCAGAACATATTTAAATGGTACTTCTTTCATAAATTCAAGACTCATAAAAATCATTCTTGCTACCCAGAAAAATATTATATCATATCCAGTTACAAGTACATCTGTAGGAAAAAAGTATTTAAGTTCTTCAGTTTCATTAGGCCAGCCCATTGTTGAAAATGGCCATAAAGCCGAACTAAACCATGTGTCCAATACATCCTCATCCTGGCAAATATTAACACTCCCACAAGCTTCACATCTTTGTGGGTTTTCTCTTGAAACAGTAATATGGCCACAATCATTACAATACCATGCAGGTATTCTATGTCCCCACCATAGCTGTCTTGAAATACACCAGTCTTTTATATTTTCTAACCAATTTGTATAAACTTTTTCAAATCTTTCTGGTATAAAAGAAGTATCACCATTTTTAACTGCATCAAGAGCAGGTTTGGCTAAGGGTTCCATTTTTACAAACCACTGTTTTGAAACCATTGGCTCAACTACTGTATCACATCTATAACAATGTCCCACATTATGATTATGTTCTTCTGTTTTTAAAAGTAAATTTAACTTCTTTAATTCTTCAACAATTAGTTTTCTTGCCTCATATCTGTCAAGTCCTTCATATTTTCCTCCGTTTTCATTAATTGTTGCATTTTCATTCATTATATTTATAAAAGGAAGACTATGTCTTAAACCTATTTCAAAATCGTTTGGATCATGAGCAGGAGTTACTTTTACGGCACCAGTTCCAAAAGATGGGTCTACATAACTGTCTGATATTACAGGTATCTCTCTATTGACTATAGGCAGTATCAATGTCTTGCCTATAATATCTTTATACCTTTCATCATCAGGATTTACAGCAACCGCAACATCTCCTAACATAGTTTCAGGTCTGGTTGTAGCTATAACAACATAACCATCTTCATTTTTTATAGGATATTTTATATACCACAAAAAACCATCTTGCTCTTTATGTTCAACTTCCGCATCAGATAAAGCAGTATTACAATCTGGACACCAGTTGATTATTCTATCACCCCTATAAATTAAGCCTTTTTCATATAAGGAAACAAAAACTTCCCTTACTGCTCTTGAACAAACTTCATCCATAGTAAATCTTGTTCTACTCCAATCGCATGACGAACCTAATTTTTTAAGCTGATCTAAAATTCTGCTTTCGTACTTATCTTTCCATTGCCATGCCTTTTTTAAAAACTCTTCCCGTCCGATATCTCTTTTTGTAAGACCAGTTTCTTCTTTTATACTTTCCAAAACTTTAACTTCTGTGGCTATACTTGCATGATCCGAACCTGGCATCCATAAAGCAGAATAACCCTGCATTCTTTTCCATCTGATTAATATATCCTGCATTGTATTATCAAGAGCATGACCCATATGCAACTGACCTGTTATATTCGGGGGTGGTATAACAATAGTAAAAGGTTTTTTATTATAGTCTATATCAGGTGTAAAATATCCTTTTGACATCCATTCATTATAAATTCTATCTTCAAATTCTTTTGGATTATAAGTTTTAGCTATTTCTTTCATAAAAATTGCTCCTTTCTAAAAAAAATAAGGATTCTTTTACCCATAAAAGGGCGAAAGAATCCTTTTTCGCGGTACCACCTTAATTTATACCTCAAGCTGTAACGGGCATACCCGTTTAAACTTACTATACTTCAGTTTACAAGCTCCAGAGCTACCTTCAATGTACTTTATGACAGGAATCCTTTCAGCCATTGGGATATCCCTCTCTTAAGTCCAATATACATTTACTCCTCTCTTTCATAGCCTAATATTCCGTTTGATATATAATATATACAAAATCTCACCAATTGTCAACAGTTAATTCCCTACGTTAAAGGAACTCAACTAATCTTTCAAATTGAGTTGTTCTAAAAGATAGTAAAGCATTTTTTCCCTATGGCCAATAACATGGGCTTCTACTATCATGCCTACTCTTATGTTTTTCTCTTCTCTTTTACGATTGTACAAAGGTTTATTGTCAATAGTTGCCTCTGCTTCATAGTAATTAAGCCCACTTTGTTTGTCTAATCTCGAGTCTATACTTAATTTTACTATTTCACCTGACAGCTCTCCATACTCTTGATAAGGCAAAGCTAAAATATGATATTTTATTTTTTGACCAACTTTTACGTTTGCAATATCTTTGTTAGAAATATAAAGTTTTACTATATATTCTGGATTATCTGGAATAATCTTAACCATTTCTAATCCACTTTGTACTAAATCCCCTTCTTTTATACTCGTTATCATATCAATTTTCCCATCTACTGGAGATTTTATAATATAATCCTCAATTGCAAGATTTACATTCTGAAGGTCTCCTTTTAATTTCTCTATTTCTTTTTCATCGGAGTATATATTATCTTCTATTTGAGTTATGGTATCTGCTGTGAATTTTTCTACATTTACATTATTCAAACTAGCTTTAATTTCTTTGAGTTTTGCTTCATTTTGTTCGATATTTGACTTGAGGCTAAGCATGTATTGTAAATGTCAATATATCTTTGCACAAAAAGTGGAATATATTTATGTACAAAAA
>JBNAVY010000022.1:0-36854 GCA_049700195.1 Thermoanaerobacteraceae bacterium
GCTTTTGCAGCTTCCTTACCAGCACCCATAGCAAGAATAACTGTAGCTGCACCAGTTACTGCATCTCCACCTGCAAAGACTCCCGGTTTAGAGGTTTTACCAGTTTCATCTGCAATGATTCCGCCCCATTTTTGTATGTTAATATCTTTTGTGGAAGATGGAATTAAATTATTAGGGCTTGTACCTAATGCCATTATTACTGTATCAACTTCTATTGTATATTCTGAACCCGGTATTTCGACTGGTCTTCTTCTTCCTGTACTATCAGGTTCGCCTAATTCCATCATAACTATATCCATACTAGTAACCCATCCATTTTCATTTCCATTAATTCTTACAGGATTTGAGAGGAATTGGAATTTAATACCTTCTTGAATTGCATGTTCTACTTCTTCCTTTCTTGCAGGCATTTCTTCTTTCGAACGCCTGTATACAACTGTAACTTCATCTACACCTTTTAGCCTCAGGGCAGATCGTGCAGCATCCATAGCAACATTACCTCCCCCAATTACGGCAACTTTTTTACCCACTTTTACAGGTGTGTCGTATTCAGGGAATTTATAAGCCTTCATAAGATTTACTCTAGTTAAAAATTCATTGGCAGAATATATACCATTGAGATTTTTACCTGGAATATCCATTAGTTTAGGAAGTCCTGCACCAGTACCTATAAATACTGCTTCAAAACCTTCTTCATCCATAAGTTCATCTATAGTTACTGTTTTCCCAACTATGACGTTTGTCTCTACTTTTGCACCCATCTCTTTAATTTTTTCAATTTCAGTTTCTACAATTTGTTTAGGTAACCTAAATTCGGGTATTCCATATGATAGAACCCCTCCAAGACTGTGCAAAGCTTCAAAAATAGTAACATCATAACCCATTTTCAAAAGATCTGAAGCACAAGTAATCCCAGCTGGTCCTCCACCTATTATAGCAACCTTTTTTTTATTTTTTTCTATTTTTACATCTTCTTCAATTTCTTTTTTTAATGCATAATCAGCAACAAATCTTTCAAGCCTTCCTATAGCAATAGGTTTCCCTGTTTTATTTAATATACAGCTTTTTTCACATTGTTCTTCCTGTGGACATACTCTGCCGCATACAGCAGGAAGGGTGTTTGTACTCTTTATTATTTTGTAAGATTTATCAAAATCTTTTTCAGTAATAGCCTTTATAAATTCTGGTATTCTTACATGTACAGGACACCCTTCAACACAGGTTGGTTTAGGACACTGTATACATCTTGAAGCCTCTTCTATAGCTTCTTCTTCTGTATAACCTAAAGCCACTTCATTAAAATTTGTAATCCTTACTTTTGGATCTTGCTCACTCATTGGTACTCTATTTTTAATGGCCACAGCAACCACCTCCATGCTCATAATGCTCCATAGCCTGTTTTTCTTCCTCTTTAAAAGTATTAAGTCTTCTCATGGCTAAATCAAAATCTACAAGATGACCATCAAAAACTGGTCCATCCATACATACAAATTTAGTTTCTCCTCCTACAACAATTCTGCATCCTCCACACATACCAGTACCATCTACCATTAGTGGATTCATACTTACAAGTGTAGGTACATCATACTCTTTTGTCATTTTACAAACATTCTTCATCATTATAACTGGACCAACAGATATTACCATGTCAACATCTTTATCATTTTCTAGTCTTTCTTTTAAAACATCTGTTACAAAACCTTTTGTTCCAAGGGATCCATCATCTGTCGCATAGTATACTTTATCACAAACAGCTTCCATCTCTTTTTTAAAAATTACATATTCATCACTTCTACCACCTAAAATAGCTTCTACTTTATAACCTTGCTCATGAAGCATTTTTAGTTTGGGATAAAGAGCGGGAATACCAACGCCTCCACCAACTCCCAATATTTTTTTTGATTCTTTTCCCACTTCCATTGAGTTTCCCAAAGGTCCTGCAAAATCCTGTATATAGTCGCCTTCATTAAGTGTACCAAGTAGTTTGGTGGATTTCCCAACTTCTTGAAAAACAATTGTTACAGTACCTTTTTCTCGGTCATAATCTGCAATTGTAAGAGGTATCCTTTCCCCTTTTTCATTAATTCGAATAATTACAAACTGACCCGGTTTAGCACTTTTTGCAACTCTTGGAGCTTCAATATCCATGAGTTTTACTACAGGGTTTAATATCTCTTTTCTTACAATTTTGTACATATCACACACCCTTTTCTTTGATATTTGTTTTTTGTTTAATATTAATAGACTTTACAAAGACTTTTATTTTAATAACATTTAATGCTGTCATATGCTCAACCTGCTTTTTTACTGCAATAATAGCCTTTTTTAATATAGGTATCATTTCAAAGCCATATTCCATTGACAAATCAATCTTTATTATAATACCATCACTATTATTTTCCATAACGACTCTGTTAACTTTATAAACACCTTCAAAAAAACGTATTTCATTAATTACAATCGTATTTATTACATTTTCTGAAATAGTATAATTCCCTAAATAACTGTAATTTGGTCTCACTACAGTTTTTTCATAAAAGCCGCCTTTATTTCTTCTAAAAATTCTTAACGGATCTAAAAAATATCCTGAAAATTGTTTTTTAACTTCAAAAGTAGGAACTGGTATAACATGTTTGCCTTCTGAAATGCGTTTTTTTCTGGCAATTTCTATTTGTTTTTGAGAAACTACATCTTCTATATAAATTCTTGTAGTTATAGTAGGAAGTCCTAATCTTAAAGCAATCTTATCTACCATCTTGTCAGATGTACCTAAAATCATAATTTTATCTGGTTTTAGTTCTTCAATTGCTTTTTTGACCTCTGCAGCATGTTTAGGTTCAGTAAAAACAGCCCTTTTAATTGCAGAAATTTTGGTTGCTTCAGCTTTTGCAGAAACACCAGCGATAATGTTATTCCCCTTTATTAAAAGGCCATCATCTATGATATATCTAATACCATATTTACCTGCAACAAAAGAAGCGTGATGACTTTTACCTGTGCCACTTTCACCGACAAAAGAATAAACTTTCAATAAATTACCCCCTACTAAAATTTCAGTAAATCTTTTGATTATAACATTATTTTTAAAATTGCACTACATTATTAATTATACGATTTTTTAGCTTTTTTTCAAATAAAAATTACAAAGATTATAACAAATTTATTAAATCAGGAGAAGCTTTATACCCCCCTACCCTATTAATTACTTTATTATACTATCCTTAATATCAAATAGTCAATATAAATTAGAATAAAAAAAAACGCTGAAATATCAGCGCATTTTTATGGATTATTTTAATTTAAGTACTCTTGCAAAATTTATAATGCTTTTGTACCTTTACATAAATAAACATAAATCCATAAAATTTATATTATAAAAGAGAAAAATGTTGAAATGCAACCTTGGGGAAGGGTTGATGTTAAATTTTACTGCTTTTTAGTTAAAATATCGGGTACTTGTGGTTTATAAAACCATCCGATACAAGTCGTAGATGCCAATCCTAAAGTTCCTACAAACGCCAGCAAACTTGCAACGATAGAAGTAAAACTGACTTTTTTTGTATTCACTTTTGCACCTCCCTGATTTTTAAATTTACAAGTAATATTATATAACAAGTAAAATATAAATTGTGAATTTTAGCGTAAAAGTGCTGTATAGAGCGTGAAAGTGCATTTTTCTACTAATATTTTACATATCACTGGAAAATATATTTTTCGCCATAATCTTATCCATAAGTTTATCAGCATAATTAACAAATTTTAATCCTGTAGATGTAGTCATAAAAGCTTGCATAAAAAATCCTATTGATAAAAGAAATAAAAACCCAAGAACATAATATTTGTTTAATAAGAAAAATATTATGTTTACAATCAACATAATTAACATGGAAATTTTGTAAAACAAATAATGTCTTAGTAAAATAAAAATAAAAGCAAACAAAGCTGAACTTATAAAAAAAATATATATTTCAGGTAAAATTTTTATGGAATATTTTGCAATTATACTAAAAGGTATAAAATATATTGTAGTAAAAGCTACACATTTATTATATGTAGAACAATGAGCCCCTCCCGTACCAATGCGAAGAAATAAGGATGAAAGCATTATAATTGAAGTATAATATGAGGATTTAAAAATCATAGAAATTAATATAACAAATATAAATTCAATTAATATCCCTATAATAAGACTTAAGCCATATTGTATTTTAGCTTTTTCGATCTCGTTGAGGTTTTGTTTTTTTAAAAACCTATTTATAATGCCTTCCGAAAGTTTTTCTATATTAATCATTTTCACCCCCTAGAGCAAATTTTGGAAGTTCTATTTGTATATAAAATTCCGAATCATTTATATTAACTTTTACTTCCCCATGATACTTTTCAACAAGTTTCTTTACAATTTTAAGACCTTCACCTCTGTCATTACCTTCTTTTGTTGTAAACCCTTCATCAAAAACTTCAAGTTCGTTAATTTTATTTTCGTTTTTAAAATTATTTGAAATTTTAATAATATAATCAATAGGATCTTCACATATATTTATTTTAATGTATTTACCACCTTTTAAATCTTCTGTAGCTTCAATGGCATTGTCAAATATGTTACCCATTATAGATATAAGATCTAATATGTTTTTTTTACTTAATTTTATTATAGTTGTACATTTAAAATCAACATTTATCCCTTTTTGCTTTGCACTGCTTATTTTAGAATAAAGCAATATATCAATTTCATTAATACCAGTATTTATTGATATTAAACTTTTATCAATTTCATCTAAGTAAGAGTTTAAATATTCTTCTAACTTTGTTAATTTGTTTTCCTTTAATAATTGTGCAATTATAATTAAGTGATTTTTAAGGTCATGGCGATTTTGCCTAAATATTTTATTCTGCTCCTCTATAAATTTAAATTTTATTTTACTTATTAAAAACTGCTGTTCTTCTTTACTTCTTAAATATAATGCTCTCAAAACAAAAATGGATACTATATTAAGTATAAATATAATTATACCTAAAATAATTTCAAATCCTTCTTTATTTGCAGGCTGATAAATATCTAAACTTTTCATAAAATTATTATTTAAAAGCATTACAATGAATATCATTTGAACAGTGTAAAGCATTATTGCATTTTTATAAATATTTTTTAACATATCTTCACCTACTATTTATAAATATCTTTTATTTTTTTCCTGAATTCACTATATAAATCTTTTGATAAATATGCTTTATAATTCTTGTTTTTAAATGCAACTTCAAAAGATGTTCGACTGTATTCTTTTAAAGAATCTACTTTTGATATATTTATTAAAAAAGATCTGCTGCTTCTAAAAAATAAATTTTTGTCTAATATTTCTTCTAATTGTTTTAAAGAATATTCAGAAATAAACTTTTCATTTGTTGTACATACGATTGTTTTTTTGTCACAAGCTTCAACAGAATATATATCTTTTGGATGAATGATTTTTATATCAATCCCGGATTTAAATGGTATCATATTCCCAATGTCAATATTTCTGTTTTTTATTCTGTCAATAGTTTTTTTAATCCTTTCTTTATTTAGAGGTTTTTCAATATAATCTGCTGCATATAATTCTATAGCTTCACGAACAAAGTCCTCATATGATGTTATAAAAATTATTTCTATATTATCATATTTTTCTCTAATATTACTAGCTAATTTCAATCCATTCATACCGGGCATATCAATATCTAATACGGCAATATCAGGTTTGATTTTATTTATAGCTTCCCAAGCATCTTGTCCATTTTCTGTTGAATATTCTATTATAATATCATCTATCTCTGTAAAATAATTCATTAATTCTCTTCTAAAATTTACATCGTCTTCTGCTATAACTAATCTTAGCATAACACCACCACCTAATCATCTATAAAAAGCTTTAAGTTTAATTTTCGTATTAAATATGAAATAATAAAAGCAAAGATTAATTGTGGCAAAAAACATAAAAATCTTATATAATAATTTTTAAGAAAAATTGTTGGATCTATGTTGAAAAAATATTGTATAGCTGTTACATTTATATACTCTATAATTAAATATATAGAAATTCCTAAAATTGTACTTATAAATGCTCTAAAAAAATCCATTAATTTGAATAATATAATAAGTAAAATTAATATTGAAGTATATATGATTACATTTAAAATGTAACTGCTTATAACTGGTCTTATAAAATATAAAATTAGTCCTGTAATAAGTCCTATATAAAAAATTTTTAATTTTTTAATTTTTATACCTGACAACCCAAATATAATGCTTGTAATTGCTATAGCTTCTGGTACAGAAAATAAAAACACTTCCGCAAAATTTAATTTATCCATTTTAAACCGCCCTTTAGAAATATTGTACTCATTTTTAATTCTAATTTGGATTAACTATTATGTCAATAAAAATAAAGCAACTAAAAAAAGCCCTTTATAGAGGCTTTTTTTTCAGAAATATGTTTTTAAAGTTTCTTTTGAGTTTAATACTCTTAATGCTCCTTGTGCAAGTGCAAGCATTTCTATTTCTCCTGGATATACATAAATAGGAGCTATAAAATTTACTCTATCTTTTATAAGTGTTACAAATTCATCACTATATGCAATACCTCCAGTAATTCCTATTGCATCTACGTGTCCTTTAAAAACAGCTGCCATGCTACAAATCTCTTTTGCAACTCTATATGCCATTGCTTCAAATACCAGTTTAGCATATTTATCTCCGTTATTTATTCTTTTTAATACTTCTCTGACATCATTTGTACCAAGAAGAGCTGTCAAACCACCTTTCCCATTTATCATCTTTTTTATCTCTTCATAACCGTATTTACCACTAAAGCATAAGTCTGCAACATCAAGGGCAGGAAGTCCCCCAGCTCTCTCAGGTGAAAAAGGTCCATCCCCATTTATAGCATCGTTAACATCTACAATCTTTCCCTTTTTATGTGCACCTACCGATATGCCTCCTCCAAGATGAGCTATTATAAGATTTGCTTTTTCATACTCCTTACTAATATCCTTTGAGAGGCGCCTTGCTACTGCTTTTTGATTTAAGGCATGGAATCTACTTTTTCTTTTTATTTCTGGAATACCAGTAATTCTCGCCACATCTTCCAGTTCATCAACAACAACTGGATCTACTATAAAAGCCTGAATACCATATTTATCTGCTATCAAACGTGCAATTATACCTCCCAGATTTGAGGCATGTTGTCCTTGAATACCATTTTTTAAGTCATTTATCATGATATCATTTACAATATAAGTACCACTTTCAACAGGTTTTAGCAAACCTCCTCTACCTACTACTGCATCAAATTCTGACAATAAAAAGTTGTTATCATGAAGTGTTTTAAGTATGCACTCCACTCTGAAATCCATTTGATCAATAATATCATTGTATTTGCTTAATTCTTTGTTTGAATGCCTTATTGTATCATTAAATAATTCATTTTCATCTTCATAAACTGCTAATTTAGTTGATGTTGAACCAGGGTTTATTATCAAAATTTTATACATAATATTAAATCTCCCCTTTTAAATGATGAAAGCTTAATCAAAATTATACTTGGAAGCAAAATCAGCAGAAATTTAGATAAAATATTTTTACTTCCAAGTATACATTATTGTTTTATTTAATAAAGTCTTGTTTTATTATAAAGTTCTTCAAACATTTTATTTATTTCTTCAAGTTCGCTATTTGCATTTTCTATAAGTTTATATAGATTCGTATTTGTATTCTTTATTTTTCCCATATTATTGTAAATTTTATAATTTATTTCTTTAAGTTCTATAAGCACATTGTTTATAGATTCTACAGAGTCTTTAGTTGACATAGATAACTTCCTTATTTCATTTGCAACTATTGAAAACCCTTTACCATTCTCACCAACTCTTGCAGCTTCTATTGCCGCATTTAAGCCCAATAAATTTGTGCCTGAAGAAATATGTTTAATAAAATTTATAAGCTCGTCAGTTGATTGAGCATTGTCTTTTGCATATTCTGCAAGCTTTGAGACCTCCTCTCCTATTTCTGATACATTTTTTGAAATTAAAAATATCTCTTGTATCATTGAGTAAATCTGCTGCAATGAAGAAAATACTTTTTCGGTTATATTTGCTATCTCATCCTGCTTTTCTGTCGATTGAAATATACTTACTCCTCCTATTATTACACCGTTTTCTACCAGCGGAAATGCTATGGCAATATATGAGAAACCATACACTTCGCTTCCTACTCTTCTAACAATACGTTTTCCACTTTTTATTGCTTCATATATAGCAGTACCCTCTTTTAAAAGATCTCCTACCTTTATGTTATGATTTATTTTTTTGCCAGGTAAATATAATACGCATTCATTAACATCACATATTGATATGCCTAGATCCTCTGTTGTCATTGTATTAATAAAAGGTGCTATTTTTTTAAACGCATCAATAAGGGTCATTTCATCACCCCATATTATTCACCAAGATATGCACTGCTTAATATATAAAAGCTGATGCAGCCATAGAAAATCCTACTCCTGAGCCTACAAAAACAATTAGATCTCCTCTCTTAATCCTATTATTTTTTACTGCATCGTCTAAAGCCATAGGAAGACAAGCCGAGCCTGTGTAACCGTATTTTCCCATAATAGTGGTTGCCTTTGATCGATCTAATCCCAATTTATCCATAACTTCTAATATTACTGACTTATTTATCTGAGTAAAAAAAATATGATCAATATCTTTAACTTTATAACCAACTTTTCCCACAACTTCCTTTACAATAGGTGGCCACATTTTTAGGTTTCTATCTGGAGGAAGAGGTTTGAAAGATGTTAAAAACTGGTCTTTAGGATTGTCTTTTCTAAACGGATTTTTTGCACCACCATCATATATACCTAGAAAATCATACTGGCTACCATCACCTATAAATTTAGATGTTAAAAATCCCGCATTTTCTTCTGTTGAAGTCAGTACAACTGCTCCTCCACCATCTGCAAATATAGCAGAAAGTCCCGGTGTATTATAGTCAACAAATTTACTCATGTTATATGCACCAATAACTAATACTTTATTTAATGAATCATCAGCCATAATCATTTTTGATGCAACTGCAAGAGAACCTGCAAATCCAGCACAAGAAGCATTTATATCAAAAAAGCCAGCATTTGTTGCTCCAAGCCTTCCTTGTACAATTGCAGAAGTTGGAGGTGTAATATACTCGGGAGTATCTGTTGATAAAATTATTAAATCAATATCCTTCGCTGATATATCTGCCATGTCAAGAGCTCTTTTAGCTGCTTCATATGCAAGATCTGCAGTGCTTTCATCTTGACCAGTTATATACCTTTGAAGTATTCCAACCTTATTTTCAAAATTTGTACTTATTGGCTCACCTATTCTTTTTGACAGTTCTTCATTTGTTATCAAATTCTTTGGATGATAACTCCCTACTCCTATAATTCGTGCTTTTCTCATATATTTGTCTCCTTTCCTATTTCCCAATAAAGTCTAGCATAACCTTTAATGTTTGTTCTTCATTATCAATAAACACACTATGAGCTGCTTTTTCAATAATTACAACATAACTATTCTCTCCTATTTCTTTTACTGTTTCATCAATATACTCTTTTTTTACAATTAAATCATATTCCCCTAATAATAACAATACAGGCATTGTTAGTTTATCTACTTCTTCTGTACCCATGACTACTCCATTATGAATGTGTGATATATTAAAAATCTGAGTTGCCCATGCACAATCAGGATAATTTCTTACTGTAAAAATATCCTCTATGAGCTCTTCGTAATAGTTTTCTTGAGGCTTTTTATGGTTAAACACAGCAGAATCCCAAATATTTTTCATTATTTCTCTGTTCCCCGATCTCAATGCATAAACTATAGGCAAAACTTGTACTTTATCATTAAATACTTCTTCTTTTGTTTTCCAATATTCACCCGGTATTACTCCACCTTCTTCATCTTTTTTTGTAAATGGTATACCTTTGCAAGATGGTGAACTTACCAGGATCAATTTTTTTATTGCATCAGGGTGGTCAGCAGCTAGTTGCATAGAAATTACTCCACCCATAGACCAACCTACAAGAATAAACTTTTTGATATTCATTTGTTGCGTAAAAAGCCATATATCTTGAGAAAAATCCCTCATAGTTTCAATAGGCATGTTATATGAAGAGATTCCTGCTCCTCTTAAATCTACTGCATAAAGTTTTAAATTTTCAGGAAATCTTTGCATAAATTTTTCCCAATATTTTGATGAGACTAGATTACCATGAACAAAAATTATTACATCCTTTCCACCTTCTCGTTCTCTGTAACCAATTTCCTCTCCATTTGGTAAAGCAATTTTTTTATATATTACTCTACACATAAATTTTAATCCCCCATTTATTTTTATCATCTATAAAATACAATTCACTTTTTCTAAAAAAATTTCTTTTGTCATTTTGACAATTGTGAATCTATCCAATCCATAGCTGATTTATCATATGCCAGCTCAAGGTGATTTAAATGGTATACGTCTTTCGATAAAAGTTTTGCTCCTGATTTTGTCATTGCCGATGTATCAGTAGCACTTTTTACAAATATTAATCCATCACTTGGCCCTGTAGTCTCCCACGGAACACCATTTATATAATTATAATCTCCAGCCAGCACTGATATTTCTACAGAAGGATCTACAGAAGAATTCTGCAATGTATTAATAAGATTTCCACCTTCTTTTATTGCATAATCTATCCCATAGGAATAACTAGCATAACCCCATCCTCCATAATAAGTTGTATACCAATCTTGCTGTGTTGTATTTAGAGAATATACACTATCCCACCTTGCTAACATCTGAAGTTGTCCTGGATAGGCGCCACCTTCTGTATATATACTGTGATAGGTTGTATTATACCATAATCCATAAATCAACATATCAGTATAAGGAACAGGTCCAAATCCCCCAGTTGTCATTATACCCCATGACATATTTGTATTTCTAAAAGTAAAATCAATTCCGCCATTTGGGGCTCCCAGTTGAATATATCTTCTCACATCTTTTCCAAAATCAACTCCCCATGATTTTTTGACATTTGATATATACATTCTCGCAGACATATTACCTTTGCTATGTGCTATAATATCAACTTTACTTGCTCCTGTTACAGCCTTAACCTTCTGAATCGCATCAGCAAGAATCTCTCTTTGAATGTAATTATCCCCATGTGGATGTGCAAATGTAACAACAAAAACTTTATAACCTTTTTGTGATAAATATTGCATCAAGCCAGTAATCGAACCATCCCTTTTAGGATCTGCAAAAAAGTTTGCATCAGAACCAGCACCGTGAACAAGAATAACAGGATATGGCTTTGTACCTGTATCCCAACCTGATGAATAGTGTAGCAAAAAATATTGTGAATTTGGTTGAGGATTGTTGTTAAATTCTTTGATGATTTCTGGATCTTTCTGCTGATTATCTGTTATGAATTTTTCTTGTCCTATATTAGGATTGCTATCCCTTAAAAGTTCTACTTTAGTCCAGTATTTAGAATCTGTAAAAGTTTTTATTGGTGTTGGGTCAAAATATGATGTTGCTTTATAATGTCCTTGAAATAATAATAATGATATTATTACCAATAAAGGAAAAACTCTTACCCTCCTCATAAATTGATCCTCCCTTCTTCATCGTCATTTTACTTTAACATTCAAATATTACCATATCATAAGCTCTTTAGCCTTTTCTTTAAGCTCATCTCTAAATTTAGGGTGAGCAATATTTATTAAATTTTTTAATCTGTCTCTTATTGACCGTCCTCTCATTTCTGCAATACCATACTCTGTAACAATATAGTCTACATCATTTCTCGATAAAGTTACAGCAGAGCCTTCTGTCAGAACAGGAACAATTGTAGATATAGCATCATTTTTTACAGATGAGTACAATGCTATTATTGATTTCCCTTCTTTCGAAATTTGAGCCCCTACTGCTGTGTCTGCTTGCCCTCCCGTGCCGCTGAATTGCCTTATTCCAAGGGATTCTGAACAAACTTGACCTGTTAAATCTACCTGGAGTGCAGTATTTATAGATACCATTTTATAATTTTTACCTATTACATATGGATCATTGACAACTACCCCTCGTTGAAATTCAATTCCCATATTATCATCTATAAAATCATACAGTTTCTTAGTACCAAGTGCAAATGTAGCTACGGATTTCCCCTTCCATAAGGTTTTTTTCTTATTGGTTATTACTCCGGCTTCAAATAAATCTACCATTCCTTCCGTAAACATCTCTGTGTGTATGCCAAGATCTTTTTTATTTAAAAGTGCTTTTGCTACAGCATTTGGTATCCCGCCTATTCCCAATTGGATCGTTGAACCGTCTTCTACTAACTCAGCTATATAATTCCCTATTATTTTGTCTTTTCCGTTTGGTTCAACAATAGGAATTTCAGGAACAGGAGCATGATTTTCAATAATGAAGTCCACTTGGCTTATATGGATTTGTGTGTCGCCATATGTCCTTGGGAGGTTTTCATTTATTTCTAAAACAACATAATCAGCATTCTCAATAATATCTTTTTCATAAGTAATACCTAAAGATAACGATAGATATCCATTTTTATCCATAGGTGTTGCTGTGCCTAAGAAAAACCTGGGTTTTTTATAATATAATCTCTTTGTTGATGCTAAATGAAGATGATTTGGTATAAAAGATACCGTCCCGTATTTATGTGCTTCACGGAGTCCTGCAGTATAAAACCATGATTCAGTAAGAAAATGACCTTTCATCGAAGGATCCATAAAAAAATCATAATTCTTCATTGGCAAACATACAACAACTGTTATATCTTCAACTCTATCTTTTATAGTATATAGTTTACTTAAAATGCCTTGAGGTTCAGAAGCGGCCATAGCAGATACAATTTCATCTTTACTGCTAATCTTTGATAAAATTTCTTCAACAGAAACCAACTTTTTCTTGTACAGTTCTTTAAAATCCATTTTTTAAAACCTCCTGTCATAAAATTTATGCCATAAAATTTATTCTATAGGTCCCCACTTTATTGTAATTGCATCCCATACATAACCTATCCCTGCACTTACCCATACTACTACATCACCATCTTTTATTTTTCCTTCTTCCAAGGCAAGTTGTGTTGAAAGTATCTGGTCAATCTGACCCATATGCCCATAGTTTTCTAAGTAAATCGATTTGTCAGAAGATAATCCTAATTCATTTAAAATAAATTCATGAGCAGACCTTTTCATATGAAGTATAGCAAGATAGCCAATATCAGATTGCGTATAGCCACTTTTCCTTAGAGATTCTTTAATAACACCTAAAAAATTAGTCATTGATTTTTCTTCAAGGCCTTTTTTCATATGTTCTATATTCAAAACATCTAATTTATACAGACCTTTATCAATCATTTCATGGCTTACAGGATATTTTGTCCCTCCACCTACAACAGCAACATCTTCAGAAAAGGAGCCATCAGTTATAATTGATGCATCAAGTACAATATTTCTATTATAATTTTTCTTCAAAAGAATTGCTCCTCCTCCTGCAGCAAGGTCATACATGAAAGATACGCGCGGATTCTTATAATCAATAAAGTCAACGTTTCTGTATCCACCAGCAATCATAACGGTATTAATATTATCATCTGCAACCATCATATCTTTCGCTATCTTTAAAGCTGCAACTGCTGTACCGCACCTTAGCGCCATATCAAAAGCCCACGCATTTTCTGCTCCTATTTCGTATTGTAATTTAATACCAGATGTCCAAAGTAGATATTCTTTGTGTTCTTCGCCTATATATATAATGAGGTCTATTTCTTTTGGATCAACACCAGTTCTTTTAAGACAATCTTTAGCTGCTTGTATTCCCATATAACAAGTATGATCTTTGGGACCTGGTATAGGCTTTCTTATAATCCCAAATTTCGTTCTTATAATCTCTTCTGGTATTCCTGTCTCTTTTGATATATCTTCAGATGTCATATATGTCTCAGGAATATATACACCTGTCCCTACAATCCCTACGTTAATATCTTTTCTTTCCATTTTTCATCTCCTCCTATAGGTTTTATTAAAAACTCTACAATTTTTTGATTCACTCCCTCTGCTTTTTCTATAAAAAACATGTGTCCTGCATTATCAAAAAATTCAACTTCTGAATTCTCAATTTTTGAATGCAATAAAAGAGCATTTTCATAAGGTACGATTTTATCGTCTTTACCTGCCATTATTAAAGTTGGAGATTTAATCAAATTAACTCTTGATTCTTCATCAAATGTTAATCCAGCGTAAAATTGTCTTTTATAAGCGTAAAATGGTTGCGGCTTTTCAAATTTCCATTTCACAATTTGTTCAAATTCATCTTTATAAGCAGAAAGATATTCATCGCTAAAACTTAAAGACATAGCAATTCGCAAATTTTCCAGTGCATTACCTGCACCTGCTCCATTCAACATAATGCTAAGAGTAGATAATGGTATTGGCACGATATTTGGTCCTCCATAATGAGTAGAACATAATATTAACCTATCAACAAGAGCAGGATATTCCAAAGCAAGTTCTTGTGCTATATAACCACCCATAGAAACACCAAGTACGTGAACTTTTTTAAACCCAAGTTCTGTTACCAGAGCCGCTGTATCATCAGCGAACAGCTTAATAGAATATTCCATATCAGGTTTATCAGAATCACCAACACCCCTCAAGTCAAAAACAATAACCTTAAAATGCTTTTTTAACTCATTTATCTGTTTAAACCACATCCATTTCGAACAACCAAGTCCTTCTATTAGTACAAGAGGTTGACCATTTCCGTGTATTTCATAATATAATCCAATATTATTAACTCTGATTATGGGCATTTTATAGCCTCCTATTATGAAGTTTTTAGAAAGGGCTTTTTAAAAAGCCCTTTCTAAAATGTTAAAACTATCATTTTGGTTCAATATAATCAGTAAATATCTCATAAGTATAATCATTTTCATTCTTATATATAGCCTTCATAAAGTACATGGCCTTTTGCGGACTATGAACTGTATCTGTATAGGTAAGTTTATAAGCAAGACCATCATTCCAATCTTTGAATGTCTCCATAGCTTTTATAAAATCATTCCAAGTTAGATTATTGCCAGCTCTTTTTAAACCTTCAACAAATGTTTGAGCAGCAATCCATCCTGCAACATGATATCCTGAAGGTGTTTCATTAGGAAAATATTTTTTTATTGTATCAAGGAATAATTTAACTTTAGGTTCATTCTCTGTTTTACCATATATTGGGTAAGCCCATCCTGCAACTATTGCTCCATTCCATGCATCCTTTGCAAGTTTAAACATTGTAAGGTCAGAAACAACATAGGACGCAAGAAATTGCGGTTTATACCCAATTTCCTTTGCCTTTACGGCAATACCTGCTAAAGGTTTCGCTGTACCAAGAAGTATTACAACATCTCCATTTGCTTCTTTCGCCTTTAATACTGGTGTACTAAAATCTACATCAGTTGTGTTAAAAGAAACAGCAGCTTTCAAAAGGTCGGATTTCCCAAGTTTTTCAAGCTGTTCTTTTATAGCATTTAGACCTTCTGTACCTAACTCATCGTTTTGATAAATTACTACAATATTTTTTGCATTTAAATTATCAACTGCATATTGTGATAGCACATGACCTTCTGTAGTATAATTAGGTTGTACAGGGAAATAATTCTCCTTGAAAGGAATTGCAAATTTACTTGATCCTGAACCTTGATATACATCAGGAATTCCCTTTTGAACTATATAATCCATTGATGCAAGTAATCCTGGAGTCCCAAGTGTACCTACAAGAGCAAATACTTTATCTTGCTCAACTAATTCTTGAGTTTTTTGTACTGTTACAGCAGGATTAAATTGATCATCCTTGTAAATTAGCTCTATTTTCCTGCTATTTACTCCTCCCTGATCATTAATATAATTAAAGTATGCTTGCATACCATGAAGCATTGGTGTACCAATTACTGCTACTGGCCCTGTCAATGCTAGGGTTGTTCCTATTTTTACTGTTGTATCAGTCACTCCCTGAGCTAGTTCATTTTTGGTTTGTTCTTTTTGTGAAGCTGGGGTATTTGCCTGTTCACTATTTTTGTTTCCACAGCCAGTTAATACAATACCTAATGTAAATATAAATGCAAGAACTAATACAAACAATTTTTTAATAAAACTTTTTTCCATAATTATCCTCCTCATGATAATTTTAATTTATATTCAATCCTTAACTTTTACCTCCAAGATAAGTTACTTTCACCTCCTCATTATTTTTTAAATCTTCAGCTTTACCTTCCATTACTACTGATCCAGTTTGTAAAATATAAGCATAATTAGCTATTGCTAATGCCTGTCTGGTATTTTGCTCCACTAAAAGTACTGTTACCCCCTCTTGATTAATTTCTTTTATAAATTCAAATATTTCCTTAACTATAAGTGGTGCAAGTCCTAATGATGGTTCATCAAGCATTAGCAATTTAGGCTTTGCCATCAATGCCCTTGCTATTGCAAGCATTTGTTGCTCTCCGCCGCTTAAAGTACCAGAAATTTGATTTTGTCTTTCTCTAAGTCGTGGAAAATACTGATAAATTCTTTCAAGGTCTTTTAAAATATTATTTTTATCTTTTCTAGTATAAGCACCTATTTTTAAATTTTCTAAAACAGATAAATTAGGAAAAATTTGTCTTCCTTCCGGAGATTGTACAATGCCTTTAGATACAATTACCTCTGGAGATTTGCCATCTATTCTTTCTCCCATAAACTCTATTTTCCCACGACTAGGTTTTAAAAGTCCTGATATTGTTCTAAGCATAGTGGTTTTACCTGCACCATTAGCACCTAAAATCGCAACAATATCTCCTTCTTTTATTTCAATTGTCACTCCTTTTAGTGCTTTGACATAACCGTAAGAAGATTCAACATCAATAAGACTAAGCAATCTCTTCACCTCCAAGATATGCTTCGATAACAGCAGGATCAGATTTTACTTTTTCTGGTGTGCCTTCGCATATTTTTTTACCAAAATTCATTACACAAATATTCTCACATATATTCATAACAAGAGACATGTCATGTTCTACTAAAAGTATTGTAACGCCAAACTCATCTCGCAATTTTAAAATTAATTCAGCTAATTCGTCTGTTTCACTGTGATTCATACCCGCAGCAGGTTCATCTAACATAATTAACCGTGGTTGTGATACAAGGGCTCTACCTATTTCTACTAACTTTTGTATACCATAAGGTTGTGCCGATGGATATTCATGCGCTCTGTCTTCTATATTGAAAATTTTAAGTATTTCCATAGCTTTATCTCTAATTCTTCTTTCTTCTTTTTTTACAGAAGAGAGCATAAAGGCAGAGGATAATATGTTCTCTTTTGTAAATGCAACTTGTCCAACAAGCAAATTTTCTAATATAGTCATATGCTTAAAAAGTTCAACATTTTGAAAAGTTCTGGCTACCCCTGTTTTTATTACTTCATGAAGTTTAAGCTTTGTAATTTCCTTATCCTCAAAAACAATTCTTCCTAAGGTTGGATTATAAAATCTTGATATGCAATTAAAAACAGTAGTTTTACCTGCACCATTAGGACCTATAAGCCCATAAATTTCACCCTTTTTAACACTAAAACTGAGAGAATCAACGGCTTTCAAACCTCCAAATTCCATAGTCAAATTCTCAACTATTAAATGTTCCATGCATTATCCCTCACTTTTCAATCTTAACTGCGATTTTTTCTTTGTTATTCGCAAATAATTTTTTAAATTTATCTTTTAGTCTAGCTCCTGCATATGCTATACCTTTTGGATAAAAAATTACAACAGCTATTATAATTGCACCTGTAATAATTTGTGCCAAGCTTTTTATAGGTAAATTGGAGGTAATTTGAGGAAGCCACGTCATTATTATTGCTCCAATTATAGATCCACTTATTGTTCCTATACCCCCTATAACAAGCATTGCTAGAAAATTAAGAGACATCCCTACACTAAACGCATAATCATAAGGAGTCATAAAACCAAGCAAATGAGCATATAAACTTCCTGCAATCCCAGTATAAAATGCACTTAATCCAAAAGCTAATGTTTTATAATACGATACATTTATTCCCATTGCCTTTGCAGCAATTTCACTATCTCTCATAGCCATTAAGCTTCTACCAACTTTTGTTCTTATAATATTCAAAGTAATTATTATAAGAATAATAGTTGAAATTAAGATAATATAGTAATAACTTAAATATGAATCAAATTTAAAACCGAATAAATCAGGTCTCAAAGGTTTTATTCCAGAAAAGCCTCCAGTAAAGCTAGTCCATATAGCAAAAATTTGTGTTACAGCTACACCAAATCCCAGAGTGGCTATTGCTAAATAATTTCCTTCTAACTTCAGTGCAGGAAGTCCTAAAAAAATACCAACAATACCTGTTACCAAACCCGATAAAATAAGTGCTATAAAAAATGGCATATGAAGTGTAAGTGTTAGATATGCTGAAGTATAAGCACCAACTGCCAAAAAAGCACCATGTCCCAAAGATATTTGCCCTGCATAACCCATTAAAATATTAAGACCTATTGCAACAATTGCATATATAAGTGATAAGTCTAAAAGATATTGAAGACTACTGGGTAAATTTAATATAGGCGGAATTAATACAGCAATTAAAATTATAACTATCCAAGATATATATTTTTTTAGATTCATTATTACACCTTCTTTCCAACTTTTTGTCCTATAAGTCCTGTAGGTTTAATCCATAGCATTATAACTATAAGAGCAAATGCAAATGTTGAACTTAGTTGTGCTGAAATATAGCCACTTGCAATATTTTCTAACACTCCAAGTATTAAACCTCCCACTACAGGTCCCACAAAAGTTGTAAATCCGCCTAAAACTGCAGCAGTAAATGCCTTTAATAATACGGAAGACATCATATTTACATCAAGAAATGTAGTTGGGGCTATCAACATACCTGCAATTGCACCAAGTATAGAACTTACAATCCAAGTAATAGAATAAACATGATTAACAGCTATACCCATCAACCTTGCAATAGTTGGATTTTCTGACGTTGCCCTAATCGCAATGCCAGCAAGTGTATATTTTAACATATAAAATAAAATCCCCATTATAAAAACTGTAATGACTAATGTTAAAAGATTTGCTTTTGATATTACTGCTTCAAAAAATTTAAATTCTCCTCCTACAATTGCTGGAAAACTATAAGTCTCAAAGCCAAATGCCCATCCTGCTGTACCATTTACAATCATCATAAGCCCTAATGTTACAATTAAAAGACTTAAAACTGGGGCTTTTTGAATAGGTCTTATAAAAAATCTTTCTACCACAAAACCTAAAACTGCAGCAAATAAAAGTGCCAATATAAAAGCTCCCCAATAAGGTATTCCATAGGATGTCATAACTGTATATGCAATAAAAGTTGAAAACATAGCCATTTCACCCTGTGCGAAATTTACTACATCAGAAGTTTTATATATTAATACAAGACCTAATGCTGCTAATGCATATAATCCACCTGTAGCAAAACCACTAATTAATTGTTGCAACAACATTTTATAGCCTCCCATTCCAATAATTTCTGCTTACTCCTTTGGCGCGAGTACAGTTGCTATGCCCTCTAATACAATTTCATTATTTTGATTTGTACAAATTGTTTTTAATTTAACTCGGTTTTTTTCTGGGATAATTTCCACTACTTCTACCTCAGCTTTAATTGTATCGCCAAACTTTACAGGTTTTGTAAATCTTAACTCCTGACCTAAATATATAGTCCCCTGTCCTGGCAGCTTAGTACCCAAAACAGCAGAGATTAAACCTGCAGTCAGCATTCCATGAGCTATCCTTCCCTTAAATATCGTTTTCTCAGCTTCTAGTTGGTTAATATGAGCAGGATTAAAATCCCCTGTAATACCAGCATATAAATATACATCTGTTTCTGTAATAGTTTTCATAATACTGTCTTTTTCTCCAATTTTTAATTTATCAATTGTTTTTATCATTATGCTGCTCCTTTCAATCTTTGTTTAATTTTGACTATATTAATTGCAAAAATAATGCCAACAAAATTTTTTAAGGACTATTTTTATTTTTTATTAATAAAAATAGTCCTTAAATCCTGTATATTCTTAGTTTTATTTTATATATTTTATAATAAAATATCGTAACATATATATAATTTACATAAAAAATTTTATTTTAATGATAATGTTTCCATATGTTTTAATAAAATATGTCCCAAAATAAGACATAATATGAGATAATAGTTCTTTACATATGTTATTGATACTGTGTATCATAACGCTACACAGTATCAATTTGCTCCATTTATATCAGTTATATTAAACATTTTAATCTTTCTGTAAAGCCTGGATCTTGGTATTTTTAATATTTCCGCTGCTTGTGATTTATTGTAATTACACTCTTTTAAAGTTTCAAGTATTATCCTCTCTTCAAATTCTTCAAGCATTTTCTGAAGTCCAGATTCTTTCTGTCTTACAGGTATCTCTTTGTTCAGAATATAAAGAGGAATATCTATTTTCCTGATTGTATCACCTTCCGAATTGACAACCATTCGCTCTACTGCATTTCTTAGTTCCCTGATATTCCCTGGCCAATCATATTTTTCTAAAATGTCATACACTTCCTTAGAAACTTTTTTGTATATTCCAGAATTCTGAGCCAAAAGGTACAAAAAATGATCTATCAAAAGCGGAATATCTCCTCTTCTTTCACGCAATGGTGGAACATTAAGCATTAATACATTTATTCTGTAAAATAAATCGCTTCTGAATTTGCCTTCTTTAATAAGCTTTTGAAGGTCTTTGTTAGTTGCTGAAATAACACGTACATCAATTCTAATAGGTTCTTTGCCACCTACTCTTTCTATTTCTCCTTCTTGAAGCACTCTTAGAAGTTTTGCCTGCATTGTATACGGCATATCACCTATTTCATCTAAAAAGATAGTACCATGATTTGCAAGCTCAAACTTACCTATTTTGCCACCTCTTTGAGCTCCTGTAAAAGCGCCTTCTTCATAACCAAATAGCTCTGATTCCATTAACTGCTCTGGTATAGCAGCACAATTTACAGTCACAAATGGATAATCTCTTCTGTTACTTGAATTGTGGATTGATTGAGCAAAAAGTTCTTTCCCTACCCCACTTTCTCCATATATAAGAATATTGGAACTCATATTTGCCATCTTTATAGCTTTTTTCTTACACTCAATTATTGCATCACTTTTCCCAACAATATTCTCCCACGAGTACCTGGCACCACGGATTTTTCTTAATGTTTTTTTATAGTGATTAAGTTCAGTCTCTAAAAGCCTGTTTTTTTCTATGAGTTTTCTAAGTTCATTTAAATCCTCAAACAAAATCATTCCAAAACCGCCAATAACCTCGTCACCATCTTTTATCGCAATTCTATGCACAATAGCTTCTTTTCCATTTGCAAACTTATGCTTATATGCAATCTCGTTCTGTCCTGTTTTCAAAACAAGAGGAAATCGCGAGTTTCGATCAACATCCAAGACATATTTATTAATAACTTCTTCTTTCCTTAATCCTAAAAAATCTAAAAATGTTTTATTCATCATTTTTACATTGCCTTTTTCATCTAGTATATCAAAAGCTATTGGCAATTTATCAAAAACATTTTTAAATAAAAACTCCATCTCATTACTGAATAAAAAGGATTTATCAACATTACCCTGCATTTTCTCACCGCCTCAATGATAAGAAATGTATCAAAATGATACATAATTTTAATAATATTATATATATAATAATCTATAAAAGCAATAACCCCGGTATGAACCGGGGAAAATTTACTATTTTATTAATTTTACATTTCTACAATCATTGATATGCCCATGCCACCACCTATGCAAAGTGTCGCAAGCCCAAGATGGGAACCTCTTTTTTTCATCTCATAAAGGAGTGTCACTAAAATTCTGTTTCCACTTGCACCAATAGGATGGCCTAAAGCTATTGCACCACCGTTTACGTTTACTTTATCCATATAAAAATTAAGTTCTTTTGAAACTGCTAAAGCTTGAGCTGCAAAAGCTTCATTAGCTTCTATGAGGTCAATATCTTCAATTTTTAAGCCTGCTTTATCAAGAGCCTTCCTTGTAGAATAAATAGGACCTAAGCCCATAACGCTCGGATCTACTCCAGCATAAGCATAAGATTTTATAGTTGCAATAGGTTTAATACCTAATTCTATTGCCTTATCTTTAGACATAACAATTACTGCTGATGCACTATCATTTATACCAGAAGAATTCCCTGCTGTTACTGTGCCATCTTTCATAAAAGCTGGTTTTAGTTTTGATAAGGCTTCTAGTGTAGTTCCTGGCCTATAATGTTCATCAGTCCTAAATTCAATTGGATCTCCTTTTTTTTGAGGAATCTTTACTGGTACGATTTCTTCATTAAATCTTCCTGATGTAATCGCAGCTTCTGCAAGAGTTTGGCTTCTGAGTGCAAATTCATCCTGTTCCTCTCTTGATATATTATACTTTTTAGCTACATTTTCCGCTGTTATACCCATATGATATTGATTAAAAACATCTGTTAATCCATCATAAACCATAGAATCGACTATTTTACCATCATTCATTCTATATCCAAAACGTGCATCATTTAAAAGGTATGGTGCTCTTGACATATTCTCCATACCACCTGCTACTACAATTTCTGCATCACCAGCAATAATAGCCTGTGCTGCCAAAGAAACTGTCCTTAGTCCTGATCCACATACCATGTTAATTGTTGCTGAAGTTACATCAACAGGTATGCCGGCTTTTATAGCAGATTGCCTGGCTGTATTCTGTCCAAGCCCAGCCTGTAAAACATTTCCCATAAGTACTTCATCAACTTTTTCCGGAGAAATATTTGCTCTTTTTAAAGCTTCTTTAATTACTACTGAACCCAGGTCTTGCACCGGAATACCTGCTAATGTCCCCCCAAATTTTCCTATAGCAGTTCTTACTGCACTTACAATTACAGCTTCTTTCATATAAATCCTCCTTTTCATAATTAAATTATTTATATTCAAAAAAACCTTTTCCTGTTTTACGTCCTAATAAACCAGCTCTGACCATTTTTCTCAATAAAGGATGTGCTCTATATTTAGAATCTTTAAATTCCTCATATAAAACATCCATAATTGCAAGCACTACGTCGTTCCCAATAAGATCCGAAAGTGCTAAAGGCCCTATTGGATGATTTGCTCCTAATTTCATGGCTTCATCTATGTCAGATGCAGAAGCTACTCCATCTGCAAAAACCCCAATAGCTTCATTAATCATAGGAATTAGTATTCTATTAACAACAAATCCCGGTGCCTCATTAACTTCAACAGGTGTCTTATCTAGTTTATGCGCTAATTCTTTTACAATATTAAATGTTTCTTCAGAGGTTTTCATCCCTTTAATAACTTCTACTAATTTCATTACAGGTACAGGGTTAAAAAAGTGCATACCGATAACCTTTTCAGGCCTGTTAGTACTACTTGCTATTTCAGTAATAGAAAGAGATGATGTATTTGATGCAAGTATAGCATCTTCTTTACAGATACTATCAAGTTCTTTAAAAACTTGTTTCTTAATGTCCATATTTTCTATAGCAGCTTCAACTACAATATCTACATCTTTAGCATCATTTATATCAATAGTTCCTGTTATTTTAGATAAAATCATTTTTTTATCATCTTCTGACATCTTACCTTTTTCAACACTTCTTTGAAGATTTTTTGATATTGTATTGATTCCTCTTTCAACATATTTCATATCTATATCTCTAATTATAACATCAAAACCCCCTTGTGCAAAGACTTGAGCTATGCCAGAACCCATAGTGCCAGCACCCAATATGCAAACTTTTTTCATAATTACCACTCCTTTTATTAATAATTAATGTGGTCAGCCGTCAGAAAGATCGGCTGCCACTAATATTATATATGCAAATTTTATGCCATACTTTATCAAGAAACTCTTTTTATTTCTTCAATAATTGCAGGAATTACTTTATATAAATCTCCTACTATTCCATAATCTGCTACTTTAAAAATTGGTGCATCAGGATTTTTATTAATAGCTACTATTATTTTAGAATGTCCCATCCCAGCAAGATGCTGTATTGCTCCGCTTATTCCACAGGCGATATATAACTCTGGCCTTACAGTTTTACCTGTCTGACCTACTTGATGATCTGAGGAAATCCAGCCAGCATCAACTGTAGCCCGTGAAGCTCCTACTACACCACCTAAAACATCAGCTAATTCCTGAATCAGTTTAAATCCAGCAGGCCCTCCTAATCCCCTCCCTCCAGAAACAATAATTTTAGCCTCTTCTATATTTAATTTACCTTTTGCTTCTTTTATTATATCAAAAATTTTCGTCCTTATATCATTTTCTGATATATTTATTTTAATATCTATAATTTCTCCTTTACGCTCTTCATTTTTTTGAAGTTTTTTCATTACTCCTGGCCTTACTGTTGCCATTTGAGGCCTTTTTTCAGGGCAAATAATTGTAGCCATTAGATTTCCTCCAAAGGCTGGACGAGTCTGTAATAAAAGTCCATTTTCGTCTATATCAAGGCCTGTACAATCTGCCGTAAGACCAGTATGAAGTCTTGATGCTATCCTTGGTGCCAGGTCTCTTCCAATATAAGTAGCACCATATAAAATAATTTCTGGTTTATATTTTTGAACAAGCTCAACAATTACTTTTGCATATCCATCTGTAGTATAATTTGCCAGCAATTCTGATTCAACTAAATAAACTATGTCAGCGCCATAATTAATTAAGTCTTTTGCAGTTTCCTTCATATTATTTCCTATTAATACAGCAATTACTTTTACTCCTTTTTTATCGGCTAGTTTTCTAGCTTCACCTAATATTTCTAAAGACACACCCATTATATTACCCTGTCTTTGTTCTGCAAATACCCATATATTTTTATATTCTTCCATGCTCGATTCCTCCTTTACAAAACATGTTTTTCTTTGAGTTTCTCTACAAGTTTTACAGCTATTTCTTTTGGATTCCCTTGTATCATTTCTCCTGCTCTTTCTGTTTCTGGAGTAGATGTTGCTATAACTTTTGTAGGTGAACCTTTTAAGCCTAAATAGCTTTTATCTATGCCGAGATCGTCAGCAGTAACAATATTTATTTTGTCCTCCTTATATGCTTTGAAAACACCTTTAATAGATGGATATCTAGGATTATTAAGTTCTTTTATGGCTGTTAAAAGAACCGGAGTTTTAACTTTTATTATTTCATACCCATCCTCTAAAGCTCTTTTTACTGTTATTAAATCTTTGTCAACTACAACTTCTCTTACATATGTCACTTGTGGTATCCCCAATTGTTCTGCCATCTGAGGACCAACCTGTGCTGTATCTCCATCTATTGCTTGCCTTCCGCAAAATATGATATCATATTGAAATTTTTCTGCTGCTTTAGATAAAGCTTTGGCAGTTGCATAAGTATCGGCTCCTGCAAAAGCCTTATCAGTCAAAAGATAAGCATCATCGGCTCCCATTGCTAAAGCTTCTATTAAAGCAGTTTCAGCCTGAGGAGGCCCCATTGTTATTACAGTTACTTTCGCACCAAATTCTTCTTTTATTCTAATAGCTTCTTCTAATGCATTTTTATCATCGGGATTAATTATACTAGGTACTCCTTCTCTTATTAAAGTTTTTGTAACAGGGTCTATTTTTACTTCATTTGTATCAGGAACTTGTTTTATAAAAACTAATATATTCAATCTTGTTCACCTCACATTTTTAAAAGATTTGCCGCAATAACCATTTTTTGAACTTCTGAAGTTCCTTCATATATTTCAGTTATTTTAGCATCTCTCATAAATCTTTCAACAGGATAATCTTTTGTAAAACCATATCCCCCAAATATTTGTACAGCCTTTGTAGTTACTTCCATTGCTGTCTCTGATGCAAATAACTTTGCCATTGCAGCTTCACTTGTATAACTTAAGTTTTCTTGTTTCCTCCATGCTGCATAATATAATAAATTCCTTGCTGCACTGACTTTTGTAGCCATATCAGCAATATACCACTGTAAGCCCTGAAACTTTCCTATAGGCCGTCCAAATTGCTGCCTTTCTTTTACATATTTAACCACTTCGTCTAAAGCCGCCTGAGCTATACCCAAAGCTTGAGCGCCTATACCTATTCTACCTCCATCAAGTGTTATCATAGCTATTTTAAAGCCCTGACCCTCTTTACTTAATAAATTTTCTTTAGGAACAATGCAATCTTCAAATACAAGCTCAGCAGCACTTGAAGCTCTTATCCCCATTTTATCTTCTATTTTACCTATAGAAAATCCCTTAAATCCTTTTTCTACAATAAAAGCACTTATTCCTTTTGTACCTTTTAATTTATCAGTCATTGCAAAAATTATATATATTTCTGCCTTGCCACCATTTGTTATGAATATCTTAGAACCATTTAACAGATAATGATCATTTTCTAAAACTGCTGTAGTCTGCTGACCAGCAGAATCTGTCCCTGCATTTGGTTCGGTTAGGCCAAAAGCACCCAGCTTTTCTCCCTTTGCAAGTGGTAAAAGATATTTTTGCTTTTGTTCCTCTGTGCCCCATTGATATATTGGATAACACCCTAAAGAAGTATGTGCAGATAATATTACTCCTGTTGTTGCACAAGCTCTGGATATTTCTTCTACAGCGATAATATAACTTATATAATCACCGCCTGCACCGCCATATTCTACAGGATAAGGTATACCCATCATATCAGCTTTAGCCATTTTTTTAACATTGTCCCATGGAAACTCTTCTGTTAGATCAATTTCTTTAGCTCTTGGTGCTATCTCTTTTTCAGCGAATTCTCTTATTATTTTTCTGACCATTTTCTGTTCTTTAGTTTGAGAAAAATCCATAAAAAACCCTCCTTATTGATATATTTTTAACATTTATAGATACAGCAACACGAGTTTAGTTGCTGTTTTACATATTTAAAATTTTGGTGCTCTTTTCTCTAAAAATGCAACCATACCTTCTTTTTGGTCTTTTGTAGCAAAACAAAGCCCAAAAGCTTTTGTTTCATATTCCATAGCTGTTTCAATATCTGTTTCAGTACCTCTATTTATACATTCTTTAGCAATTCCAACTGCATAAGGTCCTTTTGAAATAATCTTTTTAGCAAGTTCAAAAACTTCATTCATCAAATCAGTTTCTTCTACTATTTTTGATATAAGCCCAATTCTATATGCTTCATCTGCATTTATCATATCTCCAGTAAAAATCAGTTCTTTTGCTTTTGAGATACCAACAAGCCTTGGAAGTCTTTGCGTACCTGCAAACCCAGGTATAATACCCAGTCCAACTTCTGGCTGGCCAAACTTCGCATTTTTACTTGCAATTCTAATATCACATGCCATAGCAAGTTCTAAACCACCACCAAGTGCATATCCATTAATTGCAGCTATTACAGGTTTTTTTGCAATTTCTATATATCTGAAAACTTTTTGTCCTAATTTTGAAAATTCTACAGCTTCGATAGGCGTCATATTTTTCATCTCTGCAATATCTGCACCTGCAACAAAAGCCTTGTTTCCAGATCCATTAATGACAATAACTTTTACGTTTTCATCATTAAAAGCTGAAGTTAATGCCTCTTCTATTTCCATAAGAGTCTGACGGTTTAATGCATTAAGAGCTTTTGGCCTTTCAATAGTCAGTATAAATATACCTTCGTTAATTTTGCTTGAGAGATTTTTAAATTCCATAACAATCCTCCTCTTTTTTTGTTTTTATTCTTATTTAATATGCAAAAATCATGCCATAATATATAAAAAAAATAAATGGCATAAATTATCCATTTATTTTATCAGCATTATTTTTAGCTTTTTTTAAAAAATCTTCTTCATTCAATCTATATGACAATGTAAAAAGACTATCGCTTAAATGTACATTTTCCAGTATAATATCATCTGGAACATTTAAATCTATTGGAGAAAAGTTCCAAATTGCTTTTATACCTGCTTTTATAAGCCTATCAGCTGTATATTGTGCATTATCTTTAGGAATACATAATATACCGATATCTGTTTTATTATGAGAAATAAAATTTTCTAGAGTTTCTATATCCATAACTTCTACATCTCTTATCTTAAGTCCAAATAGTCTTGGATTTATGTCAAAAATACCTTTTAAATTAAATCCAGATTTTTCAAATCTCGTATAATTAGCTATTGCTTGCCCTAGATTGCCTGCTCCTATAATAATTGTATTGTACGTTTTATCAAGTCCAAGAATCTTTGTCAAGGTATTATATAATTCTTCAACATTATATCCATAACCCTGTTGTCCAAAACCACCATAATTATTTAAATCTTGCCTTATCTGCGAAGCAGTCACACCCATTTTTTCGCTAAGTTCTCTTGATGATATACGTCTTACATCATTTTTTAGAAGTTCCTCAAGATATCTATGGTATCTTGGAAGCCTTCTTACAACAGCCATTGACACTATAGTTTTTTTGGTCATTATATTATCACCCCATTCTACTATGTAATAGAATTATATAATTGTGTAAAATTTTTGTCAAGTGTCCAAAAACATAGCAGAATCTGTAGGTAAAATTTATCTTATACTAAACTAAAATGTTTTTACTGCTTTGGTTCCCATTTATTGTAATCTGTATTCATTATAACTATATCAACTCGTCTATTAAGTTTGCGATTATCTTCTGTGTCATTTGGCGCCACAGGTCGGAATTCACCATAACCAATTGCAGAGATCCTATTTGGTGAAATACCCGAATCCTGAATAAGTATTTTAAGTACATTTGTAGCACGGATCACAGATAATTCCCAGTTAGAATCAAATTTATTATTGTGTATAGGCAAATTATCAGTAAAACCCTCAATTCTTATCTGATTAGGAAGATCTTTTAACATGGTTCCTATTTTTACTAATACCTGTTTTTCATCTTGATGTACGTCTGCAGATCCCAAGTCAAATAAAAGAGAATCCTGAAGACTTATTACAAGTCCTCTTTCATCAATATAATCACTTACCATACCTTGAAGATTATTTTCTTTTATAAATGCATTTACCTGGTTTTGCACATCACCAAGATTGCTCTTTTTTTCCATGTTGCCAGGTACAATACTCTTACCGCTGTAATCGCCAATTATATAGTCAGTGCCTGTAAATGTCTTACTTAATGAAGAAGCAACCTGTGAAAATTTTTGTGCATTTATATTGCTAATTGTATACATTACAATAAAAAATATCAGAAGGAGTGTAATCATATCGGCATAAGTAAGAAGCCATCGTTCTTTATTCTCTTTAGATTCATCTTCCAGCCTCTTCATTTAACTCCACGCTGCCTTTCGAATTTATATTTTTCGCATTCTTTTCTGTAATAAATGTCATTAACTTTCTTTCAAGTATTTTAGGATTTTCTCCAGCTTGTAAAGAGAGACTGCCTTCTAATATAAGTTCTTTTTCTGTTCTTTTTATATGTGCACGGTTTTTTAATTTTTGGCCAATAGGTAACCATAAAAGGTTAGCAGAACTCACACCATATAGTGTTGCTATAAAAGCAACCGCTATAGCTGGCCCTAATTTATCTGGCTCACTAAGATTACTTAAAACATGAACAAGGCCCATAACAGTACCAATAATCCCCATTGTAGGTGCATAACCACCTGCTGCATCAAAAATTCCTGCCTCTTTCTTTGCTTCCATATCTTCAACATAAATTTTATTTTCCATAGTAGTTCTTATTAATTCCATGTCTGAACCATCAACGACAAGTTCAATACATTCTTTTAAAATCGGATCAAATTTTTTTATATCATCAGATTCTATTTCAGATTCTAAACTTAACAATCCTTCGCTTCTTGCCTTTTGTGCTAAATATATAAAATATTTTATAATACTTGTATAATTATTTTCTTCATTCTTAAAAGCCCTTGCTAAAAGCATTGGAACTTTTTTTAAATCATTCATTGAAAATGAAGTTATGGTAGCACCTATTGTACCACCAAATACAATGATTGCAGCAGATACTCCTATTAATGATGCAACAGTACCCCCTTCTAATGTAAAAGCAAAAATCAATGAACCTATACCAAGTACTATGCCTCCTATTGTTGCTATATCCAAATCTATCACCTTCCATTTTAAATGTACTCATTAATTATATCGGCATATATTTAAAAAAGCTTACAACTATTTAAAGCTTTTACAAAATAAATTTTTTTGATATATTAATAATATTAGGAGGTATATATTATGGCAATAATTACTGTTAACAATTTAAGCAAAAGTTTCGGAATAGATATAATTTTAAAAAATATATCTTTTATCGTTAATGAAAATGACCGTATAGGCATTGTAGGAGAAAATGGTGCTGGTAAGTCAACACTTTTCAAAATTTTAACCGGTAATATGGATAAAGATGAAGGTAGTATCTCAATTGCAACAAAAAATATAGGTTATTTAGAACAAAACTCTGCAATTACAAGTAAAAATAGTATCTATGAGGAAGTAAAAAATATATTTTCTTCAATTTTTGAATTAGAAAATCAAATAAAATTAAAAGAAAAAGAATTATCTGTAACTACTGATGAATCTATTTTAGATAAAACTTTAACTGAATATTCACATTTAATAGATAAATATAAAGAATTAGATGGTTATTCTGCTGAAAGTAAAATAAGGGGTGTTTTAAATGGCTTAGGATTTGATTCGTCCCAATTTGATACACCTGTAGCAAATTTAAGCGGTGGACAAAAAACGCGTCTTATGCTAGCTAAAACACTACTTAAAAATCCAGATGTATTACTTCTGGACGAACCAACCAACCATTTAGACATCACATCAATTGAATGGCTTGAGCAGTATATTAAATTTTATAAAGGAACTATTCTGATAATTTCTCATGATAGATATTTTCTTGATAAAACAGTAAATAGGATTTTTGAGATAGAAAATCAATCTTTATCTGCTTTTGAAGGTAATTATACAGAATATTTGAAAAAAAAGAACAGTGAAATGAATATAAAGTTGAAAACTTATTTAGAACAACAAAAAGAAATTAAAAGAATTAAGTCAATGATTCTAATTCAAAAAAACAGAAGAAGAGAAAAATCTTCTCGTATGGCCGAAAGCAAACAAAAAATGCTCGATAAAATGGAAATTATAGAAAAACCAACTTTTAACAAAAATTCTATAAAGTTAAATTTTGATTTCGATTATAAAAGCGGAAATAACATATTAGATGTTAGAAACATATCACTTTCATATGACAAAACTATTTTTGAAAATGTAAGTTTTGAAATTAAAAAAGGAGATAAAATAGCTTTACTGGGTCCAAATGGTATTGGCAAAACTTCCCTTATTAAAATTATTGCAGGTAAAATTTCAAATTTCTCTGGTGAAATTAAATTCGGTACAAATATTATCATAGGTTATTATGAGCAAGAATTCATAAATTTAAGTAAAGATAAAACAATAATTGATGAGATTTGGGATGAAAACCCATACCTCAATCATACAGAAGTTCGTACCTTGTTAGGTTCATTTTTGTTCAAAGAAGATGAAGTTTTTAAAACAATTGATACTCTAAGCGGTGGAGAAAAAGCCAGGGTTTCACTTCTCAAACTTATTTTATCAAAGGCAAATTTTCTTTTAATGGATGAGCCAACAAATCATTTAGATCTGAAAGCAAAAGAAGTTTTAGAAGAATCTTTAAAAGAATATTCAGGAACTCTTTTATTTGTTTCTCATGATAGATATTTTATAGATAAAATTGCTACAAAAGTGTTAATTTTATCAAAAAATGGCGTAGAAGAATACCTTGGTAATTATAGTTATTATTTGGAAAAAAAGAGCGAACTTGAAAATACAATACAAGAAAACTCTCAAAAAACAAAAACACAGATAAAATATGAAAAATTAAAAGAAAGAAAAAACAAATTAGAAACAAAAAAGCAAAAAGAATATATTAAAACCCTTGAAAATTCAATAATTGAGATAGAAGATAAAATCAAACATCTTGAAAATAAAATGTGTAATTCAAATATATATAAAAGTGGAGAAATCGTCGAAATACAAAGAGAATATAATAGTTTACAAAACAGGTTAGATGAACTTTATAAAGAATGGGAAGATTTAAGTTGATAAAGCACTTAAATCTTCCTTTTTTTAATATTCTTTATCTAAATTTATCTGATTAATGAGTGGTTTTCCATTAACATAAAAATCAAGATTTTTCTTTAAAACTTCAATAGCTCTTTTCATATACAATGGTGTAATGCCAGCAACATGTGGTGTTATAATAACATTTTCCATTTCCCACAAAGGACTTTCTATACTTAAAGGTTCCTCTTCAAATACATCAAGTGCTGCACCTTTTATATTCCCTTTTTTTAATGCCTCAATAAGTACAGTTTCATCAACAGTCTTTCCTCTACCTACATTTATAAAAAAGGCTGACTTTTTCATTGTATCAAATATATTTTTGCCAATTAAATGATATGTATTTTTTGTAAGTGGTAAAATTGCTATGACATAATCAACATCTGCAATTACGTCACAGTTTTTAATGCTTGAGTACATTTTATCAATATAAACAGAAGGCTTACCAGAATTTCTTATACCATAAGTCTTCATTCCAAATTCTTTTAAAAGCCTGGCAATTTCTTCGCCTATACTACCTGCACCTATTATGAGCACAGATTTTTCCGTAAGTTCAGAAACCTGTACAGATCTATCCCATTCTTTATTTAACTGCTTTCTTAAAAATTTATCAAGACTTCTTTCGATCATAAGCATATATCCTAAAACCTGCTGAGAAATTTGATGCTTATGTATATCTTTAGAATTTGTTAATAATATTTTCTTTTTTTTAAGCAGATTAAATGGAAGAGTATCTGCTCCAGCACTCAAAAGATGAATCCATTTAAGTTTGTTCGCCTTTTCTAAAAGATCCGAATTAAAATCACTGTCAAAGCTTACTATAATTTCTGTATCATTAATGTATTTAAGAGCATCATCATAATCTTGTGCATAAAAAATATCGAAATTTGTATTTTTTAATTCTTGCATGTACTTTTCATTGACTTTTGTCAAAAATAAAATGTTGTTCATAAAAACACCCCTTTAGAATAGTAATTTAAATTTATACTGAAATTAAACATTCTTAAAAATTAATAATTGTTTGAATTTTAGCCTATTACAGCCAATTTATATTTAATATATTTTCATTCTATTTCTTTACAGTAAAGACAATGAAATATAGTTAAGCACAGTATCCACAAGGTTATCCACAGCCTTTAATTGTAGTTTTAATTAAAATTTCGACAGATTTCCACACTTTCAACAATTTTATTTTTCCCCTATTTTCAAATATGGAATTGCATTTAAACTTAAGTCTGAAACTTTTCCTTTAATATAATCATAATAACCTGCAACAGCTATCATTGCGCCATTATCAGTACAATAAATCTTTTCAGGGTAATGTACTGTTAAATTATGTTTATAAGCTTCTTTGCCTAAAATTTCTCTTAATAAACTATTTGAAGCAACGCCTCCTGCAATAGAAATTTTATTTATACCTTTAATTTGAGCTGCTTCAATTAATTTTTTAACAAGAACTTCAACTACATTTTTTTGAAAGCTTGCAGCAACATCATTTATTTTAACATTGATTCCTTTTTGAATATTTGAGTTTAAGTAATTTAAAACTGATGTTTTTAAACCACTAAAACTAAAATTTAAATTTCCCTCCTCCATAAATGATTTTGGAAACTTTATAGCTTCCATATTTCCAAGCTTAGAAGCTTCATCTATAGCCGGACCTCCTGGATAACCTAATCCTAAAGCTCGTGAAACTTTATCAAAAGCTTCTCCTGCAGCATCATCAACTGTCTGTCCCATAATCTCATATTCACCATAGTCTTTAACAAAAACTATATGACTATGCCCGCCTGAAGCAACAAGACATATAAAAGGAGGAGCAAATGTATCATCTATATAATTTGCTGATATATGCCCCTCTATATGATTTACTCCAATAAACGGTTTATTTAAGCCATAAGCTAAAGCTTTAGCATATGAAAGACCAACAAGAAGTGCTCCAACAAGGCCAGGTCCATAAGTTACTGCAATTAAATCTATATCTTTGGCCTCTAAATCAGCATCAATTAAAGCATTTGTTACAACCTCAGAAATATGCTCTATGTGTTTTCTTGAAGCTATTTCTGGTACAACCCCACCATATTTCTTATGTGTATCTATCTGAGAATAAATAATATTTGATAAAACCGTTCTTCCATTTTTTACTATGCTTGCAGCAGTTTCATCACAAGAAGTTTCTATTCCTAAAACATATATATCTTTTGTCACTTTTTACACCACCAATTAAATATCATATTTCCACATTATTATTGCATCTTCATTGTTATCTTGATAATAGTTTTTCCTTCTCCCCAATGGCTTAAATCCAAATTTAGAATACAAATGCTGTGCTATTATATTTGAAGCTCTTACCTCTAAGGTCATAGCAGAAATTCCACTTTTTTTCGCTATTTCTATTAAGCTTTCCATTATTCTCGTTCCAACTTCCATTGAGCGAAAATCAGGATGAACAGCTATATTTGTTATATGACCTTCATCTACCACAACCCAAAATCCTCCATATCCAACAACTCTTCCATCAATTTCTGCAACAACATATCTTGCACAGCTATTTTTAGTTACTTCAGTTATAAATGCTTCTTTTGACCATGGTGTACTAAAACTTAATTTTTCTATTTCTATAACTTCATCAACATCCTCTCTCGTCATATTTCTTATAATAATACCCATCAACTAACTCCTCCAAGACCACCACGAGCTTCGGCAGCAGATTTTTTAACATAGACAGGTCTAAAATCTTTATAATTATTTACCATATTATTTTTTATTTTCTCCATAGCAATGATTCCAACAGATGAAGCTCGTGAAATATTATTAATTTCTGATGAAAAGCAACCTTTATCTCCTAAAATGCTATATAACTTTTCCTTATAAATCAATGCACCGTCACCAACAAACAAAATTTTTTCTTTGTAATTTAATAAAATATCTGCAAGTTCTTTTATTGAATATATAAAAACTTCAGGATCATTTTTAAAATCTTTATCTTTTATTATTGCTGTATATACACTTTCCCTTAAAGCATCAATAACGGGACATATAATACCATCAAACTCTGAAACATTATATGCAAGACTTAATAAGGATGATACTCCTACTAAGGGAACATTAAGAGCATGTGACAAACCTTTTGCAGTAGCGGCTCCTATTCTTAATCCAGTAAAAGAACCAGGACCTTCTGACACTGCAATATGTGTAATATCATTTATTTTTAATCCAGTTCTTTTTAACAATTCATCTATCATTGGCATTAATATTACTGAATGTCTCAAAAAATTAATTGTATATTCACCTATTATGCCACTTTCATCTACCAAAGCAACAGTTGCAGTTTTAGTAGATGAATCAAAAGCAAGTATTTTCATCATAACATCTCCTTAAGAATATCCTCATATCTTTTTCCAAAAGATTTTAAATAAATTCTTCTTTCATCTTCTTCAATGCCCTTTTTTATTAATACTTCTAATCGATTTTCTGGAAGTAAAGGCCCCAGTCTTTCAGGCCATTCTATAATACAGACACCATTTCCATAAAAATATTCTTCATATCCAATATCATAAAGTTCCTCATAGCTTAATAATCTATACAAATCAAAGTGAAATAGAGTAATTTTACCTTTATGTTCATTTACTAGTGTAAAAGTCGGACTTGTAATATATCCACTTATTCCCATTCCTTCAGCAATACCCTTAGCAAATACTGTTTTCCCGCTCCCCAAATCTCCAATTAATAAAATTATATCTTTAGCTTTCAATAATCTCCCTAATTTTTTACCTAATTCAATGGTTTTATCTCTATTATCTGAAATAAATTCTAACTCCACAAATTCACACCACCTTGCACTTTATATTTACATTATATAATACATCATATTTATTTCAAATAAAAATAAAATATTATAAAAATACTCTCCTTAAGATTAACAGTTAATTTATTTCACTGTTTATCATAAGAAGAGCATATCAAGTAATCTATATTATTGTTTTAAAAGAAGCGATACTTTTTTATATATAAGAAGTGTAACTGTTGCAAGCATAACTCCCTTTAAAATATTAAAAGGAAATATACCATATGCAACTAAAGTCTTAACATCAACAATACTGCCATTAACTGCCCTACCCATTCCAACTATAGCATCCATAGGCCATCCCATTACTTTTTGATAAAGAGGTAAAAATACATAATAGTTAAGTAAAGATGCTGAAAATGCCATAACAAAAACCGAGATTATCATTGCAAATAAAGCATTTTTCCTAGTTTTATTTCTATTATAAATTATACCTGCAGTATATACAAATATTGAACCAACTGTAAAATTAGCAATTTCACCTATTCCTGCGGACTGTGTTACAGTAGAATGTACTAGATTTTTTACAAGTTCTATCATAACACCATATACAGGACCTAATGCAAAAGCTCCAATAAGTGCCGGGAGATCACTAAAGTCCAGTTTTAAAAAGCCAGGGAAAAGTGGAACCTGAAATTCTAAATACATAAGAATAAATGCTAATGCTGAAAGAAATCCTACTTTTACAATAATATGAGTTTTTGTTTTTTCCATATAAATCCCTC
>JBNAVY010000023.1:0-8955 GCA_049700195.1 Thermoanaerobacteraceae bacterium
GTAATCATCATTTTAGATGTTGAGGAATGATTTTTAAAAAGTATTGTTTAGCTATACATGATAAATAGCTATTTTATAGTGATGCAATTGAACAACTGCCCTTTGTTATCAATAAAAATTATCTTTATTCATTTCTTTTACTATCTTTTTCATTCCATTATTCCTCTTTAAATGTTAAAATTTATTAAGAAATCCTTAAATTTTAATTACAAATTGGTAATAATTTAAAATATAAAAGACTGCTCACTTCATCTAAAAACAGATGATAGGAACCGTTCACGGCGTTTTTTGTAAAAGTTTTCACACCCTAAATAATACCCATTCCTGTTTAAACATTAGTGCTGCTATATATATACTAATAACAACATATACTATTGATGAAAATGCAAATATCCCTATGTGTGTCATATTAACAATTCCATAAAGCAATTCTTTAAATATTGAAATAGTCCCAAATACAGGTATTGTAAAATAAGATATAGGTATTTCATTTGGCATTTTATACATCACCAAATATGCCGGAATTATTGCAATAAACATTAAAGGTGAAATATATGTCTGCCCTTCTTTAAAAGATTTTGCATATGCACTTAAAGCAAGCTCCAGTGCTGCAAATATTGATGCTGTAAAAAAGGCAGCCACGAACATTACAACTATTGCGCCTATACTCAACCTAAAATCGGCATTTAAAGATGCCATATCTTTATTTAAAGAAAAGGAAGCAAAAAGTCCCAAAAGTGAAGCTACAGCACTTATAAGCGCCATGGTTGTGACGGCTAAGTATTTGCCCGCCATTATAGAAAGCCTTGATGCAGAAGTCGTAAGTAAAGGTTCTAAGGTACCTCTTTCTTTTTCACCTGCTGCTAAATCAACAGCTGCTCCCATTCCTCCTGTTGCCGTCAATACAGTCAAAAGCATTGGCACAATGAATGCTAAAAAAGACCCTGCCATTTTACTTTGGGAGGCAATATTTTCTGTCTTTATTGCAATTGGATCCAAGATTTTGGGATCTATGCCTTTAGCTATAAGCCTTTGTTTTACAATATTATTCGCATATTCTTTTATAAGACCTCTTATCATATTCTCTGCATTTGAAGATTTCATGTTTGACATGTCTACCTGAATTACCAAATCAGCATTTTTGCCTTCTTCTATATTTTTGTCAAAATCATAAGGTATAACTAGAATTGCTCTTATATCGCCTTTTTCAAGGCTTTCTTTGGGATTTTGCAAACCAGTTACTATACTTATTCCTGTCGATTTTAAATAATTTATGAATTTTGCATTATTCCCTTCATCCAAAACTACTATTTTTGTCTCGCTTATTTTTTGCTCTGATATGCTTTCTGCTCCACCTATTCCTATGTACATCATTATAGGAATAAAAAGAGGAGGAAGTAAAATTGTAACAATCCATGTCTTCTTATCTCTAAAAATGTCCTTTAGCTCTTTTTTCAAAACTATGTATACATGCTTAAACTTCAATTTTCTCACCTACCAATTCCATAAATAATTCTTCAAGATTGTCTGTTTTATATTTCTCCTTTAAATCTTTTATAGTTCCTTCCTCTATAAGTTTTCCTTTGTGTATTATACCTATCTTGTCGCAAAGTTTTTCTACCTCTGGCATGCTGTGGCTTGAGAAAATAATTGTCTTTCCTTCTCCTTTACAAAACCTTATAAAGTCGTGCACTTCTCTTACTGAACCTACATCGAGTCCTGACGTTGGCTCATCAAAAAGCATAACCTTAGGATCATGTACTATTGACCTTAAAATTGCTACCTTTTGCTTCATTCCCTTTGAAAGCTTGCCTGCTGGTCTATCAATAAATTCAGTCATATCAAATTTACGAGCTAATATATCAATTTTTTTATCTGCCTCTTTTTTATCCATATCATGAAGCTCTGCAAAATAAAGTATATTTTCCCTCGCAGTAAGCCTGTCGTATAAACCGCTTTCTCCTCCAAAAAGTATTCCAACTTCTTTTCTTATCTCTTCTGGTTCTTTTATTAAGTCTTTTCCATTAATAATGGCTGTCCCATCCATAGGCTTTAACATTGTAGCAAGCATTCTTAAAGTTGTGGTTTTACCTGCACCATTTTCACCCAAAAGCCCATATATTTCTCCTTCTTTTACCTTAAAACTTAAATTGTCTACTGCTCTAATGTTTTTAAACACTTTAGTAAGTCCAATAACTTCTACCAAAATTACCCCTCCTCACTTTAACTCCAGCCTCTCAAATATAAAGTTTGCAAAAAGTAAAAACACTCCCGCTTCTAAAAACATTATTATAGAAGCTGTTAAAACTCCTATTGACATATTCCTTGTTGTCACACCTAAAAAAACCGCTACTGCTACTACTGGCAAAAGTATAAACAAAAAACCAAAAATCTTAAATAAAGGCATTGTTACTTTAAGGTCTTGTTTTGAAGGAAGTAAAAGCTGCATAAATGCGGCAGAAAAACTGTCCAAAGTAGAAAAACTTATAATAAAAACTATTGCACTAATAGTATTTAAAATTCCAGGTTTTATAAATATTGATGCCGGAACAATAATAAGTATTGCCGATATAAAAACTTTAAGTAAAGGTACAAAATTAACAGCTAATAATTTTTCAATCCCTTCACCTGGAATCGTGTATATATACATTTTATTTAATTCTGTCCTAACTGTAGAAGCAAAGCTTAAAATCCACCCCAAGTATACATACAAGAAGGATAACGAGAATATAACAGTGGGTTCATTCTTGGGCAAAAAATACCCGAAAGCAATTGATGCTAATAATAAAAATAGATTATACCAGTTAAAATATATAGAACCCAAGCTTCTTTTATTTTCAACCATTTTAAGCCATATATAAGCCCATGGACCTTTGGGCTGTAACTTAATTACTACATCTTTTTTCTTTTTTCTTGTTTTTGCAGATTCTTCACTAGAGCTTATAAATCCATCTTTTTTAACTTTATTCCTTATTTCTCTTACTCTTTCACTGTACGTAATAACCTCTTCATAGTAGTCTGTTGCAAAGTACAAAGCCAGTAATGTAAAAATAATTATTGTTAATAACTGTATAAGAATAAGTTCTAAACAGTGGGCAGATTCTCCAGTAAAATATGTAAGAATAAGAAGTTTAGTTGGACCTAATACAGGCACATAATTCCATATATTTAAAGTTAAATAACTAATAGCACCAAAAAAACTCCCTTCTTTATATATAAAATAAACTCCAAAACCCGCAATTAAAGTTAAAATACCTGATACAATATATTGTATTAATTTTTTTGCATTAAATTTCATTGAAATTGAATAAATAAAAAAATTTAATGGCACTAAAGCAAATATATTTGTAAAAATACCTATGTACACATATATTAAATTTGATGAATATTTGGTGGTTGACATCATATTCGCTATAAAAGGTAAATATATCACAAAAAATATAGAAATAAATAAAGTCTTAAAAACGCCTTTTATCATATACCATAAAAATAGTTTTCTTTCATCAATTGGTGATGAAAAAAGAAAAGTCATATCTCCATCTTCAACTATTATTCCAGGCTGTTTTAAAGAACTGTATATTAAAATCATTATCTCAAAAAGTATCATTATGACTAAAATAGCTTCTAAATAAGATAACTTTATATCATTTATTTGCGAAAGTTTTGCTTTATTATCCATATTCCCAAGAATGAAAGAAATAAGCATCAAAAAATATCCTAAAAACATAAAAAGATAGACTAGTATTCTTTTTGGATTTCTGATAATATCCTTTATCGAATTTTTTATCTTCATCAATTCAAATATAAAAAGTGCATTTATTTCACTCATTTTGTTACCTCCAAAAACAAATCTTCTAACGAGCCTCCCGGTCCTGCCTTTTTCATTACTTCTTCAAGTGTGCCCTCATATATGAGTTTTCCTGTTTTTAAGATAAGCACCCTGTCTCCAATATTTTGCACAGAATCTAACATATGTGTACTCAAAAGTACAGACTTTCCTTCTTTTTTAAGCTCTTTTATAGTATCTTTAAGTTCTCTTATAGCTTTTGGATCAAGTCCTACAAAAGGCTCATCAAAAAGCATAACCTCTGGTTTGTGTAAAAGTCCGCATATTACCATAACCTTCTGCCTCATACCTTTAGATAGATTGGCTCCCAATTCATCCTTTTTATCCATAAGGTCATAAGCTTTGAGGTATTCTAAAGCCTCTCCTTCCCAATTTTCAAGTTTATAAGCAAGAGCAATAAATTTCATGTGCTCCCAAACTGTAAGCATAGGGTATATATCCGGAGTTTCAGGTATATAAGCGAGCTTAAATTTTGCTTCTTTATCTTTATAGTCATAACCACAAACTTTTATTTCTCCTTCTGTTTTTCTCAAAAGTCCCATTATTGTTTTTAAAGTAGTACTTTTCCCTGCACCATTTGGACCTATAAGCCCTACAACTTCACCTGGATACATATCGAAAGAAATTTCATCAACTGCTTTTACCTTGCCATAATATTTTCTTAGATTTTTTACAGAAAGTATACTATCCATTTTCATCCTCCGTTTATGCAAAATTTATACAAAGTATAATCCCTCAAACTACAATAAAAAAATCAATGGAATACAATACTATAAATTCTACAAAAATCTCTAGAATCCTTCTTTTATTTCCAAACCATAGCAAAATTTAACATGTTTTTAACATAATTATACTTTATTACCTTTTTATATTTCTAACAGTTAAAGCGTAATTCAAATCATAAAAATATTGCAGCAGGTAGTGGAGTAATTTCTTTTCATCTCCCATAGGTTAATTATGTACCAATTGATAATTCTGCTATAGGCTAATAAAACAGAAGTCTGAGTTTTATTTTTGATTACTTCCTGTGTATCTATATGTTAAAATTACATCAAATTACTAATATTTTTCTCTTTAATACCATGTCATATTTTACCATATCTAAAATATTATTTTCATCAATCTTTTCTCTGTCTTTATTGTGTACCTCTGAGTATGAATATGATGGATTATAAAATAGCATGTAGCTTAGAAAAAAAGAAGCTCCTATGACCATTATTACTGCTAATACAATTTTTATAATTTTTTAGACATGGATACTGCCTCCTATATATTTTTAACCAATTTTAACCAATTTTAATATTGGAATCTTAAAAGAAGATGAGAAAAAGATCGTTTTTAACGTTCTTTTCATGTTTCTATTACTATAATCATGATAGTATTACTTTTTCAGAATCAACATTATTAATAAGAATAATACCCGTAATAAAGAGTAAAAAGGTGAAAATAATAATACTATAATTTACAACTTTTATAGAAACATTCTGGGAAACTATAAAATTGGGGAGGTATGAAAGCACAAATATTAAAATGAATTTAATTCCATATACAATTGAAACATTCTTTAAAGTAAGATCAAAATAGAAGATTAATAAAATGCTTCCAATCACAAAAATCAAAGCGTTACATAACGCCATAATAAAAGTAATCAATGTAACAGGGTGAAACATTAAAAACATAACTATTCCCCAAATTAATACTACACACATACTAAAGATAATAGGAGGAAAGAGTTTAATTGCAAAAATTACCCCTGGTGGTAGAGGCAAAACAAAATATCTATGATAGAGATTACTTAATTTTTCTTTTTCAAAATTTATAGTCATCATAAAAGCAGCTGCATACGAAATTATAATCATAAGAAATAAAGTATAAAAAGTGCAAATATCAGAAGAAGAACTAAATAAATCAAAAACATTTTTCATATTTTTTACAACAATTGCTACAACCAAATTTAAAAGGATAAAAGGGAATATTAACACTTTCAAAAAATTAACAACTTCTAATCTTATAAGTTTTAGCATTTTTACACCTCCATCCCCATAATCTTTATATATAATTCTTCAATATCTTTGATAGCTTGATACTTTTGGATATTAAACTCTTTAATTACTTTTTCATCAACTACATAAAGATTCTTGTTTTTTACTTTGTTATCCAAAAGTTCAGGATAATTACCCTCTACTAAATACAGCTCTTTTTTAATTTGAATTTCTAGCAATGTTTCTCCTTCTTTTATTAATCCTATTATGTCGCTTATTTTTTGTACTTCATTTAAATTGTGAGAACTAAAAAGTATGGTTTTGCCTTGCGATTTAAACTCTAATAGAATCTCTCTTATGGTAAGCTGCATTTCTGGATCTAAACCGGATGTAGGCTCATCAAGAATTAATAATTCCGGCTCCGGCAAGATAGCATTAATTAAAGAAATTTTCCTTTTCATCCCTTTAGAAAGTTGCTTCACTTTTTTATATACATCATTTCTGGAAAACTCAATTATATCAAGATACTTATATATTTCCCTTTCCTCAATTCCATATATATAACATGTTTGTTTAAGGTTATCCAATACTGTCCACTCCGGGTTTAAAGTCTCATACTCAAACATAACTCCTATTTTTTTAAAATGTCCTCTGGACAAATTTTCTCCAAATATTTTTATTTCTCCACCATCTCTTTTAAGTAAACCGAGTATTATACGTAGCGTCGTTGTTTTTCCTGCACCATTCTTCCCTAAAAAACCATAAATCTCTCCTTTAAAAACCGTTAGGTTTACATCTTTTAAAACAGGAATCCCATTTATTGATTTTTTAAGTTTTTTTACTTCAATTATTTTCATCGCGTACCTCCACAATAAATTATTATCACTTTTAAATAATTCTATTTCCAAATTAAAAAATATGTTCCAAAATACAAGATTATCACCCAACCATAGGCCATTGAAACTTTAAATGATTCAAGAATAAAACCAAGTATCCACATTGAAATAATAATATACAAATTAGCAGCATAGTTAAAAATTTTCCTATACACTATACTTTTTTGCGCAATCTTTAAAGGTCTTCTTAGACTTTTTAAAATCAAAGATATTCCATAAAATAAAATAACAAGAAAATTATTATGCGACTTAATTAAGTATACAAGAGCAACTACTATAGAAATTAAGCCTATCACAAAATCCAAAAAATCTAATATTTCTATTTTTTGGCTATTAGTATTAATTATGTTATTTTTAACTGCTCTTTTACCTTTCCAAATTATAGAGGTAAATCTAACATATCCATACATACCAAAAAGAATATAAAATAATGTTTCATTAGGCATTTAAATCACCTCTAGTGTTATTGAGGAAAAATCGCAAAAATTCCGGTTGTATTTTATTAACCCATTTACACTTTTCTATCTCTATTAGTCTTTCTTCAATAACTTTTCTAACTCTTAAAATACATGGTGTACAAAAGTTTAAAAACTTGCAATCTCCACATATCTCTCGTTCAGGAACATCTGTATTTGCATAAAAGTAAACAATATCTTTATAATTTTCAAAAAATGTTTTTGGATTGTATGGATCTATTTTACCAATTACATCTGAACTTAAATCTGCCATCACACAAGGTCTGACATTGAAGTTTGGATCAATTGCTATTGATTTCCATCCAGCTCCACAATTTTTAAAAACTGAATTTTTATTAAAACCTTCAAATTTTACTATTGGAATAATATTCTTGTATTTCTCTCTTATTTTTTTTTCTTCATTAGCCAATTCCCATAAATCCTCTGCACTCCAAGAAAAATTCCTTGCTTTTCCAAAAGGTAAAACCGGACTGTAACTAAAAACTTTAACTCCTATATTAACACAAATTTCTGCTACTTTTTCAATGTTTTAATATTTTCAGGAGTTATAGTCATTGCTACTCTTACTAGAAAGTTGTATTTAACTAGTTTTTTAATGTTTTCGATGGTAGTCAACCAAGCATTTCTTCTACCCCTAAACTTATCATGATATTCGGGTTGATGGCTATCTAGACTGATATTCCAAAAAATTTGATTATTGTAATTACATATCTTTTCTAATAGTTCATCTGGCAGATATGTTCCATTTGTAAGAACACCAACTATGGAAAAATGCTCTACTGCAGTTTTTACTATTAGTTCAAAATCCGGGTGAATTGTAGGTTCTCCTCCAGTTAATTCTACACCACAAACAGTTTCATTTGCAAGATTTGCCAAAAGGATCTGCAATTTCTAAGCATCTATGAAAGTACTTTCTTTACCGTCTCTAATCCTATAACAATGAATGCAGTTTAAATTACAATTATCTGTAAGTTCAATAACAAGATGAGATGGCATAAAAAAATCTTTTGTTCCTTTTATAGTTAACTCTTCAGTTAGCGGCTCTTCTTTCAATATTACATGTTTTTTGTGAACAGCTTGTAATAAAAATTGTTTTACTTTATCATTATCAGGAAATAAATACAAAACTTCTCCAACTGTTCTTTTTCCATCGCATAATTTTAAAACAGTTTCAGCATCTTTATTGACAAACTCTAATGTTTGCTCTTTAAAACTATTATAAAAAGGTATTTCATCTTTTTCTTTAATTGTATAAATTGTTCTTTTACTTTTTAAAATCCCATAAGTAGGAAATTCTAATAACTCATAATCCTCACTATTTAAACTAACGTATAATTCATTAATATCCATATATATACCAATCCTCCTTTTATAAAAGATTTATAATGTCCAGGAGAAAATATAACTCTTTCCCCTGGACACTATTTGTTTAATATGTCCAAAGCCCAAACAAACCTAGAAGTCCAGTACCTTCAAAATCTGGAACAGGACCATCTGCAAGGCAAATAGCACAAATAGCACAGGAAGAACAAATTTTCCCTTGGGTTGTATAATCTGGAGCCATTTTCCCCCCTTTCTTACTTTACTTTATTAACACTTGTCCACAATTGAAAAAGGCATTACCAAATTCTTATTATTAAATTCATTTTTATTCTATAATACATTTTTTCCAATGTCTACTATATCTTTGTATAGTTTTGTCAAAAAAATAAAAAAACTATACAAAAGTATAGTCTAATTTAATCTATTAAATT
>JBNAVY010000023.1:9055-34635 GCA_049700195.1 Thermoanaerobacteraceae bacterium
AAGCTTAATAGCTTTTGCAATCGCCTGTTGAAAGTTTTTTACTCGCAATTTTTTATTAATTTCTTTTTTATGATACTTTACTGTGACAGGCTTTAGCCCAAGTTCTCTTGATTCAGTTTTAAGCTCACTATTTTATTGCTATTCATATCTCAATGCCTCAATCGGGTCAAGGTCTGCAGCCTTTTTTGCTGGATAAACGCCAAATATCATTCCAAGCACAATTGAACCTAAAAACGCCATAATTACAACTTTAAAATTAACTGTCGGAGGAATTTTAATAAGGTGTGATATTATCATGCCTGCCAGTATGCCAAAAATAATGCCTATTACGCCTCCTATCCCTGTCAAAATAATTGACTCTGCCAAAAACTGCATTATTATATCTTTTTTTTGTGCACCAAGTGCTTTCTTTATACCTATCTCTCTTGTCCTTTCCGTTACAGATACAAGGAGTATATTTACTATGCCTATACCTCCAACAATTAACGTAATTGCTGCTATAACTAATAGTACCGATGATACTACAGACAGTACGTTGTTTATAATATTTTGGATATCTTTCATTGTCTGTGCAATGTATTTGTCTTTGTTATTGTGCTTGAGTTCTAAAATTTTTATTATTTTATCACTTATTTGCTTTAGGTTCTCTTTTTTTGTTGTTGAAAAATATAGTACATCTACTTTATTTCCAGTACCAGATATATTCTGAAGTGTAGTTAGCGGTATAAACAACGTTACAGGAAAATCATCACTGTTTACTATACCTGAAAGAAAACCGTTATCGAATTTAATCACACCTATAATCTTAAAATTGTTAATAGCTCCTGAAGCAGTTTTTACAGTAATTATACTTCCTGTAGTCTCTCTATTTTTAAAATATTTTTTTGCAAAATTCTCATCTACAACAACAACATTTTTTCTACCTGATACATCAAAATCGTTTATAAACCTTCCCTCTGCCATCTCAACAGGGAAAAAACTTTTGTATTGAGAGGTAACCCCAATTATGTTTGCAGTTCTTGTTTTTTTAATTATTTCGATTTCACCTATCGTTTGAGATTGCGCATATACATTTTTTAGTTCAGGCACTATCCTCTTAATAGCATCCATGTCATCAAGCGTTAACCAATCGCTCTGAGGAACTACAGCCTGTCTATATTGAACCATAATTACATTTGCACCTATTTTTTCAAAAGACGAATTCATATACGCTGTTGTCGCATTGCTAATTGCAACAATAGTTACTATTGAAAATACTCCCATTATTATGCCAAGTATCGTAAGTATTGAACGCATTTATTTACATAAAGAGTTCGTCTATAGGTAGAATCCAAATCAATAAATCTAACAATTTTAAAAATTGAGGGAAATTCACTCAATTACCCCATCTTTTATTTTAATTATCCTATCGCTGAAGGATGCAGCATAATTATCATGAGTAACCATTAATACTGTTTTATTATTTCCTTTACTCAAATTATACAGAAGCTTTAAAATTTCTTCTCCCGCTTTTGAATCAAGATTCCCAGTTGGCTCATCAGCAAATATTATTTTAGGATCGATTATCAGCGCTCTTGCAATAGCCACTCGTTGTTGCTGTCCTCCGGATAATTGATAAGGAAAATTCTGCTTTTTTCCAATTAATCCGACCTTTTCTAAAATTTTATCAATATTGCTATTATATTCTTTCCTATTTATTCCTTCAAGTTCTAAGGGGAGTGTTATGTTTTCTTCAACGTTTAAATTAGGTATCAAATTATAAAACTGAAATATAAATCCAAATTCCCTCCTTCTCATTTTACTTAATTTATCATCATTTAACAAAGTTAAATCTTCTCCCTTAAAAAAGATACTGCCAGAAGTAGGTTTTTCTAAACCACTAAGTACATACAACAAAGTACTTTTCCCTGAGCCAGACGGTCCCATAATAGAAACAAACTCTCCTTCATTAATTTCTAAATCAATACCATTAAGAACTTTTGTCACATTTCCTTCCACATTGTATTCTTTAAATAATTTTTCTGTCTTTAAAATAGCCATTTTAGTCCCTCCCTATATTTTTATTTTTTTTACCTATTCTATTCCTTTTATTGCTTCTACAACATTAATCTTCCTAATTTTAATAAAAGGATAAATTGAACTTATAAAACCAATAAAAATCGAAGATAATAATAAAATTAAATAGACTAAATAATTATAACCAAAAGATAAATCTCCAACATAATACGACAAAATTTTCACAATAAATAGATTCAGGCAAAATCCAAATAATAAGCCAAAAATTCCTCCCTCAAAACCTATAATAACCCCCTCGCCTATTATACTAAATAACAATTGCTTTAAGGACATCCCAACCGTTCTTTTTATTGCAAAATATCTAACCTGCGTCAAAACATTTATAATAAGATTATTATTTAAACTAAAAATACTTATAAACACCGATATTAAAAATAATGCATTTACTATTAAAAACAATCTATTATTATCTTCAGCATTTAATTTTTTCATTTCTTCAAGTGAATTTATACTATAGTAAGCTCCTTTACCCAACATTTCTGTTATACCATTTTCCACTTGGCTAACATTGTAATTCTTTTTGATTTTTAATAAATATAAAGTGTAGTCATTAGAACCAATGTCCTTTATAAAATTGTCCTTAGATATAAAAAGAACTTTGCCCATATTCTCAAAACTACTTACAATTCCAATAACTTTATATTTTTCTCCCTTCTCTTTTGTTTTTGATTTAATTTGAATATAATCACCAACTTTAGTATTTGTGTTCTTAGCAAATGTATTTGTAATTATGATATTTTTTCCATAATTTAATTGCTTAAATAATTCATCTATTGAACCATTTTTATATATTTCAAAAGAAAAATCTTTATATTCCTCTGTATCAATTCCTGAAATTTCTACATCCATATCTCTGATACGTTCCTTTACCCTTAACTGCGAAACAACTTTATCAACCCCTGAAATAGAGGATAATTTTTCATCTAAGGACCCCATTGAAGAATCTGTATTAATAACAATATCAACACCTTTATATACCTTATCTACACTTTCTTTGACCAAATATGATAAAGTAAAACTAAGATATGCTATTCCAATTATTATACTAATAAGTATTATAGATTCCGCTGATCTTGAAAAGTCTCTTTTAAACTCTTTATTTAACAATCTTGCTTCCGGTCTCAGTAAATTTATAAATTTTAATAAAGTATTATTAATTAAAATATGTAAAAACTCTATAAGCAAAATAAATGAAAACGAAAATAAAATAATTCCAGAGATAAGATAAAAAATACCATTATCCATTTTCTCACTTAAAATCAATAATATTATAGACACAAATATCACCACTGCTCCGGCATAATTTTTAAGAATATTTTTCTTTTTGGTATGTTTTTCCACATTACCTTTTATGATATCTACTACAGAAATTTTAAATATCCTCAAAACTGACAAAATAACACTTAATAAGCCTGTAATCAAAAGCATAAAAAATACTAACATAAACTTTAGAATGCTAAATTTCATTATAATTTCATCTTCAACTATCAATTTAAGAATAAAATGCAAAAAAGGAAAACCTACAATTAAACCAATTATAGTGGAAATTGTAATAATTATGAAGCTTTCTATATATGTACTTATAAATATTTCCATTTTAGTTGCTCCTAAGCTTCTTAAAGTACCAATTTGTGAAATCCTCTCATATAGTACTGTCTTGAAAGTAGAATATGTTAAAAATAAAGTTATGAAAATAGCAAACGCACTAAAAATACTCAATGCTATGCTTATCGTTCCAACATAAGCTTTATAACTTTCTATATCATACCTTTCTTCAACTATGTACCCAGAACCAATGGCTTTTTTTATATCATTAGCAACATCAGAAATACTATCCAGATTTTTTAGTGTAATACCAATAGAATACACCAACCCTTCTTTTTTAAATAATCTTTGTGCAGCATCAATATTTACAAAAACAATATTACCTTCTTGAAAAATTCCTTTATCCTCTGCAATTCCGCTAACTTTAAATTTTATTTCATTATTTTGAGTAGATAATAAAATAACATCTCCAATATTCAATCCATACTTTTTTGAAAACACCTTGCTCACAACAATTTGATTTTCAGAAGCAGGTAGTTGTATGTGATTAACATAATTGAATGAATAAACTTGTGATTGTTTATTAAAGTCGACACCAACTACATTTATTTTTTCATCTTGATATGTAGCAACACCTCCACATCTTTCAACAGTATATTTTATACCCTCAATATTTTTTATTTTGTTTAATACATCCTCTGGCTTAAAATAAATATCTCTATCATTTGAAGAAAGTATTACTATTTGACTATTCAATGTATTATTTCTAAGTTGTTCTTCTCTGGATTCAATAGCCGCATCTTTAAAAAATATAGCTGCCATTAAAGTTACGGCAGATAAAATAAAAGTAAGAAATAATATAAAAAACCTTACTTTTTTAGCAATGATATTTCGTAAAGCCAATTTAAAAAGAGCTTTCATCGACAGCACCTCACTGATGATATCTTTTATTAACATCTAAAATCATATAACTTGTTTTAAATTCTTGTTGTTTAAGATAAACTTAGAATAAAGACCATTTTTGTTTATTAATGTACTATGTGTACCTTCTTCTACAACTTTACCTTTCTCAAAAACGATTATTTTATCTGCATCTACTACTGTTGTAATCCTGTGAGCAATAACTATAACAGTACAATTTTTTGAAATTTCCTTAAGTATTTCACTTAATATCATTCCATTTTCAGGATCCAATGAAGATGCTGGCTCATCAAGAATGAAAATTTTGGGTTTCTTTATTAATGCCCTCGCTATCGCAACTCTTTGTTTTTCTCCCCCAGATAAATTAACTCTCTCAGAAATAATAGTATCGTAACCCTCAGGTAATGATATAATTTTTTCGTGTAATTTTAATTTTTTGCAAATTTCAAAAATCTCCTCATCTGAAGTAGTTGGTTTACCAAACCTAATGTTTTCTTTTATACTTGTGTTAAATAATTCTATGTCCTGTGGAACAAAACTTATATTTTTCCTTAAAACATTAACTCCCATATCTAATATATCTTTTCCGCCAATCTTAATTTTCCCTGATGTTGGTCTGTAAAAGCCTAAAAGCAATTTTACAAAAGTACTCTTTCCAGACCCTGATCTTCCAACTAAAGCTACAAAACTTTTAGGTTCTATAATAAAACTAATATCATTAAGTGCACAAACATTTTTATTGTAATAAAATGAAACTCTTTCTACACTAATTTCACCATCTAATGAAATTATTTCATCTTTTAAAGGTTCATTCTCTAAATCAAAATATTCATATAACCTGTCAAAAATAGGTATTACTTTTCTTAAATGAATATTATTATTCAATAACTCGTATGTCGGTTGAACTAAAATCTGAAAATATAGTCCTATAGCAATAATAGTCCCAAGTGTCATATGTTCATTCATTACTTGCAATGCACCAACTCCATAAATAACAACTAATGATAAAATAACTATAACACCAGTCAAATTGTTTAATAAAATACTAAGATGTCCTATTTTTTTATTATTTCTATAAGTGTTAGTTACAACTTGTTCATATTTATCAAATATTTTATTTTCCGCCAAAAAAGATTTTATTGTCAATATTGAGTCTGCCATTTGCTCTACATTCGTACAAATCATATCATAGTTTTGCTGAACTTTAGCTTGTAAAATACTAAAGCGTCTGCTTAATATCCAATTTACAATAAAAAATAGAAGAAATAATATTATAACTATTCCTGTTATCATTGGTGAAAGATATAGCATGCCGCCTATAACTACAATAATCAAAAAAACATTTTTGACAAAAATTACAAAAAAGTTTGTAATAAATTCACTGGCACCTCTACTATCATTGATTATTCTCGAGATTATTTCTCCCTTATGAGTATCATCAAAAAATTTTAATGGTGCATAAATTAGCTTTAAAAAAAGTTTTTTCCTTATCTTTAGAGTAATAATTTCTGTAATATGTAAAAACAACAAGTCTTTTAAATATCCCACTATTGGTTGAGCTATACACACTATCAAAAAGATACCTAAACCAAGGTATAATTTATATATTGATTTTGCTGGAATTACCTCATCAATTAAATATTTTGAAACCAAAGGTGTAGCAAAAACTGCAAAAGTATATAAAATAGTTAAAATTGCTCCTAAAATTTCAAAAAACAAATAGGGCTTAATCAATGGTATTATCCTTCTTAATAAACATTTCATCAATATAACCTCCGTTTTTGTGTCTTTTTACTTTGAACTTAATTCTTTTACATATCTAATCCTATAACTTTCAAACCCTACTCTTTCTAATAATTTCATAATTCTGATATTATGAGCAAAAGCGTCTGCAATTATATATCGACTACCTTTTTCAATAGCCCAATTTAGTGCTGCCTCAAATAGATTATATATAATACTCAAAATATTTTCACTTCGTCTTGCATCAGGATCTATAAAAAAATGAAGAATATATGCATAATCATCTATAAAAAAATAAAAATCTTTCTGATAAAGCCAAACTTCTATAAATCCAATAACAATATTATTAACTTCCGCTACAAATATGCAACAATTATCACTATTTAACGCCTGCTTAAACTGCGAATAACCACCAGAAAATACTAAATCACCTTTATAATATGGGTCTTTACTCATTTGATCAATCGATAACTTTTCCCAAAGCTTTACTATACTATCCAAATCATTAATATTAGCAACTCTAATTAAATAATCCATAAAAATCCCTCACTAACTACAATATTGATAACTTATTCGTTTTATATTATCCACACCTAAAATATAGTCTTCTTTGTAATTAGAAACATTTTTGATTCGAAATAAAATTGTTTCAATCCCGTAAACTTTTATTAATCTATCAACAGTTATTGCACTTATAAAATAAAGCTCTTCATTATCATAAGTTAATTCAAAAATATTTTCACAATAAAAGTCCTCATTTGTTTTTTTAAAAATATTTACCTGTTGTTCAGCAAAATACATAGCAATACCTTCATTTAACCAGACAGGACATCTATTTTTCGTTATCTTAGTTATTACTACATGTACAAACTCATGAAGCAATATTTGTCCAAATGTCCCCACACCCTTATTTTTCCAAATTTCATAATCCAGCATAATTATTCTTTTATCAAAATATGTACCAACAACCCATTCGGGAACCTCCAAACCCAAATAAATAGAAATCTCCTTAACAGACTCAAAGAGAAGGACATCGACGCTACTGTAAAAGTCGAATACTTATCTTATTTTCTGCAATTTTTTAATCCAAACATCATCAGATAAAAGATACTTCAACATTCTTATATCTTTAAAATTTAGATTTATATTCATAAAATTAGCAGCTACACGCTCCTTTTTGTTCCAAATTCTCTTCAAGCATGTCCTTTTTTTGCATATAAGTTAATTTCAATATCTCTTCCAGATTATATTTCCATTTTTCACAATCTGGTGTTGAACCATTCTTTTCACCATTATAAGGGCATCCACCCATACATATAGGCAATAACTTACATTCAATACATTCTTTATGATCAAAAGGAGACCAAAGAATATAGTTTATATATCTTGTATACATATTATGTTCTAATATTTCTTTAAAATTTTTTACATTTCCAATAGTTCTTTTAATATTTCCTATATCATTCCATCATTTGTACATATATCCATCAGGATCCACGACAAAAGAACTAATAGTATCTGCAGTGCAATAATTTGCTTTTGTCCCAGGATAGTAAGGATATCCCTGAGAAATAAATCCTCTTTTATACAAAATATCTTGAAATATTATATTAACCTTTGCATATTCTTCCGTATTCAAGCAAGTTTCTGCAACAGATATGCAAGCCTCAGTGTAAGCAGTAATTTGCCCCAAAGTTAGCTGGATATTTTTCAAACCATTTATCTCCAATATATCTAAAAGCTCTTCCAATTTATCAATATTAGTTTTGTCAATATTCACACGTATTGTTACATCAATTCCTGCTTTTAATATTTTTTTAACATTAGAAAGAATAACATCAAAAGTTCCTTTGTCGCTTCCTTTTAATTTTCTACGTTTATTATGAATATACGGTGGTCCATCAATTGTAATTTGTGCACCGCTAATTTTTATTTCTCTAAATTTGTTTACTATATCATCGTTAATAAGATATCCATTTGTAACAATGTAAGAACTATAATTAGTTTCGTTTTCCCCACATATATTTATCATTTTCTCAGACATATCAAACAATATATCCTTGGCAATAAGAGGTTCGCCTCCATACCAAGTAATATATATACTTTTTTTCTCTGTGCGGCTTCTGACACCATCTCCAATATGCCTTTAACAACATCTTCGTTAATAAAGCTTTGTTTTGGATTTTCATAGCAATATGGACATTCAAAATTGCAACTAAGAGTTGGTGCTATCGTTAATCCTAAACTTTCATTGTTGAACTTGCCACTCAAGTGTTTATATTTAATTAGCTTGAGTTCATCTATATTATCATGGACAATATAGTTTCCTTCCAGCATTTCATCTACAAGCAACTTTTGTTTAGCATCTAATTTTTCATATTGAAGTGAATCAATTTTTTCAATAATTTCTATAAAATCATCGTTTATTTCTGCTAAGGCACATGACATACTATTAAAAGCTATCTTTTTACCATCATCCATTGTCAATATTATATTATATTTAGATACTTTCATTTCAAATTCACCTCCCAAAGTATAAAAAAGACTATTTTTATTTATGTATAAGCGACATGCTTCTTCAAATTTATATGATATAGCAGCATATCGCTTATATCGCCCTACTTGATTATGTGTAAAATTATACCGGCTTATAGGCTTATAACCTCTTATCTATGCACTGTTTTCCACAATCATTATTACACTGTTTACCACAGCCAAGGCAATAACCTTCAACAAGTTTACTCGTTGGTTTGACCAAAAACTTCATAGTTATTAGTTCCTCCTTTCTTTTATTCTTCAGTCTTTTTCAATTTTATTTGCTTTTGCTTATGCAAAGTGTACTACAACCAGTTTGTTCGACACATCTGTTGTTACATTGGCTACTACATCCATAACAATAACCAGAAACTGTATTTCGCGCCGGTTTAACTATGTATTTCAATTTCTTCACCCCCTTCTAAAAAGGTTTCTTTTATTTGACAACTTTATCAAAAATGTTTGCCTAATAAATAGTACTATCTTATTGAACAATAAAATATTAAAAAATTATTGCACCACAAAAAGCTGGACATTTAGAAGAACAAGGTGTATTTACTTTGCATTCGTTACATAGCGGAGTACAATTACTACAATCCGAGCAATAACAATATGATACTATTATTTTACTTTCGGGTTTAACGATATACCTCATTGCACTTCACCTGCCTTAAGCGTAATAAATTTTATCTGAACATGGTACATAACGTCCGCATTTGCTGTCGCATTTATCGCAATTGTCGCATTGATTGCAATAACAATACCCAACTTTCAAGGCATTTGATGGTCTAATAATAAACCTCATAAAAATCTCCCCTTACAATGCAACTTTAATAATTTAATGTCCGTTTTATTTCCTTTTAGATATTAATTAGCCGAAAACATCGCATCTTGAACCACATCTATCTCCACATCTTATACAATTGTTGCAAAGGCAGTAACCCTTCGTGTTTATTTTTGTAGGCCTAACTATAAATTTCATTTATTGTTCACCTCCATATCTCCAGCATCATTCACTAAGCAATCAACTAAACAAACTCTGCCGCAATTATTTGTACATACATTACCACATGATTTTCCAAAGCACCAAATACAATAACCCCTCGTTATTTCCTTTATTGGTTTGATAATATATTTCATTTTCCACCACCTCCTTAATATCCAATTTTTTAATATTTATCATTAGAACTTATTCAACTTTATATCCCCTAATCCAGTTCTTACAGTTACAGTAACTTTTGCATTATTGTCTGACTCAAAATCACATTTGTGATTGTTTACAACAGCATCAATCTTACATTTTGAGTTTTTCGGTATTGATAAATTGATGTCTCCCAAGTCACTTTTAACATATAATTCTGTAACATTTTCAATGTTGGCTAATTTAGCTTTTACATCTCCTATACCACTTTCAATTTTACTATTCAGGATTGGCTCAATCCCACTTACTTTGATTTCTCCAACGCCTGTTTTTAAATAAAAACGAGCCCTTATATCTTTTACATCTATATCTCCAACTCCAGTTTCACAAGTAACATTTTTTATCTCTTTAGGTATTTCAATACGATAATCAATAGAAATATCTCCTTTATAATTATCACTTTTCCACTTCCAAAATTCTTTGTCATCTATTTTTGCATTAATTGAAAGAGTACTGTTCTCTACTGAAAACGAAAAGGATATCCTATTACACACATCTTGAGCATAACTTTTATCCTGACCACTGACTTTTTTTGTAATATATACCTTTACTTCCGAATCATTTGATGGAATACATATGATTTCGCCTACACCATTGTATATTTTTATCTTTTCAATCCCGGAAAGTTGTTTTGAAATTTGTTTTGTTTCTTTCACCTGATAACTCATCCAATTTCCTCCATTACACGCAGTAAAGATTATTAAAATTAATATAAATAGTAAAACTACCGGAAAGAATCTCATTTTACATTCTCCTCTCAGTTTAATAACATATAATATCTTCATTTAATATCTTCATTTCTATCAATTGGATAAAGAAGAAGCTTTAATGTTTAAACATAACTATTTTTTCACTTTTTAAAATCTTTCTGATTTATATTCATTCAATACAATCAATACAATTAGAATCTGCCCTAAAATTTTCCATGCGTCATTGAAACTATAACACACATCACAATTAATTCCTTTATGGGTACAATTTTATTTTTTATATACTTGCATTCTATTCCAGTATACTATCCCCTAACTCAACTAATTTTTTATTCATTTTTATTTTACGATCCATTTTTTCCAATGTCTACTATATCTTTGTATAGTTTTGGCGAAAAAATAAAAAAACTATACAAAAGTATAGTCCAAATTTAATCTATTAAATTAAGCTTAATAGCTTTTGCAATCGCCTGTTGAAAGTTTTTTACTCGCAATTTTTTAATAATTTCTTTTTTATGATACTTTACCGTAGATGGTTTTAGTCCGAGTTCCATCGATATGGCTAATTCTGTGTATCCTTTTGCACACTTTTTTATTATTTCAATCTGTTTATCTGTCAATTTTTCAAGTTCTTCTTGTGCTTCTAAATCCATTTCTCTTTTATATTCGTTGACAATTTTATATGCTAATAAATCTATAAATCCTATCATTTCATCTGCCATATTATGTTTTATTGTTGATATATCTAAATAGCCTACTATATCATTATCAATATAAAGAGGTGTGGCTATACAGTACCATTGTTTGAAAATATCACAATAATGCTCTTCCGGCTTTAAGTAAATTGGTTGCTTTAATTTCATAGCCAATGAAATGGCATTTGTCCCACAGCTTTCCTCCTTAAAAGAGGTTCCTCTCCTAATGCCTAAGTCAGTAATATCCTTGTATATTTTTTTGTTGTATAAAACATCTAAAAGAAATCCTTCACTATCTATCACCAAGAAAATATATCTATTTTTCAATTGTGCACGTACCTTATTAACACATTTTCTAAAAACTTTTATGAGTTTTTTATTCTCTTGTAATTTCCTTTTCATTTCCTCTTCTTCTAAAGATATTAATGGAGCATCTAACGATTTTGTAAGCCCTATTTCCAAGCACTTTTTATAAGAAAAAAGTATTTCATTAGACTTTGTATCTTCTACCAAGATCTCACCTCACTTTAACTCATCCTTTCAAATATATAGTTTGCAAAAAGTAAAAACATGCTGATTCTAAAACCATTATAAAGAATCTGTTCAAAGACATTTTATTTGTTATTTTCAACCTTTTTAAGCTTATACACAAGTTTTCCATTGTCATATTGATACATAAGCCTATTTTCGTCATCTGAATACCATATATACTGCTTAGCTGCTCCTGCCTTTAATTCAACTTTAAAGCATTCTGCTTCTCCATACGGAACTGTCACTTTCTCTTTAGACACAACTTTATTTGTAATAGGTATTACCTGAGCAGTTGAAGCTATTGCATCATATATTGTAAACTCTGCGCCCACTTTAAATGGATATGCTCTCATAATCATAAGAAGGGAGTCATTATCATAATAATATTTAGGAAGTTTAACAGTTAGATTCTGCTCCCCTTTGGAAGTTTCAGCCTTAATATTCCACTTATCCTTGTAGGTAGTCTCTATCTTTATATCCCCCTGTGCTGACATCACATTGTAGTAAGAACTTACAGGCATTAGAGTATCAGATTTAACTGTAGTACCAGTATTCAGTTGTGTTGAATCAATCTTTGTGATAGACGACATCTCATAAGTATTTGTGCTTTGAGACTTTTCAATTGTAAATTCTGCTGTGCCAATTAATTTGTCATTTTCAAAAATATCATAAGTAAGCCTGTGATAATCTCCCCATGGAATCCTGTCAATCTCCATTTGCTTTGCATTCTGTGAACACCCTGCAAGAATAAACAATGTAAAAATTATAACCGGTATTAAAAATTTTTTTAACATACTTAGACTCTCCTTTCCCTTTTAATAGCATTTTTATAAAGCAAATAAAGCAAAACATAGCCTAATAAAATACTCAAAACTAAAAACGACATTGAATTAAAAAGCGAATAAAATTGTAGATAATATTGGCATAAAATAACAAAACCATCAATAAACATATGATAAAACATTGCAATAATAAAATATATTAAAAGACTAATGAATTTCTTATTGAAAACATAACTGCTAAAGCCTATTCCTATTATCCCTCCCATAATTCCATGTGCTAAAATAGCAAAAAACCTTTCTAAAACATAACCAAAGCCTAAAGTTAAACCTACAGGAAACTGCATTCCAAAAATTCGACCATATTGAGGGTTATAAAACAAAAACATCAAAGACATCGCTTCGCCTATACCATAAGCAAGCCCTGTATATGTAAAAATCGCTGTAGAATATTTTAAATCTTTAAATTGTACCATCATATTCTTATCAAGAAAGTATACTAAAACCAATACAGCTAATAATTTGGCTAATTCTTCCCAAAAAGCATTATCCGCCTGCACAACTGTAAGCACATACCACAATGAAGTGTTTAAACTTAAAAGATAAACTTCCCAGTGTTTTCTCAATAAAAATATTATTTGAAATAAAAATCCTGAAATGAACAAATACACCCACATTTTGTTTTTTACATGTATATCACCTTTTCTCAGTGCTATAAACAAGAACGAAAATATTATAATTATATCAACAAGTACCATTACAAAAAACATTTAAAGTACCCCCTATCTCATCGTTTTCATTTTCTGCAACCATAATTTTATACTCTGTGTGAGACAATAAAGTTATTAGACAAGAAATTTTTTACACAATACTATAAATTCTACAAAATTCCTTAAAATCCTTCTTTTGTTTCCAAACCATATCAAAATTTAACTTAAGTTTAACATATCTCTATCAAATTACCTTCTTACAGTTCTAGCTATTTATAATCAGAAAAGGTATTATTTTTGTATAAAAACATACAATAGAAAAATGTCAAAAAGTAAAAGTATAGCCCCTGCTGCAATATCATATGTCCCATGAAAAATTTTCTTTTTTCCTTTTGCTTGGGGATATTTTATTGCAATATAAGAAAACAACTGCAATATAGGTATAAAAAATATAAATTCCAACTTAGATGCAGTATAATTTATATTCCCAAAAGCATCCCTTTGAAGTGTATACTTTCAGGTAGATACTTATATGCAAAAATATTTATAATAAAGGTTATAACTGGAAATATACAACCGCATTTATAAAAATATTTTATTATTCTTCTTGACATCTTAATATCATCCACCTTTACTTATTTTTACTATAAAATGTTTTCAAAGAGTTAAAATTACAATTACCCTTTCAAAACGCTTTTAAATTTTTATAAGAATTATTACATCTACAATTAGCATAAGCAGATTAACAAAAATAGCGTATAAATATGTATAAAGTGTCTCCCCTATGCTTTTTTCTCTAAGTCTCACATATCCATAAAATAACAATTGTATTAAAGGAAGTATAAAAACAAATGTCATTTTAGAGACAGTATTTGAAATACTACCATCAAAGTGCCACTGAATAGCAACATTCTCAGGCAATGCCTTATAAAAAATGATGTTTATGATAAATGTTAAAACAGCAAATAACCAGTTATTTTTGCCTAAAAAATTTATTGCTCGCATAAAATTTTTCTCCCTTCTTATACTGCATTTTTCTCTTCATTTAGCTTTTTTCTTTTCATACATCAAGTCAAATACAAGAGCTAAAAATATCAACCAAAGATTCGTTATAATTATAACACTCGCTTCCTATAAAATCCATTATCATTTCATATAGTATTTTAAACTATAATGCCTTGTAACTCATCTTTTAATAGTTTATAATGGAAAAAAGAGTATATAAGGAGGAGATAATTTTGATTTTTACACTGACGCTAAACCCATGTTTAGATAGATACTTATATGCCGATGAGCTTATACCTGAAGATACAATAAGAGTATATAGAATTGAAGATTATGCAGCAGGAAAAGGAATCAATGTCTCAAGGGTTATAAAAGAAATTGGCGGTAACTCTATTGCTATATGCCCTCTAGGAGGCAATAATGGAAATCAAATACAATTCCTTCTGGAAAAAGAAAGGGTCCTTTATTCAGCAATAAGAATAGAGAAAGAAACGCGCATGAATATTATAATACAAACTTTAAAAGGCCAGTATAGAATGAGCCTACCCGGTGCTCCCCTTACAAGCTTAGAATACGACCTTATCATAGACATGATAAAAGCAATAACAAGAAGAGGAGATACTCTTATAGCTTCCGGAAGTTTGCCTGAAGGTTTAGTATCATCAGTTTATTTTGATATTGTAAAACTATGTAATGATATAGGCCTTAGGGTATATGTTGATACTGATGGGGATAATCTTAAAGAAGCTGTAAAAGCGCATCCTTTTGGCATAAAGCCCAATCTGTTTGAGCTGTCAAGATTATTAGGAAGAGATTTAAAAAAGGAGGAAGTACCTTCTGCGGCAAAAGAAATAAGTAAAAAATACGGCATAAATGATGTGCTCGTAACCCTTGGAAAAGATGGTGCTATTGCTTATGTAGATAAAGAAACATACAAAATAGACACAATAGAAGTAAAAGTAAAAAGCGCCGTAGGAGCCGGAGACTCTTTTCTTGCAGGCTTTGTTTATAAAAGAGATGAGTCAGTAGAAGAGGCATTAAAGTGGGCAGTAGCCAGCAGTTCTGCTTCAGTTATGAATGAAGGAACAACTCTTTGTAAAATAAAGGATGTGATAAATCTTCTTGATAAAGCTACTGTAAAAAGGATATAAATTAAATGGGCGTAAGCCTGGCATTAAATAAAAAATGGCACCAAATATATAAACGCCACAAAGGCTTTTAAGGGCTACGCCCATTCATATTACATTATCTTGTCATCTAAGATTTTTTAGACATGCACACTGCCTCCTATATATTTTTAACCCAATTTTAATAGTGAAATCTTAAATGTCAGTACGAAAAAAAGGAAAGATAGTACTAATATTAAATCAGAAATAAATCCGTCAACGGAAGCGTTAATAAACCGCAAATTTTCACTGGCGTATTTCCTAAGAGGATAATACACAACACCTGCAAAAACAGGAAAAGATAAAATCGCAAGCAGTATTCCATACACAAAATTATATTCCACCTTCAATGTATTAAACCCTACTGCCAAAAGACACACTAACCCTCCCTCGGCGATGAGAAAATAGATCGTTTTTAACGTTCTTTTTATGTCTCTCTTATTTTCACTTTCTATACTTCCTTCTCTTTCTTGTTAACATTTAAATTTCCCATGATATACCCCTTCCTTTTATACTAAACTTTTCCTAATATAATTTTGATTTGATACGAAACTCGGTTTTCCTGCAAAAGTAGAATAAAAAAAGTGGATGTTTAAAAACGTTTCTAATCAGGGATAATACAAAAAGAGGAAACGGTTCCTTTTGTCTTACTAGTGTACCTTCAAATTCATCCTTTAGCGGCCATATATATTTTCCATTTTCGTCAATCCATTTTAAGGCAACTTTTGATATGCTTGAAGTCGCTTCTTTTACAGTGGCTGTTTCTATTTCCTTCGTACTTTCGGAAACATTCTTTATTGCTTTTTCTGCAACTCCCACAACTTTCTCTGTTTTTGCTACATCTACTGCTGCATCCGCTGCTTTCGCAATCTATATTATTAAATTCTTGGTATTTTTATTTCTTTCTTGCTGTATTTTCTATTTTATTATTTTTATTGTATAATGTACAACCTTTTCATTTGATAGACTAATCTACCGGGACTATCCTGGCAGATTAGTCTAATTCAACGTTTATTTGTAAATAACAAGTATACTGCTTGTATAACCTTTTGTTTCAAAATATGATACAATTTCTACCCAGTCAAACTCTGCTACATCTGCCTTATAATTTTCCTCATCCCATTTGCGTTCTAATTTTATTCCTTTACTTTTTAAGTATTCATCATGTATTTCTTTCCTCTTAGGTTCATTATTCCATTCTTTTATAAGTGGACTGTCCATTGCAAGTGAAACTTCTTTTAAGAAGGAATCTTTGAAATATAAACTAATGTAGAAATCTCTTCCGTCTATTTTGTGAGGTCCTCCTATGCTCATGTACATTTTTTCATCTTGTCCGGTATAATATCTTGTTTTTTTGAACTCTTCAAGACTTAATTTTGGTGATAATATTAAATCTGAGTTTACTATTATCTCCCCTGTTTTTAAATCTATCATTATTACCTCTCCTTTATAACTAAAAAATCTGCCAGGTATACCCTGGCAAATTCTTAGTCTTTTAGCTGTCTTTCATACATTGTAGCAATATCCAAAAGTTTATCTTCTATTTGTGATTCAACTTCCCACCCATCTGTGAAATACCATGTATATTCAAATGCTCTTTTGTTCTTTGGTGGCAATCTGTTCTCTACTGCCATTTTTTTTACCTTTTCTAATTCCTCCTTTATAAATTCAAGTTCATCAACTTCTCCATATCCTGGTATACCTTTTTTCCTGTTTTCTATCTCTTTCTCAAGCTCGGGTATTACATCATCTATTGCTTCTATTAGTTCTCTTACTTCGTATAATTTGTTCCTTTTAAGGACCATGCGTTCTTACCCTCCTTCAATACTTCTGAATTCGATATAAATATTTGTCTTGCTCCTCCCGGTCTTTCCCACTTTTCATGTGGTGCTACTGTTCCATCTAATACTTTTGTGCCTTTTGGGATTATCCACTCCTGTACTTTTTCTGCTTTATTTGTAGGTGGTAATGCAAGTTCATTTTCTGGATCTTTTAAAAGTCTGTCTGTTAGCCATTGTCCACGTGGTTTAGCTTTACCGCCGAAATATCTGTATGCTTTAAAATCTTTTTCTACTTTTACAACCTTTGCACCCGGATTAAAGGCTTCAATTATAGTACGCCTATTTTTAGGTCTATTTATTCCACTTTCTTTTAAAAATCTTGCCACTTCTCTTAATTCTTTAAACGTTGCTTTTTCTGTAGTTTGTGTTGTTACTTCTTTTACTGCCGTTACTGCAGCTTTTTCTGCAACCCCCACCACTTTCTCTGTTTTTGCTACATCTACTACTGCATCCGCTGCTTTCGCAGTCCCTGCTATTACTGTTGCCTCTTTTAATACTTTAACTCCTTTGTCTATTCCTTTTGTTCCTACTATTGCTAACCCTATTTCCCCTACTATCCTTCCTGCTATTTTCGATTTTGTATTTGCATCTCCTGTTTTGAAGTCATTATATGTTTTTATTGCTTCATTTTTTATTACATTTGCTGTCTCAGCAGGATGGGTTGCTGCATAAGCTATTCCTTGCGCAGTCTCTACCGAATGTGTTGCTATTGTCCATACTCCTTTTAATGTATCAACTACTGCATCACCTATGCCTTCTCCAAAATTTTTTAATACTGTTACTGTATTTACATTTTGCTGATTTATTGTTATCTGTCCGTTTTTGTCGTATATTTTATAATTTTGTGGTGTTGTACTTCCATTTATTTGCCCGGCAATTATATTTATCTTTGGTGTTGTACTTCCACCTGCTATTGGTGTCGTGCTGCCATTTTTGTTGTATATTACTGGTGTGGTGCTTGCTGATACGTATGGCGTTGTACTGGCACTTTTAAGATATGATGGATAAGGGCTTCCGTTCGTTTGCACAGGCGTTGCGCTCCCACTTTTGCTGTATACTGTATAGGCTGTTATTGCATCATTATTTTTGGTTAGCCCTGTTGTGGTACTACCTCCTAGAGGAATAACAGAATGTGATGCACTCGCACTTTTATATAAGGCTGTTGTGCTCCCACTATAGTTTTTATTTGTATTTGTTTGAGCTAAATATGCTGTGCCTGCTACTTTTGTATTTGATGTGTTTTGCAGTGCTTGATAAAAGTTTGAGTTTTTTTGTTGCACAGGTGTTGTACTACCACTACTTGATGTTACAGATTTTACAGTCGTCGATGCTGTATTTGCTTTTGGTACTTCATTTGCAGTTGATATGCTGCTTGCTGCTTTTGTTAGTGCTTTAAGTGTCTGGGGACCTATTATTCCATCTGGTGTGAGGCCATTCGCTTTTTGAAAGGCTTTTATTGCTGCATCTGTGTTTTTACCAAATATACCGTCAACTCCACCCGTAGAATATCCCCGTTTGTTTAATACCTGCTGTACCGCCTTCACGTCTTCTCCTCTTGAGCCTTTTGATAGGTATCCGCTTTGTTTTGAAGAAATTGCTGAGATTTTATAACTTCCTCCTGTTTCTAATGCATACATTTTATCCTCTCCCTTATTTTATTTTTCTTTTGTTGTGTGGTCAATAAGAAAATCTACATATCTCACCTCTCTTTCTGAGTTTGTATTGAATTTATTAATTACACGTCAGTGTCTTGGCGTATAATTTACGTTATAAGAGAGAGTTGAATAAATCTGTATACTTTTTTACCATTTTCTGTGCTGTGAAGAGTTCTTTTCTCTTATAAAGTTTTTCCATTTCTTTTTCTATTTCTTCTACTGTATCTTCTTGAAATGTCTTTATTGCTTTTTCCAGTTCTCCTTCTTGATAAGGATCAAAAGTGTATTTGTACTCACCTATAATTTCAGAAATTCCTCCATTTCTACTTGTTATTACTGGAGTTTTTGCATTAATTGCTTCCAGCACTACATACCCAAAAGGCTCATAAAGCGAAGGAATTATAAGGGCATCAAGTGAGTTTAGAAATGCTTTTTTTCTTTCACCATGGCACCATCCATAAAAGTGTATTTTATTTTGCATTTCTGCAGCTTCAATGTAGTTAAGTATTGCGCTCAGGTAAAAAGGATCCTGATTATCACAGGCAATATGAAGTTCTCCGTCTATTTTTTTAAATGCTTTTATACATTCTATAAGTCCTTTTCTATAGTCAAGCCTTCCTATAAAGCCAAAGTTTCTTCTAGTTGGTTTTACATTTCTTTTTATACTATCTGCGCTGTCAAATTCCATTCCATTGTGTATGACGTAAATCTTGTTTTCTTGTTCGGGATAAAGTGATTTTAATTTTTCTTTTTCTGCCTCTGACACACAAATTATTGCATCTGCTCTGTAAGACAGTGTTTCAAAGTCTTTCTGTATTTGATAATTTCCTCCAAATGGATCTTCTATTGCATATGGTTCTGTCGTGGGAACCGAGTGAACTACATATACCAGTTTTTTATTTTTTAGTATTTCTTCATCTGCTATAAAACTCAAACCATAAAAGTGAACTACAGCTATCTGGAAGTTTAGATCTTTTAGTCTTCCTATTTTTCTGTATGAAACTGATAATATGTCTTTTATGCCGGGTTATGATTCTATTCTTATGTCAGTAAGTGTATCATCATAAAAATGAACAAATCCTGTGTATCCCTCATGGTATTTGTACAATTGGTCTATGTATGTTGCTATACCACCAGACATGTATTTTCCTATCTCATTTGTAAAGTGTAAAATCTTATAATTAGCTTTAAAATTTATGTTTATCATAAGTCTTTAAACTCCCCCAGTATTATGTTGTATTTTTTGATTAGATACCTTTCCTGCTTTGAAGAAGCTTTGATAGGCAAAACCGGAAATTTTGATAGGTCAGGGTCTTCAAATTTTCTTGAAAAATCAAGTACAAAAAATTCTTCTTCATTTTCATCAAGAGGGTATTGGTCATACGGAAGAACCAGTATTCTTTCTCCTACTTTTATTTCTTTGGGTATGAATTTCATATAAATCCATCCTTTTGTGTAATTTTATACTATTTATTTCGGTAAATTCTTTATTAAGTTCAGCTTTCCCATGAAATTTTTTGTTAAATTTATATTAACTTTGGCTTATAAAATCTATCTATTTAATTAATTCTTAGTAGTTATTTCCTCTTGACTTTGTGAAAAATAGGCTTTATATCTGCTTGCTTTATTGATAAACAAAATTTAAGTTCCTGTTTCATAGTGTAAAAACAAGAGCTGTGCATATAGATTTGCCTTTTCTTAAATCTTCAAATATGAGATAAAAATTTAAAAAAACCAAATGTCTATGCTTATCTTCTATATTTTTGAGGTTTTTGCCTACATAAAAAAACAGGCTTTGAGCCTGCCTCACATTATGTTATTTTCATTCATAGTGCGTCCACATTCTATAGATTTTTACAATTTTTTCTTCTTCCAAAACTTCGTATATTATCTATGAGGTATTATTTTTCATTTTTGTATTTCTATAGTCTTTATACTGCACTCAGGAAACATCTCTCTAAACATTTCTTCCTGTTCTTCTAAACACAATATCTCTATTTCCGTCGCTTTTTTATATCTGTACTGTGCCAGCATTAAATAGTTTTTTATCTTTGCAATCTTTTATATGTCGTTCAGAATTAAAACCACAACTTCTTTATTACCTGCACTGAAGTCTGCTTCTTCCCATGTCGGTTCTTTTAAGCCGTTTCCATAAGCTTTTACCGCTACTTCTCACGTACTCTATTCCTTTTGAGCCCAGCATTATGTTCCATTTCAGCTTTATACATTGTGGGTTTTCTTAACAAGTCTATTTATTTTAAATAGTAAGTTTTTGTATCATAAATATAAGAAAGTTTTCTACTTTTATCATGCTCAGTTTTTCTACCACCCCCAAAAGTTTTTTTGTCACGTTCTGTAAATTTCACATTTACAGGCATTGTGCATTCTCCTTATGATTTAGAATATGTTTAAAATTGTAAAAAATATTTATATAGGGTTTATAGTGTACAATAACTATTTTTCTATAAAAAATAAAAATAACTAAAGTTAACTAAAAAATACCGATTTATTGAAATGGTATGAAAAACTAAACATATAACACGAAAGGAGTGAGAAGATTAAAGTCTGAGACGTTGCAGTTAAGACTTTTCATCAAACTAATAAGGATTTTCTAACTGCTGGAAATATCATCTCTGAAGTTATAGTTGGAAGCCAGAAGGCCTATGCTGCTATAAAAGCTGCTTTTGCAGAAAATATTTTTGACCAAGCTATAGATGGTACTTCTCCCGTAGCTATAGGCACAAGAATTGCTGATAGGCACATAATAAATAGGAATGGTAGTAACTGCTTCAATAAATTATGACATTGATTTTGCAAGCCATTTTGTTCATAATGTGGGATGGTAGGAATATTAATTTATACAATTTCTCCAATCAATATGTTTTATTAAAATAATTAGAATTAATGGATAATATTAGTTATTATTTGGTAATCGTTAAAGGAGTTGGTATTGAATGACATTTCCTTTTAAAGGATCATTTGCGTTTTTAATACCTTTAATTTTTGGATATTTTTCAGGTTATTTGATACTTATTTTATTAAGGTATATATTGATAGGATATTATAATTATGACAAAAAAGAAGTTTTTAAAGAAACGGCTATTGTATTTTGGGAGAGTATATTTATTTCCATAATTATATGGGCTATAAAGTTTTTTATATATGAACAACTTAACCTTTTCCAATGGACTGTACCAAGTATAGTGGTAATAGAAGTATTAAGGCAAATATTAACAAAAAGGAATGAGTCATCCCTACCATCTGACTGAAAAGAGATGAAAAATGGCTCAATACAATATTCCATAGATTCTGAAATTTTGCATTACCTTTTTGCACTTTGCGCAAGCAATTCATCAACATTTCCAGGGAGCTACCTGGCAAAGGTGCCAAACACATTTTATGCGAAATAACATACAAAACAACTCCCTTTGTACTATAATATCGAAAACCAACTTCAATTTAGGATGTAATCTACGACAATTAAAGATGAAATAAAAGAAATATCAAACTTAGCCTTCCCGCTGTAGGCGAAATGCTCCTACATATGATAGTATGGATAATAAATACCCTAATGGAATCCTGCATAGTCTTGCTCAAAATACGTTTTAATTTATTTTATACCAGGAAAGTGGCTATTTTTTCTCTTTTTAAATATGGTTAAAACGCCAGAACAATAAGAAAGTTTTTCAAAACTTATGTTTAAATGTGGCAACAACTTTATTATTTTATCAGCTATAATATAGTGTTCCTCATCATCCCATATGTCCTTGTCTTTTTCCCTTGCCTTAAGCATTTTCTCTGTATTTTTAAATGCTACATCTCCAAATATTATCGCGCCATCATCTTTTAGATTTTTTAATAGTTTAGTTATTAATTCTACTTTCTCATTATCAGTTAAATGATGAATTGCATAGGAACTTATAATATAATCAAAAATTATATTGTTAAACTCTTCAGGAAGTCCCTTTGAAAAATCAAATTGTACTAATTTTGCCTCTTTCATCTTGCTTTTTGATATATTTAGCATTTCTTGTGAAAAATCTACACCATATATTTCATGTCCATCATCATATAATCTTTTTGTCATTACACCTGTTCCAAATCCAATATCCAATATCATCTTTTTTTGATTGTTTGGAATTTTATTATAAATTGTATTTAAGACATCTTCATAAGCTGCGAATGGATATCTTCCTTCCTTTTCTGAATTTTCAACATCCCTATCATAGCTTTCTGCCCACAAATCAAATTCTTTATCTCTCAATCTAAACATCCTTTCTTGAAAATAAAGTATCTTAACTATGCCAAAACATCAAGTAGAAATGTATAATCTTAACTTTTAGTTTTCTTATTCTTTTACATATCCTTACCTTAATTATATAATATATGATATGTCAAATATTTTTAACCCGATTAAAATCTGCATAGATTATTTTTTAAAACTTTTTTGATAACTTTTGAGTCTAATCTAAAGAGATGGATAAGGGAGGCAGATTATGGATGAACAATTGCTTTTAAAAAAAGCCCAAAGGGGAGATGATGAAGCGTTTTATCAGTTGATGGAAAATATGAAAGAACAGCTTTATAGAATAGCTCTCTCTTATTTAAAAAGCGAAGAGGAAGCATTAGAGGCTGTTCAAGAAGTCATATATAGAGCCTATATAAATATAAAAAAATTGAAAAAGCCAGAATTTTTTAAAACCTGGATTACACGGATAATGATAAATTATTGCATAGATGAACTTAAATATAAAAAAAGATTTACAAATGAAAACTTTGAAGTGGAAAAATCTTCAGAAAGTCTTCCTTCAAACAGCAATTATGACTTTGTAGAAATAGAAACGCTATTATCAAATCTTGAAAAAAGATATCGAACAGTAATTGTATTAAAATACTTTCATGATTATAAAATTTCGGAAATCGCACTTATTCTCAATAAGCCAGAAGGAACAATCAAAACTTGGCTTTACAAAGGGCTTGAAATATTGAGAAACTTTATAGGGGGTGAGGACAGTTGAAAAAAGATATTGAAAAAATTTTAGAAGAAAAAGGTACTCAGATAAAAACTGCAAAAATACCTGATGAAATAGAAAATTATATAAAAACCGGTATAGAAAAAGGTAAAAAAAGAAAACTTATTTTAAAACAGAGAAAAAAATTTTCTTACATTGCAGCAGGCATTGTTTTAGTTTTATTTGTGATGTCTATAAGGTTATCAACAAGCGTTGCGGCATATATCAGTCAAATACCAGGTTTTCAATCAATTGTGCATTTGGTAAGATATGATAAAGGCCTTGATTTAGCAGTAAAAAATAACTTTATACAACCTATTTATCTTTCAAAAGAAGACGAAGGTATGAAAGTTTCAATAGATGGATTAATTGTTGATGAAAGCCGCATAATAATATTTTACTCTATTGAAAATAAATCTGACAACCCAATAAAACTTAAAGATATAAAATTATATGACAATAATAATCAACCATTAGAAGATGTGTCTGTAAGCTGGAGCGGTTTTGACAATTTAAATAAGGAAAAAGTAAGTTTTATAGACATTGCTTTTTCAGAAGAAAAAGATAAAATACCAGATAAATTAAATGTGGATTTTGAATTTAACGGTATAAAAAATTCTCTATTTAACTTTTCTATTCCTATAGATAAAGAGAAGTTTATAGGATTAAAGGAAGTTTTTATTTTAAATAAAACAGTAGAAATAGACAGACAAAAAATTACTTTTGAAAAAGTGATAATTTATCCCACACGTATTGCTGTATATATTAGCTACGACACAAAAAACACTAAAAAAATACTTGGCTTTTATGACATGAAGTTTATAGATGAAGACAATGATATATTCGGACAAATAAGTAATGGAGTAACTTCAACAATAAAAGATGATAATAACATAATACTTTATTTTCAGAGCAATTTCTTCAAAAAGCCAAAAAACTTATATATTGTCTTTTCAAAAATCAAGGCAATTGATAAAGATAAAGAATATGTTTTAATAGACTTAAAAAATAACACAATTTTAAATAAACCTGATGAAAAGCTCAATTTAAATGACATAGTGAATAATGGCAATGATATAGAACTTGTGTTTGCTATTGAAAAGATAGATAATTCAAATAATTATTATGATCCTTTTTACAGCGAATTTGAGGACTCCTCTATGAAAAAATACAATTTCTCAAACTGGAGCATTCATGCTGTAGAAAATGAAAAAATAGAGAAAGTCATAATCAAAATTCCAAATATATCTTATGATAACCCAGTCAAATTTAAAATTGTAGATTATCCTCTTTTAATTAGTGATAGAGAAATAAAGATAAAGGTAAAATAAATAATCAAATAAAAGGAGACGGTTCCCTATTTAAGATCTTAAAATAAGAAAAACCGTCTCCTTTTATTAATTTTATTTTAAACTTCATTTAATCATTATCAACTAACAATTTGAATGGGATATA
>JBNAVY010000024.1:0-31246 GCA_049700195.1 Thermoanaerobacteraceae bacterium
TTACACTTTTGCTTTAGGACTTATAATTTAAAAAGTAACTGCAAAACTGCGGAAAACAAAAAAAGTTATAAACAGATTAATTTTATAATACCAAATTACTAACATATTATCAATAAAAAAAATAAATTTATCTACAGCTTTTGTATATAAATTTTTAAAGTGTTAATAACTTTATATAAAAAGTAAGATATTTTTTTAAATTTATTGTTGTTGACATACTATTAATTTAACGATATAATTTTAATAGCATTTTTGAGGTTTTAGGAGGTGTAGCAATGCTTCGTACGTATCAACCCAAGAAAAGACATAGAAAAAAAGAACACGGATTTAGAAAAAGAATGTCTACTAAAAATGGTCGAAATGTTTTAAGGAGAAGAAGACAAAAAGGTAGACATAGATTGACAGCATAAGGCCTCAAAAGGCCTTTTTTGCAATCGGAGGTTCTTTATGGATAAACTTATGAAGTTAAGAAAAAATTATGAATTTAAAAATGTTTACAGTAATGGAAAGTCCTTAGCTGATCAATATATTGTAATATATTATATAAAAAATCCTTTTGATTATAATAGAATTGGTTATTCTGTAAGCAAAAAAATTGGAAATAGTGTAGTTAGAAACAGAGTTAGAAGGTTAATTCACGAAAGTTTTAGATTGCTTAATATAGAGGTTAAGACGGGTTTTGATATTGTATTTATTGCTAGAAGTAAAATTATAGATGCTGATTTCAATGCTGTACAAAAATCCATAAAGAAGCTCATATTAAAAACTCCTATAGGTAAGGTTGATGAAAAATGAAGAAATTTGTTATATTTATAATTAAGTTATATCAAAAATTTATTTCTCCATTAAAACCTAAAACATGTAGATTTTATCCTACATGTTCACAATATTCAATAGATGCAATATCAAAATACGGCCTTATAAAAGGTGGTTTTTTATCAATTTGGAGAATTCTAAGGTGCAATCCTTTTAATCCTGGGGGATATGACCCAGTTAAATAATTTTTTGGAGGTTTAATATGTCATCAATAGCAATGTATTTAGGACAAATACTGGAATATATTCATAAATTTGTAGGGAGTTATGGCATAGCTATAATAATTTTTACTGTATTAATTAGAATTATTTTATTACCTTTTTATGTAAAGCAAATGGGTACTATGAAAAAAATGAAAGAGATACAACCATATATTGAAGAATTAAAAAAGAAATATGGTAAAGATCCTCAAAAACTAAATGTCGAAACAATGAAATTATATAAAGAAAAGAATGTAAATCCTATGGGTGGATGTTTGCCAATGTTATTACCCTTATTGATTTTGTGGCCATTATTTGCAATGCTAAGGTCTTATCCTGCTTTTTCAACAGCATCTTTTTTATGGATGCACAGTCTTTCACAGAAAGATCCTTATTATATAATACCAGTTTTAGCAGGTATTACTACATTTATTTCTTCTGCTATGATTTCTACAGATAAAAGTCAAAAATCGATGAATATTATGATGTCGATTTTTATGGCTTGGATTACTGTATCACTCCCATCAGGGGTAGGAATATATTGGGTTACTAGTAATATATTCCAGATAGTACAGCAGTATTTCTTTTTACGTGAATCAAATACTGCTAAAGGGGGGTCATAATTGAAAGAACTCATCAGAACAGGTAAAACAGTTGATGATGCAGTTGAACTTGCTTTAAGAGAATTTGGTGTTGATAGAAGTATGGTTGATATTCAAATTCTTGATGAAGGTAGCAAAGGTTTTCTTGGTATTTTGGGTAAACAAGCAGTTGTAAAAGTTATTTTAAAAGATATGGTAAAAGAAAAAGCCAGGGAATTTTTACAAAGTGTTATTAAAGCAATGGATGTTGATGTTGATTTTGATATTATAGAAGAAAGTGATTATTTAAAAATAAATTTATATGGGAAAAATGTTGGTCTTTTGATTGGATACAGGGGTGATACTTTAGATTCCCTTCAATATCTTACTAATCTTGTTGCAAATAAAGCAAAGCCAATCGATAAGTATAAAAAAATTGTATTGGATGCTGAAAATTATAGAGAAAAAAGAGAAAAAACTTTAATTAATTTAGCAAAAAGGCTTGCAAGAGAAGTAGTAGAAAAAAAGAAAAGTATTGAGTTAGAACCTATGAATGCAAATGAAAGAAGAATAATTCATATGGCACTTCAAGATGATCCTTTGGTCGAAACATATAGTGAAGGAACTGAGCCAAACAGATATGTAGTTATTTCCTTAAGATAATAATAATTATTACCCGATTTTTGGGGATTTTTTTTTGTATTTGATTGAAAATTTATTTTTTGTGATATATTATTCTTATGTAAATTATTTTGGTTGGTGATATTATGTTAAATAATATTTTTGATACTATTGCTGCAATTTCAACTATGCCAGGAGAAGCAGGAATTGGAATAGTCAGAATAAGTGGGAAAGATTCCATAAAAATAGTTTCTAAAATTTTTAAGCCTTTTAAAGAAAAAAATTTATATAATGTAAAATCTCATACTTTACATTATGGTCATATATATGATCCATTATCTGGTGAAATTTATGACGAAGTTTTAGTTTCTATAATGAAAGAAAATAAAAGTTATACAAAAGAAGATATTGTTGAAATAAATTGCCATGGCGGTTTTGTTGTTACGTCAAAAATTCTAGAGTTAGTTTTATTAAATGGAGCAAGAATAGCAGAACCTGGAGAATTCACAAAAAGAGCTTTTTTAAATGGCAGAATAGATTTATCACAAGCTGAGGCAGTAATTGATATTATAAGGTCTAAAACTTTTTTAGCAAATAAATATGCTCAAAAACAGCTTACCGGAGGTATAAAATCTGAAATTTTTTCTATAAAAAATAAAATAGTTGAAGTACTTGTTCATATTTTAGCTTTAATTGATTTTCCTGAAGAAGATGTTGAAGATTTTGAATATAAAGAATTGTACAATTCTTTATATTCATCCCTTAATGATATTAATAAGCTTATTTCTTCTTCTGATAGAGGAAGGATTATTAGAGATGGACTTAGAACTGCAATAATTGGTAAACCTAATGTTGGAAAATCATCTATTTTAAATGCACTTGTGAGAGAAAATAAAGCTATAGTAACAGATATTCCTGGTACAACTAGAGATTTAATAGAAGAATATATAAATATAAAAGGAATACCTATAAAATTAATTGATACAGCAGGAATTAGAAATACTGATGAATTAGTTGAGAAAATTGGTGTTTCTAAAAGTAAAGAAGTTCTAAAAGAAGCTGATATTGTTTTGTTTGTATTAGATAATTCAAGAGAATTAGATCAAAATGATTTTGAAATTTTTGAAATTTTTGAAATTATTCCGCAAAAAAATACTATTTTTATTTTAAATAAAGTAGATCTTCCGTCAAATATCGATTTTAATCTACTTGATAATTTAATAAAAAATGGTATATTAATAGAGATATCTGCTGTAAATAAGGTTGGTATAGATAAGCTTGAAGATACTATATACAATCTCGTTTTTAATGAAAATATAACATTAGAAAATGAAGTAATTATAACTAATACCAGACAGAAAGAAGCTTTGATCTCCGCTAAAAATTATTTAGAATCTGGAATTTCTGCTATTGAAAATGGTTTTTCAGAAGATTTAATAGCTATTGATTTAAATAATGCATTGGAACAACTTGGTAAGATTACAGGTGAGACTGCGAGTGAAGATTTAATTGATGAAATTTTTAAAAGATTTTGTGTGGGAAAGTAGGTGGAATTTATGAGTTATATTGCAGGTGAATATGATGTTGCTGTTGTAGGTTTGGGACATGCTGGCAGTGAAGCAGCACTTGCGTGTGCTCGACTTGGGTTAAAAACAGTTGCTTTTGCTATTAATTTGGATTCTATTGCTATGATGCCATGTAATCCTTCTATTGGAGGTCCTGCCAAGTCACAGCTTGTTCGTGAAATAGATGCTTTAGGAGGACAGATGGCTATAAATGTTGATGAGTCCTTTGTCCAGATTAGAACTTTAAATACAAGTAAAGGTCCTGCTGTTAGAGCTTTAAGAGCACAACTTGATAAAAAATTATATCAGATGAATATGAAATATACTCTTGAAAAACAAGAAAATCTTGATATTAAACAAGCTGAAATAATTGATATTCAAGTTGAAAATGATAAAGTAACTGGTGTTATTACTAAATTGGGTACTATTTATAAATGCAAGGCTTGTATTATAACAACTGGTACTTATTTAAAAGGTAAAGTTATTATTGGTGATATTAGTTATGATAGTGGGCCTAATGGTTTATTTCCCGCTATGCATCTTTCTGATAGTTTGAAAAATCTTGGATTTAAGATGATGAGGTTTAAAACTGGTACTCCAGCCCGTGTTGATAGACAAACTATTGATTTTACTAAGATGGCAATACAGCCTGGGGATGATGTTATTACACCTTATTCATTTATCCATGATAAAATTGAAAGAGAACAGATGCCATGCTGGCTTACTTATACTAATAATAAAACTCATGAAATAATTATGCAAAATATTGACAGATCTCCACTTTTTAGTGGAACAATTGAAGGTGTAGGAGTGAGATATTGTCCTTCTATTGAAGATAAAGTTGTTAAGTTTCCTGAAAAAGAAAGACATCAGATATTTATAGAACCAGAAGGTCAGAATACTAATGAAATGTATGTCCAAGGTATGTCATCTAGTCTTCCTGAAGATGTACAGAATGATTTTTTAAAGACTGTTCCTGGTTTAGAGAATGTAAAAGTAATGAGACCAGCATATGCAATCGAATATGATTGTATAGATCCTACTCAGTTAAATTTGACTCTAGAATCAAAGATTATTAATGGTTTATTTTTTGCTGGACAAGTAAATGGAACTTCTGGATATGAAGAAGCTGCTGCTCAGGGAATAATGGCAGGTATTAATGCATCAATGAAAATTTTAAATAAAGAACCAATTATATTAGATAGATCAGAAGCTTATATTGGAGTTTTAATTGATGATTTAGTTACAAAGGGCACAAATGAACCTTATAGAATGCTTACTTCAAGATCTGAATACAGACTTATATTAAGACAAGACAATGCAGATTTCAGATTAACTGAAATTGGATATAAAATAGGTCTTGTTACACAGGAAAGATATGATAAATTTTTAAATAAGAAAATACAATTGGAAATGGAAATGCAAAGAATTGTTGGTGTAAGCATACCTCCTACAAAAGAGGTAAATGATTTTCTTATTTCAAAAGGTAGTACACCTTTAGTTTCTGGTATTGATTTATATTCACTTTTAAAGAGGCCTGAAATTGATTATAAGTCAACAAAGTTTTTAGATAAAAACAGACCTGATAATATATTAGACAGTGTTGCCGAGCAAATTGATATTATTATAAAATATGAAGGTTATATTATGAAGCAACTTCGTCAGGTTGAACATTTTAAAGCGTTGGAAAATAAGAAGCTTCCTGATAATATAGATTATAATAATATAAAAGGCATTTGTTCTGAAGCAAGAGAAAAACTTAATAGAATAAGACCTGTTTCTGTAGGACAAGCATCGCGTATTTCTGGTGTTTCACCTGCCGATATTTCTGTTTTACTTATTTATTTAGAACAATCAAGGAGAAACAATGATGGAATTTGATGTTGAACAAATTTTGATAGAAGGTGCTAAATCTTATGGTTTGAAATTAGAATTGTTCCATGTGGAACAATTTAAAAATTATTGCAGTTTACTATTAGATTATAATAAAAGAGTTAATTTAACTGCAATAACGAATGAATTTGATATTTATACAAAGCATTTTTTAGATAGCTTATCAGTATATAAAACTAATCTTTTAAATGGTAATGAAAAAATTATAGATGTAGGTACAGGTGCGGGTTTTCCAGCCATACCATTAAAAATAATTTTTCCAGATTTAAAAGTTACTCTTTTAGATTCATTAAAAAAAAGAATCCTTTTTCTTGAATATTTAGTTGAAAGTCTAAATTTAAAAAATGTTGATTTTGTTCATGGTAGAGCTGAGGATATAGGACATGTTGATAAATATAGAGAAAAATTTGATTTGGTTTTTTCACGAGCTGTAGCTTCTTTAAATATATTATTAGAGTATATGTCACCTTTTGCAAATATTAATGGTTATTTAATTGCTTTAAAAGGTAATAAAGCAGAGGATGAAATAAATTTATCTAAAAATTCATTTAATAAGCTAAATCTTTTATATTATAAAAATATTGATATAGATATTCCTTTTACAGATATTAAACATAATATAATAATATTAAAGAAACTAAATAAATTAGATAAAAAATATCCTCGTAAACCTAATATTATAAAAAGTAAGCCTTTATAATTTTGGAGGTTATAATGTTTAAATGTTTAAATCTTGTTTCAAGAGTAGTAATAATTGAAAATAATCACGTACTATTAGTTAAGCATGTTGAGAATAATAAAAGTGCTTGGATTTTTCCAGGTGGGAGAGTTGAAGTCGGTGAATCAGTTTCAAATGCTGCCATGAGAGAATGTAAAGAAGAAACCGGCTATGATGTTGATTTAATAGGAATTTGTTATATGCAAGAATATGATATATATTATGTAACATATTTTTATTCAAAGATTGTAGGTGGTGCTTTAATACTTGGAAAAGACCCTGAATTGCCAGATGAGAAACAGGTTTTAAAAGAAATTAAATGGATTAATATTGACAGTTTAGATAATTATGAGATTTACCCAAAAGGATTAGTAAAATTATTAAAAAAAGAAAATTTTTATAAAAATATTATTACCATACCAGAAATATCATAAAAAGATAAAATTTTATTACAATATAGGAGGATTTTTACAATAATTGTCGAATATATAATATAAAATTAATAAATATTTTTGTATTTGTGGGGTGTTAAATATGGCATCAATAAAACTCCAGGATATTAGCTATTTACCTATTGATTCTATTAAGCCTAATCCCTATCAGCCACGTAAAAGTTTTGATATTAATAATTTACAAGAGTTATCTGACTCTATAAAATCATATGGCGTTTTGCAGCCTATAAGTGTAAGAGTTGTTAATGGAAATTCATATGAACTCATTGCTGGTGAAAGAAGGCTAAGAGCATCTAAACTTGCAGGATTAACTGAAATACCTGCTATTGTTATTGATGTCTATGATGAAGATTCTGCAATTATCGCTTTAATAGAAAATCTGCAAAGGAAAGATTTAAACTTTATAGAAGAAGCAGAGGGTTATTATAATCTTATTAATGATCATAATTTAACTCAGGAGAAACTGGCCAAAATGCTAGGGAAAAGTCAATCAACAATTGCAAATAAACTTAGAATTTTAAAATTAAATAAAGAAGTAAAAAATAAATTGCTGGAAAATGATTTAACAGAAAGGCATGCAAGAGCCTTATTAAGGATTCCAGATGAAGAATTGCAAATTAAAGTTCTTGATACAATTATTAAGAAAAAATTAAATGTCAGTGAAACTGAAAAATATATACAAACTACCATTGACAATATCATAAATTCTGATGGAAAAAATAAACATAATAAAAATATTATGAGATTTTACAAAGATATAAGAATATTTACTAATACAATAAAAGAAGCAGTACAAATAATGAAAAAATCAGGTATTAACGCTGAATTAAATCAAAAAGAAAATGAAAATTTTTTTGAATTTACAATAAAAATACCCAAGTAATATAACTTTTATTGTTACTTTAAATTTATAAAAATCATCTTTGGTTTTTATTTTTTTTTTACTTTTGTTCCACATGGAACAATGATATAATAAACATATAAAAAAGTATTTTTTTATTTCCTAAAGCATAGGTATTAAAAGGGGTGATACTTTGGGTAAAATTATTGCTATTACAAATCAAAAAGGTGGAGTAGGAAAAACTACAACGACTATTAATTTAGGATATGCACTTTCAAAAGCAGGGAAAAACGTTCTATGTGTTGATATTGATCCCCAAAGTAATATGACAAGTGGATTTGGAGTAGATAATACTGACCTGCAGCATACAACATATTCAATTTTAATAGAAGACGATGATATAAGAAATTCATTGATTAAACCTGAAGGATTAGAATTACATATAGTCCCGGCAAGCATACAATTAGCAGGTGCTGAAATAGAATTAGTACCTATGCTGTCAAGAGAGTACAGGCTAAAAAAAGCCTTAGAAAAAATAAAATTAGACTACGATTATATTTTAATAGATTGTCCACCTTCATTAGGTTTACTTACTATTAATGCGTTGACAGCTGCTGATTCAGTAATTGTACCAATACAATGTGAATATTATGCTCTTGAAGGGTTAACACAACTTATGAATACGATAAATCTTATTAAAAAAAGCATCAATCCAGATATAGAAATAGAAGGTGTTGTTCTTACAATGTTTAATGCAAGAACAAATTTATCGATACAAGTAGTAGATGAAGTAAAAAAGCATTTTAAAAATAAAGTTTATAGGACAATAATACCGAGAAATATAAGACTTGGTGAAGCACCAAGCTTTGGCAAACCTATATCTCTTTATGATCCTAATTCAAAAGGAGCAGAAGCCTATGAAGAATTAGCATATGAAGTAATAGAAAGGGCAAATATTTAAAGGTGGTGTTTTTTGTGAGTGTAAAAAAAGGTTTAGGAAGAGGACTTCAGGCATTAATTCCTGAATATGATAATGAAACTGATAAAAACATTGAAAATCTAAGTATTTTAGACATAGAACCTAATCCCTATCAGCCAAGGAAACATTTTAATGATGAATCCTTAAAAGAACTTTCAGAATCAATTAAAGAACATGGAATAATTCAGCCTATAATTGTAAGGAAATTAAAAAATTCTTTTGAAATTGTTGCAGGAGAAAGAAGATGGAGGGCATCGAAAATGGCTGGTTTAAAAGAAATACCAGCTATAATTAAAGAATTTGATGACCAACAAGTAATGGAAATAGCTCTTATAGAAAATTTACAAAGAGAAGATATTAATCCTATTGACGAAGCAAAAGCGTATAAAGCTTTGATTGAGAAATTTAATTTAACACAAGAAGAAATATCAAAAAGAGTAGGTAAAAGCCGCTCTGCAATTGCAAATAGTATACGACTATTAAATTTAGACGAAAGAGTTCAAAACATGGTTTTAAAAGGTGAAATAACAAATGGGCATGCAAAAGTAATTTTATCGCTTCAAGACAAAGACAAACAATATGAAGTAGCTAATAAAATACAAGAAAAAAATTTGAATGTAAGGGAAACAGAGAAATTGATAAAAACAATGTTTGAAGAAAAGAAAATTATAAATAAAAATACCAAGGAAAAAGATTTATATGCAAAAGATTTAGAAGATGATTTATGCAGTTATTTTGGCACTAAGGTTAAAATCGTTAAAAATTCAGATAATAAAGGGAAAATACAAATAGAATATTATAATAATGAAGATCTTATTAGGATTATAGATTTAATATATAAAAAGAATAATTAATAAAAACAATACCTCTAGAGGTATTGTTTTTATTAAAATGCTTTTATTTAACTATTTTATTGCACATTACAAAAAATAAGGATAAAATATAAGTACAAGATAAAAACAAAAGTATATCAGTAAATTTATTAAATAGGGGATGGTTTTAAAATTAGTTATATAAAATTTTGATAACAAATTTAATAAAATCTTGGAGGAGAAAAAATGCAGAATATAATACCAATATTAGAAAAAAACATTGCTTATATTATATTATTTCTTTTTGCTTTATCTATTATTGAAATTATTTATATTTTAATTCTTAACACTAAATTTATTAAAATAAACAGCAAATATAAAAAAGTAATAAAAAGTTTAAATAAAGGTGATATTTTTGACGCTGTATCAGAAATTTCTAAAGAAAATGAAGACATAAAAGAAGATTTAAAAAAAATGCAATTAAACTACAATATGCTTGAAAAAGAAGTAAAGACATCAATAAAAAAAGTGGGAATAGTAAGATATAATGCTTTTTCTGATGTTGGTTCTGATTTGAGTTTTTCAATAGCACTATTAGATAGTAATGATAATGGAATTATTATTTCAGGAATTTATGGTAGAAATGATACAGCAACATTTGCAAAACCAATTGAAAAAAGTCAGTCTAAATATCCTCTTTCTGCTGAAGAAATACAGGCAATAGAAAGGGCAAAGAAAAAAGCTTTATAAAAAGGGGGGTATTATGTTTGATTGCATTTATTATTAATCCGATAGCAGGTGGTGGAAGAGCATATAGAAATATTTCTAAAATAGAAAATTTGATGAATGATAAGGCTGTAAAATATAAGATATTTATTACAACATACGCTGGTGAAGCAGAGGAGATAGCAAAAAAAGCAGCAAAGGACGGGTATAAAATTATTGCTGCAGTAGGCGGTGATGGTACTGTTCATGAGGTTATAAACGGCATAAGAGGTACAAAAGCTGCACTTGGAGTTATTCCTTTAGGGACAGGGAATGATTTTGCAAGATATTTTAAAATACCAAAAAATATTGAAAAAGCAATAGATATATTATTAACAGGGAATATAAGAGTAATTGATGGTGCAATTATTAACGATATTATAATATTTGATAATATAACGAATATAGGGCTTGATGCAGAAGTTGCTTCAGAAGTAGTCAGATTTAAAAAATTTTTAACTGGCATTTTAGCTTATGTAGTTACACTATTTAATGTTATTTTAAAGTACAAGCCCTATAATGTAGACATTAAATTAGATGATTTAGAAATAAATAGGGATATAATGACAGTTGCAGCAGGGGTTTTAAGTTATTATGGAGGAGGTTTTAAAATAATTCCCCATGCAGATCCAAGTGATGGATATTTAGATATTGTAATTGTAAACAAAATAAATAAATTTAAATTAATATTTTTAGTTCCACTATTAATTATGGGAAGACATACAAAATTAAAATTCGTTGAAGTATATAGGGCGAAAGATGTCGAAATAAGGACAAAAGATGAACTCACGATTTGTATAGATGGTGAGATTATAAAAGACAGTATGATAAAACTTAAAGCTGAAAAGGATGCAATAAATTTATGTACTATTTAAATGAATAAGTATATTGTTTTAAACTCTCAGGAATAATAAATTATATAAATCTGAGAGTTTATTTTTATTTATGGAGGCGAATAGATGGAACAAGCTGCCAGAGGAAAACTCATGATAATCGGTGGAGGGGAAGACAAAAAAGATGAGTGCGAGATTTTAAAAGAAGTAGTTGAAATTTCTGGAGGAGAAAATAGTAAAATTATAATAATAACAACAGCTACAGAAAAACCAGAAGAAGTTGGACAAACATATAGTGATATTTTTAAAAAAATAGGAGCAAAAGAAGTTGATGTATTAGATATAAGCAAAAGGGAAGATGCAAATACAAAAGCTACAAATGATAAGTTGAAGAATGCAACATGTGTATTTTTTACTGGAGGAGATCAGTTAAGAATAACAAGCATATTAGGTGGAAGCGGTATTGATGATATGTTAAAAAGGATGAACAGAGAAGGATTAGTAATTGCAGGTACAAGTGCCGGTGCTTCAGTTATGTCAAAGACAATGATTATTGAAGGTGAAAGTGAAGATGCACCAAGGAAATGTACAATAAATATGGCACCAGGACTTGGATTACTTAAGGATGTGATTATTGACCAGCATTTTGCACAAAGAGGAAGAATAGGAAGGTTATTAGCTGCTGTTGCCGAAAATCCAAATAACTTAGGTGTTGGAATAGATGAAGATACAGCAATAATAGTTGAAGGTAAATATTTTAAAGTAATAGGTTCAAATGCTGTAACTGTGGTTGATGGTCATAACTTAACACATACGAATGTATCTGAGCTAAGCCCAAACGAAATACTAGCTCTTACTAATATTATAGTTCATATACTACCATCTGAATATGGTTTTAATATAGAAACTAGAAAACCTTTATTGAAAGTCAAGGAGGATAAATAATGATTATAAATGAAATAAAGGTATACCGTGGCAGAAATATTTATAGCCACAGACCAGTTATAAAAATGTTATTAGATATCGAAGGTCTGGATGTACCTACAAATGAAATAAAAGGTTTTAATGAAAAAATAATAAATATATTGCCAGGTCTTAAAAAGCATGGTTGTTCATTAGGATATGAAGGAGGGTTTTTAAAAAGACTTAAAGAAGGAACTTATTTACCGCATGTAACAGAACATATTATTTTAGAAATACAAAATATTTTAGGTTATGATGTTAAATTCGGAAAAGCAAGGCATTTTGAAGGTGATTTATATAATGTGATATTTGAATATAGTTTAGAAGAATGTGGGAAAAGGGCTGCTAAAATGGCAGTTGAAATGGTAAATAAAATTATAAAGAAAGTAGATTACAATTTAGATAAGGAATTAGAAAATATACAAAAGATTTTAGCTGAAATTGAATTAGGTCCAAGTACAATGGCAATAAAAAGTGCTGCTATTAAAAAAGGGATACCTGTAGAAAGAGTTGGGAAAGGAAGTATTTTGAGACTTGGGTATGGTAAATACCAAAAAATGATTGAAGGTACAATATCACAAAATACAAGTTGTCTGGCAGTTGATATTGCTTCAGATAAAATTCTTACAAAACAGATTCTAAAAGAACATGGATTGCCTGTTCCTGAAGGAGATGCGGCTTATACAGAAGAAGAAGCTGTTGCAATAGCAGAAGAAATAGGTTATCCAGTAGCAATAAAACCATATAATGGGAACCAAGGAAAGGGAGTTTTTTTAAATATTACAAATAAAAATGAGGTTATTCTTGCATATAGAAATGCAAAAAACTACAGTGATATTGTTTTAATAGAAAAGCATATTAAAGGTAAGCATTATAGGATATTAGTTGTCGGTGATAAAGTTATAGCTGTAGCTGAAAGAATTCCTGCATATGTAATAGGAGATGGTGTCCATTCAATAAAAGAATTAATAGAAATAGAAAATAAAAATCCTTTAAGAGGTTATGACCATGAAAAACCTTTAACACAGATAAAAATAGATTCTATTACAAACATGTTTTTAAAAAAACAAAATTTAGATTTAGATAGTATTCTACAAAAAGGCGAAAAAGTATTTTTAAGAGAAAGTGCAAATTTAAGTACAGGGGGCATTTCTATAGATAAAACAGAAAACATACATCCATTTAATATAGAAGTTGCTGTAAGAGCTGCTAAAGCAATTGGGCTTGATATAGCAGGAATAGATGTAACAATGGATAATATTAAAAAACCCTTATCAGAAACAAATGGTGCAATTATAGAAATAAATGCAGCACCAGGTATAAGAATGCATCATTATCCAGCAAAAGGCAAGCCAAGAAATGCTGCAGAAAAAATAGTAGACATGCTTTTTCCTAAAGGAAGCAAATCGACAATACCCATAATTTCTATTACAGGAACAAACGGAAAGACAACAGTTACAAGAATGACATCACATATACTAAAAACCTATGGATATATTGTTGGTATGACATGTACGGATGGTATTTTTGTAGATGATGTATGTATTTATAAAGGAGATAATACAGGTCCTAGAAGTGCAAAGACTTGTCTTGCAGATAAAAATATTGAAGCTGCAGTTTTAGAAACTGCAAGAGGAGGAATAATAAGAGAAGGATTAGGTTATGACCTTGCAGATGTTGGCGTTATTACTAATATTTCAGAAGATCATCTTGGTATAGATGGTATAGAAACTTTAGAAGATTTAGCTTTTGTAAAAGCTTTAGTCATAGAAGCAGTGAAAGATGATGGTTACAGTATTTTAAATGCTGATGATCCAATAGCAACATTTTTATCTAAAAGAGCAAAAGGTAAAATAATTTACTTTTCAATGTATGAAAATAATATTACAATAAAAAAACATATTGAAAATGGGGGTACAGCAGTTTTTGTAAAAGAAGGTATAATAGTTATAGCAAATGAACAAATTACTCCTGTTGTAAAAATAGAAGAAATACCTGCTGCTTTTTCTGGCAAAGTTCTTTATAATATTGAAAATGCTCTTGCCTCAATTGCAGCAGCATATAGTATAAAAATTCCAGTTAATATTATTGCAAAAGGTATAAAAACATTTTATTGTGATGAAAACTTTAACCCGGGTAGATTTAACATATTTAACATTGGTAATTTTAGAGTATTAGTGGATTATGGCCACAATATCGATGGTATAAAAAAAGTTATACAGTCAGCTAAAAAACTCGATGCTAGCAGATTAGTAGGAATTATAGGTGTACCAGGTGACAGAACAAATTCCAGCACATTAAAAATAGGTGAAATCTGTGGAGAAGAATTAGATAAAATATATATAAAAGAGGATTTAGACAAAAGGGGAAGAAAAAAAGGAGAAGTTGCAAAATTATTAGTACAAGGTGCGATAAAAGGCGGAATCAGTAAAGAAAAAATAAAAATTATTTTAAAAGAAACAGATGCATTAAATGAGGCAATGAATAATGCTGAAGCAGGCGATTTAATTTTGGTATTTTATGAAAAATATGAACCTATTATTAAGGTAATAGAAGAATTTACGAAAAATAAAAATACAAAAATTAATGAAAAAAATTTAGAAAGGGCTTTTTCTTAAGCTCTTTCTAAATTTTTTATATATATATCATTTATAGTTCTAAAAATGCCAAAAGATATTACATCAGCCATTTTCATAACAAGATTAAGCCTTGTGTTTTGAAGAACTATATATTCCATAAATTTCTCCTTTCTCAATATGTTAATACCAGATAATTATATTTTTCTCAAAGCAATTGTAATTAATACAGGTAATTTACATATCGAAAAAATATCAAAACTTGCAATAAAATTTTCCATAAAAAAGCTAAACTTAATAAAGAATTTACCAAAATAATTAATATAAAACCAAAAGAATGCATAGAGAAATCAAAAATAAAACATTAATTTTGCCAGATAATGAATGCACTATTGGTGCAAATGAAGAAGGATGCTTAATACTCGACTTTTCAAGAAAATTTGAAGATTAAGAACTGTCAAAAATTCCTTTCTTAACCGTTAAAGCATATTCAAAACAGGACAAATACTTAATTCATCTTCTCTTAATAATAAGATGAATAACTAAAAATGCTTTGGCTTAAATACAGTAAAATACTAAAGTAGAGTTATTTTGTTAACAATAGAAAAATAAAGATATAATGAGAATATTTGAGTAAACCAAAAAAAAAAAAAGAAAAATAAGCTCTATCAGCTAAATACGGGGTTATTTGGTGTTTTTGTAAATTTGGTTATTATGGTAAAATATACTTGTAAGAAAATTAAAAAGTTGCATAATTGCATAAGTAACTTTTAATTTTTTTAAGATTTAAAAATATCATTTGATCTAAACTTAATATCAATTCAACATGTGATCACTTAATATTTTAAAAAATATAAATTACCATGGTATTATATAAAGTATAGTTATATATAAACAATATATTTATTAAAATTAATATTATGGAATCCAATTTATATTAAAATGTTTTCTAATAAATTGGATTCCATACTTATTGCATTCATATAAAACTTATATGATTAATTGTTTTTTTATTTATAAAAATATTGTATAATATGGTTATAATACAACTATTTATACATTAAAAGCTAAGCTTAGAGAAGATTTCAATGTAGTCTTTGAAGTAGTCTATAAAAATAATTTCCAGTGAGTTTAGGGTCAATTTTAAGTATTTTAAATGGGAATTATTATTAAAACTCTTACAAATATTATTATATGAGGAGAACGTGATATGGAGATTTTAGAAATAGCAAATATTTCAAAGAAATTATCCAAAAGAACTATACTGGATAATATTTCATTTTCCGTTAGTAGAGGCGATATATATGGATTAATCGGTCCTAACGGAGCCGGTAAAACTACCACATTAAAAATAATAACCGGCTTAATGAAACCCGATCAAGGGCGTATAATTATTAATGGATTTGATCTATCCAAAAACCATGATGAAGCAATATCAAATATTGGCGCAATTATTGAAAATCCATCGTTGTATGAATATTTATCAGGTATTGATAATTTGAAGATTGTTGCGAAAATGAGATCGATAAATTATAAGGAACTTGATAAAATCATTGATATTATCGGTTTAAAAGATAGGATTAATGATAAAGTTAAAAAGTATTCTTTAGGAATGAAACAAAGACTTGCTATTGGTTGTGCGATTGTCAGCAGTCCTAAAGTTTTAATACTTGATGAACCGACGAATGGATTAGATCCAACAGGTATAATTGAATTAAGAGAATTTTTAAAAATATTATCAACAAAAGATACAACAATACTAATATCATCTCATCAGTTATCGGAGATTGAACAAATTTGTAATAAAGTTGCATTTATTAATAATGGTAAAATTTTAATGGAAGATAGTGTAGAAAATATTTTGAAAAATAAAATTAATCTCGAAGAAAAGTATATAGAATTAATAACAAAGGGATGATAATATGAAGAATATATATTTAGTTGAATTAAAAAAATTTTTTTCTCAAAAAAAGACTTACATTATATGGAGCGTATTCATATTTTTACTCTTTTTGAATCTTCATACAACTATGGTTCAGACTTATCATCAAATATCAGATACAATAGATGAAAAATGGTTATCACTTGCTAAATATGATTTAGAAAGAATAAATGAAGTTCTAAACAATAAAGATAATTCACCTGATGAGAAAAAAAATTATAAAAAATACTTAAAGATGAAGCAAGAGGAGATTAATAATCTTAACATAGTATTAGATAAAAATGTCAGTGATATGGAAAAAGTAAAAGCAAAAATGAATATAATAAAAATAATGATGATGGAAAAAGATGACGGAAAATTAGTTGATGCTTTTGATATTCAAGCATTTAAAAATGAATATGCTTATTTGCAATATTTGTATGACAACAAAATACCAGAGAATAATAATCAAAATTCTTTTTATTATATGTTTAATTTTTTTGATTCATATACAATGCTGATATTTGTAATCATTATTGGTTTAATAAGTAGCGATTCCATCAGTAAAGAAATAGAAGAATCAACGATTAAATTGATGCTAATTCAACCAGTATCAAGATTTAAAATAATAACAGGTAAATATTTAGCATTAATAACAGCAATAACTGTTATAATAGTATCTACTTTTACATTTGCATTTATCATTGCAGGGATGTTGTATGGATTTGGAAACCCTTTATATCCTTTTATTAGTGGAATGCAATATGATTTAAGCAAAAATATAAATCCATTGATGATACAGCCAGCAGGCTTTTCCGGAATTTATATACCTGCATGGTTAATGCTATTTAGAACTTTCGTATTCTTTATACTATTTTCTATAGCAATAGCATCACTAGGTTTTTTGATATCGGAAATATCAAATTCCACAAGTATTTCAAACAGTATAATAGTGATTATAAATATTTGTTTGATATACATTGTTTTTGCAACAAAAATGCTAGAAAAATTTACAAGTTATATTTATATTTCATACTTTAATGTTTTTAAATTATTCAGCGGCCAAATTAAATTAATTTTAAATAATAATAATATAACACCAATATCAGGAGTAATTGTTATGGTTGTCATGTCGTTATTTAGTTATTTTGCCACATTAATATTATTTAAAAGAAGAGATATATAAGTTAAAAAAGATAGCAAAGGAATGGGCAATTAAATAAATATTGTCAATAGTCAGCGAAAATGTCATGATAAATATAAAGATTATTTACTGGAAATGTCACTATTATTACAATAAATAGCCTAAAAACAGATTTTATTGTAATAAGATGTTTTTAACGGTGGACACATGATTTACATTAGCAGTATATAAATATGATTATTTTTTATGAAGTAACAAAAAAGACAATACCATTTTTTGCTCACAGTATGGTAAGGTTTGGCACATAAAAGTATAAATACAACAAAATTTCTTAGCTATTGATGTACCTATTTTTTGTTGGTATCATAATTATCATTATGATGACCTTTCTTGGGGAGGTAATTAATTTTTACCGCCTTATTATTTTTGTCTTAATTGCAGGCAGGATTAACCAATCTAATACATGAATATGAAAATGATTTAATTTTACATAATGGATATGGTTAAATTATTTTGCTTTTTGTGCTATTTTTTTGATAGGTTTAACAACTACATATTCTATATAGATAGAACTGTCGGTAGTAGGTGATAATGATAATGAACTATACCTATTATGCCATCAGGTGTTAGTCCATTTGATTTTTGGAAATTTCTTATTGTTATACAGCAAATTATTTATATACCTAATACAGTTCAATCAACTGTTGCTCCATGGTGTGTAGATGTAGGTGGTGGATTGCAGTATAAATTGCCTATGCCAATAGAACAGTTACTTAAAGAAGGCTATATTATCAAAAAATGAAAGGTGGCCAATTAAATGGGAATAATTTCAACAAGTGAGATAGAAAATAAAATTAGAAATGGGTATAGTAGGTTAAGGGCAAGAGCTGAAAAAAACAATATATATATGGAACTGAATGTACTTTTTAGTAATAATCTCCCTTTAAATTTTGAAGGTGTTTATGCATATTCTGACAATGTAGGTTACCATTATGTTTCTATTGAAAAAGGTGTAATGAATAGGTGAAATCTGTGGAGAAGAATTAGATAAAATATATATAAAAGAGGATTTAGACAAAAGGGGAAGAAAAAAAGGAGAAGTTGCAAAATTATTAGTACAAGGTGCGATAAAAGGCGGAATCAGTAAAGAAAAAATAAAAATTATTTTAAAAGAAACAGATGCATTAAATGAGGCAATGAATAATGCTGAAGCAGGCGATTTAATTTTGGTATTTTATGAAAAATATGAACCTATTATTAAGGTAATAGAAGAATTTACGAAAAATAAAAATACAAAAATTAATGAAAAAAATTTAGAAAGGGCTTTTTCTTAAGCTCTTTCTAAATTTTTTATATATATATCATTTATAGTTCTAAAAATGCCAAAAGATATTACATCAGCCATTTTCATAACAAGATTAAGCCTTGTGTTTTGAAGAACTATATATTCCATAAAACCAGATATATTTACAATACCGGTTACAAACATATTGCCAACGGGTGGAAGATCTTTTGATACACCAGCTCCAGGACGAATTGGTCCACTTCCCAAAGAAATATAGCCTACATGATTTAATGAACCTAAACATGCATCTATTGCAATAATAAAAGGATCGGTATAATTTTTTTCTATGAAATCAATTGTCTGATTTATGTTTTTAGCATGAATTGGATTATCTAAAGTGCCAAACAAATCAGCTTTTTTTCTTAAAAATAGTTTTAATTTTTGTCCAATAATAGGTCCTAAACTGTCACCTGTTGACCTGTCAGTTCCAATAGCGAGAATAATTATTTTTTGATTATATTTATAGAGGTTATTCATATATTTATAGAAACTTTTATAAAAATCAATATGAGGTGTTTTGCTATTTATGTCGATAAATTCCATAAAATGCTCCTTTCAGTTTCAAATTAATAATTTTATTTTTCTCATTTTATTTAGAAATAATACTTTAAAACCTATATTTGACTTTGAAGTGCTTTATAATATAAAATAAAGAATATAAAAGGGAGTGATAAATAGTGAATTATTTTACACATATTTATAATACCTTAATATCTTTTAAAGATTTACAAATTGCAAAAGAAATTTTTGGAATTTTGAAAGTTATATTTATTGCTTTTCTGGGAATAAAATTAACAGATTTTTTTATAAACAGATTTTATAAAATACAAAAACAATCTAAATTTCAGTTTCCTGATAATAAAATAAAAACATTATCTTCTCTAACAAAAAATATTGCAAGATATATAATTTATTTTATAGCTTTAGCTTCTATTCTTAAAATTTTTAATATAGAAATGAGTTCTATATTAGCTGTTGCAGGGATAGGAAGTTTAGCAATAGGTTTTGGTGCACAAAGTCTGGTTAAAGATATAATCTCAGGGTTCTTTATAATTTTTGAAGATCAATTTTCAGTAGGTGATTATATTGTTGTAAATGGTATTTCAGGTGTTGTGGAAGAAATAGGATTAAGAATTACTAAAGTAAGAGGTTTTTCTGATGGACTTCATATAATTCCTAATGGAGAAATAAAAATGGTATCTAATATGACAAAAGACAAAATGATGGCAATAGTTAATATAGGAGTTCCTTTAAAAGAAAATGTTGATGAAGTAATTGAAGGAATTAATAAAATATGTAAAGATACAAAAAATGAGAGGCAGGATTTAATAAACGGTCCTACTATTATGGGTATAACTGATATGCAAGATTCAAAATTGATGATAACAGTATATGCAGAAACGCTTCCAATGCAAAAATGGGCAGTTGAGCGTGATATAAGATATAGAGTTAAAAAAATGTTTGATAAAATGAACATATCTTATCCATATCCTTATACAAATGTAATAATTACTGAAGAGTCTTTAAATAAGGAGTGATAAGCTTTGCCAAAAGAACTTCATGTTGGGGATATAATAAAAATGAAAAAACCTCATCCTTGTGGCGGTGACGAATGGGAGATTTTACGAGTAGGTATGGACATAAGAATTAAATGTTTAAAATGTGGCAGAATGATTTTATTACCAAGATCAAAAGTTGAAAAGGGTATTAAAAAAATTATAAAAACAGTTGAAAATGATAGCAGACAATGATAGAATAGTTTTATGGATTGCCGCCTTGCCCATTTGGGCCGTTTAGTCCAGAAGGAGGTGAAATGATGAGATTGTATGAAACGATTTTTATACTCTCACCGGAAGTTAATGAGGAAGAGAGAAATAATTTAATTGAGAAGTTCAAAAAATTAATAACTGATAATGGTGGAGAAATTACAAATTTTGAAGATTGGGGCAAGAAAAAACTTGCATATCCTATTCAAAAGAAACAGGAAGGTTATTATACACTAATGAACTTTAATTCAGAAGCTAAAGTTCCTCAGGAATTGGAGAGAGTTTATAAAATAACTGAAGATGTTTTAAGATACCTTATAGTTAAAGTTGAAAAATAATTTTAATTATATATTAAAAGGTGGGTTATATTTATGTTGAATAAAGTAGTATTAATAGGCCGACTTACAAAAGACCCTGTAACAAGGTATAGCAGTAATATGATACCAGTTACTACATTTACTTTAGCTGTAAACAGAAATTATGTGAGTCAAAATGGGGACAGGCCAGCAGATTTTATACCCATCGTAACATGGCGTAAATTAGCAGAAATTTGTGCGAGTAATTTAAAAAAAGGTAGACTGATAGCTGTTGCAGGAAGTATACAGACGCGTTCATGGGATGATAACAGCGGCAACCGTCACTGGGCAACTGAAGTAGTTGCAGATGAAGTGAAATTTTTGAGCGCGAATGCAAAAGACAGCTCTTCAGATACGAAAAATTTTGACGGACATTTTGAAGAATTGCCAGAAGATGATTTTGACGGATTTGCTCCTGTAGAAAATGAGGATGATCTTCCGTTTTAAAAAGGAGGTTTGAGTATGAATAGTAGTAAAGAAAATGCAGCTGCTAAAAGAAGAAATAGAAAAGCTAAAAAACGTGTATGTAATTTTTGTGCAGATAAAGTTGAACAAATAGATTATAAAGATATAGCAAAATTACGTAAATACATCACTGAAAGAGGCAAGATTCTTCCAAGAAGAATTACAGGCAATTGTGCAAGACATCAAAGACAGCTTACTACAGCTATAAAAAGAGCAAGGCAGATTGCACTTCTACCATATACAGCAGAATAATGATATAATATAAGAGGGCAATGCCCTCTTTTAGTTTAATTTGTTGTGAAAAAGGTGGAATGAATATGAAAAATAATTTTGATATTGCTAAAAATATAAAGAGCATAGAAAATTTAAAATTAAATATTTTAAACAGCACTGCATCTCTTTTTACAAATTTTAATCAAGACGTAACAGGAGAAGAATTGCTTGATGATATTTGTAATATATTAATTTCTGGGTACTTGCTAAGTGAAAGATTAGGAAATGATTTTAAAGATACTGATGAAGAAATAATTAAAAAATTAAAATTACAATCTATAAATATGTTAGATGAAACAGGTTACAATGTAAATGATTTAGAAAAATATTTGAAGAAAAGAGGCAAGGAGTGATTAAATGGATGCAAAAAAACTTACAAATGCTGCTTTATTAACGGCAGTTGCTGTTGTCATTACACTGCTTGGTGCATATATACCGCCATTGTTTTTTCTGTTTTTTTTGTTACCGGTACCAATTGCAATAATGATTTTAAAAAGTTCAGAAACTTATGCAGCAGTTGGAGGACTTGTTGTTTTTGTTTTAAATATAATGTTTACAGATATAATTACAGCTTTTATTGGTTTGCTATTATCTATAATTGGATTTACTATAGGATTTTTGATTTATAAGAGAAAAAAAGCTACAGATACAATTATTGAAACGTCAATAATTTCTGTTTTTTTGCTTGTATTAACATTTTATATGATAAACTTTTTTTTCAAAATAAATGTTATTACAGAATTTTTAAAAAGTTTTGATATGAGCTTAAGACAAGTGCTAAATTTATACAGCAACCATCCCAACATAGATGCTATAAAAAATTCGATTTTATCCTTGGAGCAAGTTGTAAAAATGAGTTTACCTGCATCTTTCATTATAACTATAGCTTTTATTGTTTTAGTAAACTATATTTTAATAGCAAAAATTATGAAAACGCAAGGAGTTTATATAGATAATATTCCACAGTTTAAATATTGGAAAATGCCTTATGTTACAGGATGGATATTTATAATAGCATTATTATATCAATATTTTTTAAAAAGACCAGAAATTATGTCTACAAATATTATTGTTCTTTTATCTATAGGATTTACATTTACAGGAATGGCAGTTATAAAATATTACTTTGACAATAAGTTAAAGATGAAAAATTTTGTAAGTATTAGTATACTTATTATATTATTTATTATACCACTTACATCATGGCTTTTAACACTTATTGGTTTGGCTGATGCAAGTATTAATCTAAGGAAATATATGCCTTAATTTTGAGGTGATTTTGTGGATAAAAAATTTTATAGACTTATATCATCTGTAAGTATAATAAATATTTTACTTTCAATTGCACTGACGGCTTTTATGTTTTATTACAATACCTATATTGCTTCTATATCTATAATTATTTTAGCTTATATATTTTTAAGTCACTATTTTGAGATAAGGAAAAAACGCATTGAACTTGACAGATATATAGAAAGCTTGTTTTTTAATGTAGATAAAGCATCAAAAAACGCCATATCTAAAATGCCTATACCAGCTGCCATATTAAATAACAATGGTGATATAATTTGGTTTAATACAAGCTATGCCCAAACCTTTAGCAAGGATGAAGATATTAAAAAAGTAATTAAAAAATATGCTATGATAAAAAGTGAAGAAACCAGGCACCAAATAGAAATTGATGGAAGATATTATTTAATCCTTAAAGTTGATTTCCAAGCCAAGAGGCATAAAAATGAAATAAGCAAAACGCTATTTTTTATTGATAATACAGATTATGTTATACTAAAAAGAAACATGGAATTAAACCAGCCTGTGATAGGGAATGTGCTTATAGATAATTATGAAGAAGCTATGACGTCTTTAGAAGACATAAAAAAAGCGATTATTTCCTCGGAAATAGAAAAGAAACTTTCTGAATGGGCATTGAGTTTACAGGCATTTATTAAAAAATATGATGAAGGGAAATATTTTTTAATATTTAATAAAAAAAATTTAACTAAATTAGAAGATAGTAAATTTGAGATTTTAGATGATATAAGAGATATTAATGAAGGGAATAAGATTCCTCTAACATTAAGCATAGGTATAGGAACAGGTTCACATGATTTTCTGATTTTAAATGAATATGCTTCAACAGCATTAGATCTGGCTTTAGGGAGGGGAGGAGATCAAGCTGTTATAAAATGTGGTGATAAAATTTCATTTTATGGAGGTAAGACACAGGCTGTTGAAAAGAGAACTAAGGTCAAGGCAAGGGTTATTGCTCATGCAATAAGAGAACTAATTACTGATTCTTCTACTATATTTTTAATGGGACATAATTTTATGGATTTTGATTCTTTAGGTGCTGCAATAGGTATGTATAGAGCTTCTATGTCGCTTGGCAAAAAAGCTTATATAATAATGGACAAATCTAATGTAGCTATTGATGAACTTGTAAAAAGAATAAAAAGCGAGGATGGTTATGCTGATTTATTTATAAAAAGCAGTGAAGTAAAGAATCTTGTAAATAAAGACAGCTTGCTTATTGTTGTTGATACACATCGACCGAGTTATTTAAATTATCCTGAAATTGTAGACATGGTGGAAAGAATAATTGTAATAGATCATCACAGAAGGGGTAAAGAGTTTATAGATAAAGCAATACTTGTGTATTTAGAACCCTATGCATCATCCGCATGTGAATTAGTTACGGAGATTTTGCAATATATAGTTGATAAAATTGATATAAAACCTATAGAAGCAGAGGCATTAATGGCAGGTATTGCTGTAGATACGAAAAATTTTACCTTTAGAACTGGTTCTAGAACTTTTGAAGCTGCATCATTTTTAAGAAGAAAGGGAGCTGATACCACTTCTGTAAAACAGCTTTTTCAAAATGATTTAGATTCTTATATATTAAAAGCAGAAATAGTACAGAAAGCTGAAATACTTAATAATGGAATAGCCATAGCGATAAGCCCTGCTAATGCAAATAATCTGATTATTGCACAGGCAGCAGACGAACTATTAACTATAAAAGGGATTAAAGCTTCTTTTGTACTTTTAGAAAGAGAAGGAGATATTGCAATAAGCGGAAGGTCTATGGGAGATATAAATGTTCAGATTATACTTGAAAAACTTGGAGGTGGAGGTCATCTTACGGTTGCAGGAGCACAAGTAAAAAAACCACTTAAAGAGGTTATAAATTTACTAAAAGATGCTATTAATGAATATTTTAATGAGGAAGGTGAAGATAAATGAAAGTAATATTAGTAAAGGATGTAAAAGATGTTGGAAAAGCGGGAGATGTAGTAAATATAAGTGATGGCTATGGAAGAAATTATTTGCTACCAAGAGGATTAGCAATTGAGGCGAATAAATCTAACATGAATATATTAAATGAAAAGAAGAAAAAAGAAGAGAGAAAGAAAAATCAAGAATTAGAACAAGCTAGGGAAATTGCAGAAAAACTTTCAAATACTACAATAATCCTGAAAGTTAAAAGTGGTGAAAATGGTAAACTTTTTGGTTCAATAACTTCAAAAGATATACAGGAAGAATTAAAGAAAAAGGGTTTTGATATTGATAAAAAGAAAATAGTTTTGCCTGATAATATAAAAACTATAGGGAGTTATACTGTTGACATAAAAGTTTACAGCGGAGTAAATGCAAAAATAAAAATAGATGTAATTTCAGAGTAAAAAGTTGGTGGATAAAGATGGACTTAACAAGAGTACCTCCCCAAAATGTTGAAGCAGAACAAGCGGTTTTAGGAGCAATGCTTTTATCAAGAGATGCTATAATAGATGCCTCAGAAATTATAAATGAAGAAGATTTTTACAAAGAATCTCATAAAAAAATTTATAATATAATTATGGATATGTTTGAAAAAAATATACCAGTTGATATTGTAACCATTGTTGATGAATTAAGACGTATTGAATTATTAGAAGCTGTAGGTGGATTAGATTATATAACTAACTTATCATCAAGTGTAGTAACTATTGCCAATGTTTCCTATTATGCAAAAATCATTAAAGAAAAGGCAATATTAAGAAGGTTAATTGAAGCTTCTTCAAGTATTATTGAAATTAGTTATCAAGGAGAAAATGTTGAGAGTATATTGGATACAGCAGAACAGAAGATATTTGATATTGCTCAAGGTAGAAATACAACTAACTTTTTTCCAATAAAGAATGTTTTAATGGATACCTTTTATAAGATAGATGAATTATATAAAAACAAAGGTCAGCTCACTGGCATACCATCAGGTTTCCCTGATTTAGATTTAAAAACTTCTGGCTTTCAGCCATCTGATTTTATATTAGTTGCTGCAAGGCCTTCAATGGGGAAAACTTCGTTTGCATTAAATATTGCACAAAATGCTGCGGTTTCAACAGATAAGCCTGTTGCCATATTTAGCCTGGAGATGTCAAAAGAACAACTTGTAAATAGACTTATTTGTTCTACTGCTAATATAGATAGTCAGAAAATGAGGACTGGTAATCTAGAAGATGATGATTGGGAAAAATTAGCAGCCGCTATGGCTCCACTTTCAAAAGCACCTATATATATTGATGATACACCTGGAATAAGTGTAATGGATATAAGAGCAAAGTGCAGGAGATTGAAATTAGAAAAAGGACTTGGAATGGTTTTAATAGATTATCTTCAATTAATGCAAGGTAGAGGCAGAATAGAAAACAGACAGCAGGAAGTTTCAGAAATATCAAGGTCTTTAAAAGGGCTTGCAAGAGAATTGAATGTTCCAATAATCACTCTTTCGCAGCTCTCTCGTGCACCAGAAGCCAGATCAGACCATAGACCAGTTCTAAGCGATCTAAGAGAATCAGGTGCTATAGAACAAGATGCTGATATAGTAATGTTTTTATATAGAGATGATTATTATAACAAAGATTCAGAAAAGAAAAATATAGCAGAAGTTATAATTGCAAAGCATAGAAATGGACCAACAGGTACCATAGAATTATTATGGTTAGGTCAATATACAAAGTTTGTTAGTATAGATAAATACAGAACAGAATAAAATTATTATTTAATAAAGGGATGATTTTTACAGTGAGTAATATTGATTATTTAAAGGAAATTCCCTTTTTTAGAGAAATAGGTGAAGAAAATCTGACTGAATTAAATAATATTTCAAAAATAAGGCATCTTAAAAAAGGAACCATATTATTTATAGAAGGAAACAAAGCAGAATCTATCTTTATTGTTAAGAATGGAAAAATTAAAATTTCTAAGATTTCCTCCGTAGGTAAAGAATATATAATAAAAATAATGGAATCTGGTGATATATTTGCAGAATCTACACTTTTTATAGGAGGAGAATATCCGGCAACAGCTGAAGTAGTAGAAGATGCTCAAGTAGTAGAAATAAAAAATTCGGATATTGAAAATCTTATTTTAAAAAACAGCGTCATAGCTCTTAGCATAATAAAATTGATGGCTAAAAGACTTAAAAATATAGCAGTTATAATTGAAAATTTAGCGTTAAAAGATTCTATAGGAAGAACAGCATCAGTTTTATTAACCTTTGCTAAAGAGAGGGGTATATCCACAAAAGAAGGAATTTTGGTAGAAATAGAACTGAAAAGGCAGGAACTGGCCAATTTGGTTGGCACTTCTCGGGAAAATATCTCAAGAAATTTAAGTCAAATGGATAAAGATGGAATAATAAGCCTTAGCAAGGATAAAATATTAATAAGAGATTTAGAAAAACTCAGAAATTTATTCTGATTTTGTCCCAAAGTTATTTGGGGCTTTTTTATTATATGTGATTTTTGTCACAGACTTAAGTTATAAATTAAATTATCATATATGTGATTCATAAATTGCAATGAGGAGGTAAAAAAATGAGTATGTTTTGCTACCAATGTCAAGAGACATTAAAGAATATGGGGTGTACTACTGTTGGGGTATGTGGGAAAAAAGCCGATGTAGCTAACCTTCAGGATTTACTTATATTTACTTTAAAGGGTATTGCATTATTAAATTTAAAAGCAAGGGAGATTAAAATAAATAATCAAAAAACTGATAAATTTATTTTTGATAGTCTTTTTTCTACGATTACAAATGTAAATTTTGATAAAAATTATTTTATCAAACGTATTAAAGAAGGAGTTGCAATACGTGAAGAAATAAAAAGTGAATTAGAAAAGATGAATATTAAAATTAACAATACTAATGATGCAATAAACTGGTTATATGGCACAGATAAAGATATAGAAGAGATATCAGAAGAAGTAGGAGTTTTATCTACAGAAGATGAAGACATAAGGTCTTTAAGAGAATTAATAACATATGGTCTAAAAGGAATGGCAGCATATACTTTTCATGCATATGTATTAGGATACAAAGATGACAATATATTAAGGTTTATAGAAGAAGCCCTTGCCCTTTTAATAGATGATTCATTGACTGTGGATGATTATATTGCTCTTGCTTTAAAAACAGGGGAAATAGGTGTTAATGCAATGGAACTTTTAGATAGAGCTAACACGTCATCTTATGGTAATCCTGAAATAACAAAAGTCAATATTGGAGTAAGAAATAATCCGGGAGTATTAATAAGCGGTCACGATTTAAAGGACTTAGAACAGCTTCTGGAACAAACTGTTGGCACAGGTGTAGATGTATATACTCATGGAGAGATGTTACCAGCACACTATTATCCTGCTTTTAAGAAATATCCTCATTTTGTAGGCAATTATGGCAATGCATGGTGGCAGCAGGACAAAGAATTCGAACTATTTAACGGACCAATTTTAATGACTACAAACTGCCTCATTCCGCCTAAAGACTCTTATAAAGACAGAGTATACACTACAGGTGTTGTAGGCTTTGAAGGGGTAAAACACATTCCTGAAGGACCAGATGGCAAGAAAGATTTCTCAAAGATAATTGAGCATGCCAAAAGGTCCAAACCTCCTGTAGAGATTGAAAGAGGAGAAATAATAGGAGGCTTTGCTCACAACCAGGTTTTAGAGTTAGCAGATAAGATTGTAGAAGCAGTAAAGACAGGAGCAATAAAGAGATTCTTTGTAATGGCAGGCTGTGACGGAAGAATGAAAAGTAGAACATATTATACAGAATTTGCCAAAGCTCTTCCAAAGGACACTGTGATTCTAACCGCAGGATGTGCAAAATACAGATATAACAAGCTTAATCTTGGAGACATAAATGGTATTCCAAGAGTGTTGGATGCCGGACAGTGCAACGACTCTTATTCCCTTGCTGTAATAGCAATGAAGCTTAAAGAAGTATTTAGATTAAAAGACATAAATGAACTTCCTATATCATATAATATTGCGTGGTATGAACAAAAAGCTGTAATAGTACTTCTGGCACTGCTTTATCTTGGAGTAAAAGATATTCACTTAGGACCAACACTTCCCGCTTTCCTATCACCAAATGTGACAAAAGTTTTAGTTGAGAAATTTGGGATTGGCGGTATAACAAACGTAGAAGACGACCTAAAAATGTTCTTAGGGGTATAATCAAACATCGTGGACAGTTCAGTGGTGTTATAAAATTTTCCAGCAAACCTTAGGGCTAGTTTTATTTATTAATATCAAAAAGCTCTCTAATTTTATTGACAAAGTTTAAAAAGTGGCATTTTGTTTGTAAATGCGACTTGTTGCCAAAGCGATAACTAAACTTGGCGAGCTTGAGAAGCGAAGGCGGGGCGAGCGAAGCGAGCGGCCACCTGAACTCGAAGGGCGAATTGGCCGGCACCCCGCCGGAGCTCGAAAAGTGAGCCTTAGTTTAGTCGCTTTGCAACTCTGGAGCATTAACACAAAATGCCACTTAAATTAATATGGGTTTTGTCAACAGTCTGAAGCTCTCTAATTTCTGGAGAGCTTTTTGTTTTGTCCTTTGATAGAATACTCTATCTCATTAATGGATGTGACAAAATAATTGAAAATTTTAGGTTTAAGATGTAAAATGAGAGAGAAAAATTTCATTTTATTCATGACTTTTTATTACAAACCTATTATTCTCCTTAGAGATTTCCAAATTATAAAACTTCCTGCAGGACTCCATAATCGTCTTTATAAGTTTTTCCTGACCAGTTATTTCGTGTAAATGTATGGATTTAGATAAAGAGTTTTTTCAAACTTTCAAAATCTCCGCTTTCAAGTTTCTTTTCAAGAGAGGATTTTATGTCAAAGAAAGTAGAATAATCTTTTAATCTGTATTTTAGAAGCAATTCGTTTAAATCTTTTTTATAGAGATGGGACAAAATATCTAAAGTTTCCTGTTTGGTTATGACTTGACCGTTTTCAATTTTTCTAAGTGCATCCCTGCTGATGAAAGCTTGTTCAGCAACATCGCTTTGGGGAAGTCACAGAGATTTGCGGATATTTTTAAGTTCTTCACCAAAAGTTTCTAAATCGTAATATAAACCATCCATTTTTTAACACCTCATGCCGATTAAAATCGGCTTGAAATTATCCTGGTTATTATCTATTATATAGTTAAAAGAAGGAAATGTAAAAGGCAGTTGAAGATGGAATGAAGAAGAATGTAAACACTAAAAATTGCCAGTAGATAACTTCATTTTTTGAGAATTTTTAAAAAGTAACATTAATAGAAAATATAATTACATACATGGATGACCCCATTTTACAGTATAGTTTGTTTTTCAAGTAAGAATAAATGAAAAAAATAATCTGGGAGGAAGAAAAATGAAGAAAAAATTATATTTTATTTCATTATCCTTATTGATTTTCTTTCTTTTTGTGGCTTGCTCGGAGAAGATAGGTACAATTCCTGAAAATTATTCATATAATTATGATAACTATCTAGAGTACGATTACATGAAAAAAGCTGGAGATACTGAAGGCTCATTTAGTTTTAAATATCCAAAGGGATGGGTTGTAGAAAAATTACCTACATGGGAAGCAACTTCAGAAAAGGAAGCTTCTCCAGATTGGGGAGTAGAATTGTACAAAGAGGGGGATAAAGAAAATAAGATAACAATAGTTGGGATTGTAGGGGGTGTGCCTGTAGATAAAAGCCGAGGGAATGAGTGGGAAAAACAGGGTTTTCAAAAAAGTCAACTCGTGGTTGGAAATGTGAAAAGAGGGGAAGTATACTCTGTAATAGTTGAAAACAAAGTAAAAATAGTGGTTCTTTATTATGACAAAGATAACCCACCAAGATTTGAGTCTGGCTGGCGCTTGGAAGCTCATACCCAAGTCGACAAACAATTTTATAATAAGAACAAAAATGAAGTATGGCATATTTTAGCTAGCGTAAAGAAAATTGAATAAAACTGCTATTGAGTATCAATTGTAATTATAGTATTTTGCTACTTTATAAATCAGTGCAGACAGACACCGGGGACGGTTCC
>JBNAVY010000025.1:0-26711 GCA_049700195.1 Thermoanaerobacteraceae bacterium
GGCTTACAGGATATGATGTTCACTTTTTAACAGGGACTGATGAACATGGTCAGAAGATCCAACGGATAGCAAAAGAAAAAGGGGTTACACCTAAAGAGTATGTAGACAAAATAGTTGAGTGGATTAAAGAATTATGGAGTACTATGGATATAAGCAATGACCAGTTCATAAGGACAACAGACAAAGAGCATGAAGAAATAGTTCAGAATATTTTTACAAAGTTATATAATAAAGGTGATATATATAAAAGTGAGTATGAGGGTTGGTACTGTACTCCATGTGAATCATTTTGGACAGAAAAGCAGCTTATAGATGGTAAGTGTCCAGATTGTGGAAGGCCAGTTGAACTTGTGAAAGAAGAAGGGTATTTTTTTAAGCTTTCAAATTATGCAGATAAGCTTCTTAAATATTATGAAGATCATCCGGATTTTATACAACCAGAATCAAGAAAAAATGAAATGATTAGTTTTATCAAATCTGGCCTTGAAGATTTATGTGTGTCAAGAACTTCTTTTGACTGGGGGGTTAAAGTTCCTTTTGATCAAAAACATGTAATTTATGTTTGGATTGATGCTCTTTCCAACTATATAACAGCATTAGGATATTCTACTGAAAATGATTACTTATTTAGAAAATTCTGGCCTGCTGATGTACATCTGGTTGGAAAAGAGATAATGAGATTCCACACTATAATATGGCCAGCTATGCTAATGGCTCTTGATATTCCACTTCCTAAAAAAGTATTTGGACATGGATGGCTTATATTAGAAGGCGGGAAAATGTCTAAGTCTAAGGGAAATGTTATTGATCCAAAAGAGCTTGTAAATAAATATGGGGTTGACGCCGTAAGGTATTTTTTATTAAGAGAAGTACCTTTTGGTGCTGATGGTGTGTTTTCTAATGCAGCATTAATAAATAGAATTAATGCTGATCTTGCTAATGATTTAGGAAACTTATTAAGCAGAACTATAACAATGATTGAAAAATATTTTGGTGGAATTATTCAAGAGCCAAGTGAAAAGGAAGAAATTGATTATGAATTAATAATTGCTGCGGAAAATCTCCCTTCAATAATTGAAGAGTATATGGATAAGCTGCAATTTTCTAATGCTTTGTCTGAAATATGGAAATTTATTGGTAGAGCTAATAAATATATTGACGAGACAACTCCATGGATTTTAGCAAAGGAAAATGGGAAAAAAGACAGATTAGCAACGGTTATGTATAATTTAGCTGAGTCTTTAAGATTTATAGGTATAGTTATTTCACCATTTATTCCAAATACTCCAGAAAAAATATTTTCACAAATTGGAATTGATAAAGAATTTACAAATTGGGATAGTTTAAAGTTTGGGCTTTTAAAGGTTGGGACAAAGGTAGAGCGTAAAGAGAATATCTTCCCTCGTATTGAAACACAAAAAGAAGAAATTCAAAACGAAAACGTAAAAAAAGAAAATAGGGCAAAAGAAAATATAAAGGAGGATAATATAATGGATTATATAACGATTGAAGAATTTTCAAAAGTGCAATTGCGTGTTGCTGAAGTTATTGAAGCAGAAAAAGTTGAAGGCTCTGATAAACTCATAAAAATGAAACTTAAGGTTGGAGAGGAAACACGTCAAATTGTAGGTGGGATAGCCAAACATTATAATACTGAGGAACTTATAGGTAAAAAAATTATTATTGTATATAATTTAGAGCCAAAAAAATTAAAGGGTATCGAATCTCAAGGTATGTTGCTCGCTGCATCTTCAGGAGAAAAAATGTCATTACTCACTGTTGACAAAGACATAGAAAGTGGTTTAAGAATTAAATAAGGAGTGATTAAGGTGCTAGTTGATTCCCATGCACATCTTGAAGATGAAAAATATGATTTGGACAGAGAAAAGATTATAGATGAATGTAGAAATGAACTCACATTTTTGATAAATGTGGGTTCGAATATTAAAACTTCCCTTGATTCAATTGAATTGGCAAAAAAATATGAATTCATCTATGCTGCTGTTGGCATACATCCACATGATGCTCAAAATGAATTTGAAAACTTATTAAATATTGAAAAACTTGGTAAGGAAAATAAAGTTGTAGCAATTGGAGAAATAGGTCTTGATTATTTTTATGATGAGCCTTTAAAAGAATTTCAAAAACAAGTATTTATTAATCAGATAAATATTGCAAAAAAACTCGATTTACCTGTTATAATTCATGATAGAGATGCACATAAGGACGTTTTTGATATATTAAAAAAAGAGTGGACAAATAATTTAAGAGGAGTTTTTCACAGTTATTCTGGTAGTGCTGAAATGATTCCTCAATGTATGGAACTGAACTTTTATATATCTTTAGGAGGACCTGTTACATTTAAAAATGCAAAAAAAACTGTAGAAGTGGCTAAGAAGGTACCAATAGATAGATTATTAATTGAAACAGATAGTCCGTATCTTACTCCGGAACCATATAGGGGGAAGAGAAATTCTCCTGTTAATGTTAAGTTTGTTGCACAAAAAATTGCTGAATTAAGAAATATGAGGTATGAAGAAGTTTGTAATATTACTGGAGAAAATACAGCGAGATTATTTAGAATCAAATTATAATTCAGAAACCTCTTGTTAATTTTGGGTGTATAAAAAAATAAAAATTGCATATAATGATGTTAAGTTGTTTTACCATATATGAGAAATACTTCATAAAAATTTGACAAATTAATTTTATTGACTTAAAATAACTAAAAGACTCCCCAAATTAATTTTACAGGAGGTTTTGTAATGAAGACAGACAAGTTTAGGAAGCGTTTTGGTGAGATTATAAATAAACCAATCGCTATACTAATATTGGCTGCGGTTTTAGTTACAATATTGAGTCTTGGAGCATACAGCGTAAAAAAACAGGTAACTATACAAGATAATGGCAGAAAAATCGTTGTTACAACATTTAAACATACAGTTGGTGATTTATTAAAAGAAAAAAATATTGATGTTCGACGTGAAGATGTTGTTTCGCCCTCTTTAGATACCACTTTATCTAATGGAATGAAGGTTAATATTAAAAGAGCTTTTCCAATAACTGTTTTTGCAGATGGAAAATCCAGAGTAGTTTATACTGCAGCATCTAATATAAAGGCTGCATTGTTAGAAAATGGGATTAAATTAGGACCTGAGGATAAAGTTAATATGGATTTAAATAGCGAAGTTTTTAAGGATATGTATATTAGTGTTACAAGGGTCAGAGAAGAAATTGTTAAACAGAATGTAGATATACCTTTTACAACAGAAACTAAACAAAGCGATTCTTTAGAAAGAGGGCAAATAAAAGTTTTACGTGATGGGGAAATGGGTAAAAAGGAAGTTGTTTTTAAAGTTACATATGAAAATGGTAAAGAAATAGCTAAAAATGTTATAGAAGAAAATATAATCAAAAATCCGGTTAATAAGGTAGTACAGGTTGGTACATTGGGAATTCTCACGACTTCAAGGGGAGAAACATTAAGATATCGTGAGGTAAAGACAATGGTTGCAACTGCATATGACAACAGTGCTGATAGTACTGGAAAAAGCCCATCAAACCCTGATTATGGGATTACAGCTACAGGAATAAGAACAGCGCGAGGTGTTATTGCTGTTGACCCTAGAGTTATACCCTTAGGTACAAGGCTGTATGTTGAAGGATATGGTCCAGGTATTGCCGCAGATACCGGTGGAGCTATAAAGGGAAATATTATAGATGTATTTTTTCCTACATCTCAAGAAGTAAATAATTGGGGTAGGAGATATGTCAAGGTTTATATTTTAAAATAGACAGGGAAACCTGTCTTGTTTTTTGAGGTGGAATATGATAATAAAAGGTGTAAATACTAAAAAGAGGTTAGGACAAAATTTCATATTAGATAAGAATATTCTATCTAAAATTGCTGATGCAGCTCAGATAAATGACAAAGATAACATAGTAGAAATAGGTGCAGGTCTTGGAACGCTAACGATTGAGTTGGCAAAACGTGCAAAAAGAATTGTAACTTATGAAGTAGATGAAGATATATTACCAAATCTAAAAAACAATCTTTTGTCTTTCAAAAATGTTTTTATATTAAATGAAGATATAATGAAAGCTGATTTAAATAAAGTAGCTTTAAATTATTTTAATAATGAAAACTTTAAAGTTGTAGCAAATTTACCATACTATATTACTTCTCCGGTTATTATGCATTTGTTTGAATGTAAATATATAAAAGAAATTACTCTTTTAATTCAAAAAGAAGTTGCTGATAGAATTTGCGGCAAACCAGGTACAAAGGATTATGGAGTTCTTACAATTGCAGTTAATTATCGTGCAGTACCTCAGATAATTTTTAATCTCCCACCAACAGTTTTTATACCACAGCCCAAAGTAGAATCCTCATTAGTTAAATTTGAAATGCTTGAGAAGCCATCTGTAATTGTAAAAGATGAGAGATTATTTTTTAGAATTGTAAAAGCTGCTTTTGGGCAAAGGAGAAAAGTACTTTCTAATGCATTAAAAACATTGGGGATAAATAAGGATATAATTGATAAAGCAATAGCCAAATGTGAAATTAAGCCTGGGACAAGAGGAGAATCACTTAGTATAGAACAGTTTGCACTTCTCACAGATAACATATATAATTTAATTAATATGTAATATTGGTACCTTTTTATTCATAATATATATTGCAAAATGTATATTTTGAATAAGGGGGATAAATAAATGCCGTTAAACAGAGATATATATAAAAGATTTTATATTATGTTTGAACCAGATGAAAAAGGTTGCTCTTTGTATAAAGATAAAGATATAACAGGATATCTTAAAATTGAAACAAGGGGTAACAGAGGAAGAATAACTGCTGCACTTCAAAACCTTAATCCGGAGTATTCATATAATGTAAAACTATTGGCAAAGGATCAAAAAATATCTGTTGTCGATTTTGGTGCTATTAAAGTTGATGATAAAGGTAGAGGTGGAGGAGAATGGACTTTTGATTTAAATGATGTAAAAAAAACAGGTAGAAAATTTGAGGAGTTTTTAGTTGCTTTTATTGAAGCAGATGACGGACGAAATAAAATAATTCCACTAGCAAATATTTTAGATAAAAAGAGATTTAATTGGAAAAATGTATATAAAAAATATATAAACGATAATGTTCAAACTGAAAAAGATTCAGAGGAAAGTGATAATTATGTTGATGATGACAAAAATAAATTTAATATCTCCTATACCGATAAAGAAAAAGAAGCTCAATTACAAGATAATTTCACCTCTGACAATAAAAAAGATCAAGACGGTTCCTTTAATCATTCAGAAACTCCAAGTGAAAATTTTATATCTAATGAAGAAGAAAAAATTGAAAATGAGATTAATAAAAATGAAAACAAGGCAATTTATGACATTGAAATTAATTATCAAGAAGAAGGAGGATATATAAAATATTTAAAAGAATATGTAAGCAATATTATAAATTATTTAGAAGAAGTACATCCTTTTGAAGATAATATAGAAGGTTATAGATGGTGGAAGATTGATACGGGCTATACCAGTAGAAGTCTTGATCATTATTTAATAGGATTTTTCAACGATAGTGAAGGTCAGTTAAAATATATAGCATATGGGATACCTGGTTTTTTTACTTTAGCTGATCAGCCTTTTGGTGGAATGACTGGTTTTGTTTTATGGAAACCTTCAAAAAGAACCTACAGGCAAGCTAATAACTATGGCTATTGGATTTTGCACATCGATGCTATTACTGGACAGATTGCTATTCCTATAGAACCTACACCTCCGCCAATAATATAAAAAGCGTATTAATTACGCTTTTTATATTAAAAATTCTTCCAGGTCTTTTTTTATTTTGTTTAAGCTTTCTTCATCATTTGTGTGAGGTACTAAAACAAGCTCATTTTCTAAGTTTAAACTAAAAAGTCCCATTATTGACTTAGCATCAATAACATACCTTCCAGATGTTACGTCTATTTCAAAAGGATATTTAGCCATTTTTTCGACAAAGTTTTTTACACTTTCAATTGATGTTAATTTAATTTTAAATTCTTTCATTAAAATTCCTCCTTGTATAATTTAGTTAAAATTTTTCATATGAGCATATTTTATAAAAATAATAACTCATTATGTAATTCAGTTTAATAATATAGTAATAGGCAATAATAATCAATTGGCTTTTTAAACAAAAATCAAACTAATATTTTAGTAAGAGTTAAAAAATAAATCTCTTTATGAGATTTCAGACTGTTGACAAACTTTTGTAAATGAGATATTTTGCGAGCAGTGCGACTTGTTACAAAGCGGCAACAAAACTTAGCAAGACTGAGGGTGGAGGCAGGGCCGTAGCCCAAAGGCAAAGCTTTAGTTTTGTCGATTTGGAACATCGGAGCGACAATGCAAAATATCTCATTTTAATATTTCTTTAACTTTGTCAGCAAACTGATAAATCTCTTTATGAGATTTGATCAAGATTTTTTTATCGAAAAATTACATTAGGGTTTATTTCAGATATTTCACCATCATATATAAAACTTTTAATAATGTAGGGATTTGTAAATGCTTGAATTACAATATCATTTTCAGCAGGATCTTTATAGACTATATTGACATTTAGTATAGTTTTATTGTTACTTTTTACTATTTGTGCATTTGTTATGTCTACTTTATAGCCGCCTGTTCTCATTAAACCTCTTGTAGCAATTATATAATAAATTCCATTTTCTTTTAAGAGTTTGACTGTTTGTTCATTTTTTATGCTGTGTAATAAAGAATTTACTTGCTCTGGAGGATTTTCAACATTATTAAGATTAATAGTAATCACATCCTTTTCTGATATATTAAAAACTTCTATAAAAATTATATTTTTATTTTGATCCAGAATTAATCTTACTTTATAACCTTCTTTTAAATTATCTAAACCCACATAGTTATTGTTTTGGAATACAGGTATATTTTTTAATGCTTTAAAAGTTTTTATAGTATCATTTATTTTTACGCTAACAATATCATTATTTATGCTATAAACATAACCTTGAACATCAAGACCATTTATATCATATTGTATTATGTTATCAAGTCTTTCAATGAAGGCTGCCATTTCTATTCTTTTAACAGGTTCATTTGGGAATAACTTGCCATCATATCCCTTAATAAGGTTTTTAGTTACTGCAACATACATATAACCTCTCATATCTTTTGGTATGCTATTCCAGTCTTTATAATCTAATGTTTTGTTCATGCTTTCTTTAGATAAGTTTTCATAACCTAAAGATCTGACAAGGTATTTTGCAATAACATATCTTTTGGCATTTTCATTTGGGTTAAAATTTTTAAGATCTTCTTTTGTCAAAAGACCTTTTTGATATGCAAGACTTATAAAACCTATACCCCAAGAAGGCTTAACTCCTGCATATTCTTTTGGAAGTGAGTTTATCATATTACCTTCTTTTTCATAACCCATAGTTCTTAAAATCATAACTAATGATTCAATTTGTGTAACTGGTTTTAATGGATTAAATTTTTTATTTCCGACACCTTTTATAAACCCTTTTGAATACATTTTTTCGATAGATTTAATTCCCCAAGTTAAATCTTTAATATCGTCAAAAGAATATTTAGGTGATGTTTTTGCAAGACCAGTTGTAAAAATTAAAGATGCAGTTAATATGATTAAAATACTCATCCTTAAAAATTTTAACATTTAAAATTCAACCTCCTTCTTATTAATAATATATTATTCGTTATTTTTGTTTTTTGGAGGGATATTTTGCTTTGTTTCTATTGAATTTTTTGAATTTTTTATGTTCTCAGTTTTGTCAGAGGTATCTTCATCTGTATTATCTTTTTGTATTTTTATTTTATCTTTTTCCTCAGTTTTTTGCGATTTTTCAATTTCTTTTTTTGATTGTATATTTTCAGCAGGTGTTATAGGCTTTTCTTTTGTTGATATATTTTTGGATTTATCAGTTTGTTTTTCATTTATATTTTTACTTTCGTTTTTTGAGGTATTAGAGGAATTTGTAACTGGGTTTTTATTATCTATATTTATACTAGATTTTTGATTTTTATTATCAGTTAATTTATTTATCTTTTCATTAGTATTATTTTGTTTTACATTTTTTGTATTTTCTTTATTATTGGTTTGCAATTTGTCTTTTTGTGATTGTTCTGTAGACTTTTTAAGTTTTTCAAAAAACTCCTTATTATTTAGTTTATCTTTTGGAATATTTATTCCTTCACGTTGAGCTTTTTCCCATAAAATTAGTCTTCCTGGTGATGTATTAATTTTTTTTGCTTGTTCTAACTGACTTTTATCTGTTTCTAATACTTCAATATTTATTGATTTTATATCTGATTTTAAATTTTCAATAGCTTTGTTAATGTCATTTTGAATAGTTTTTGAGTTTTTTATATTAATCGTAGTAATTACAACTGTATTGTTATCTTTCAGATAACCTAGATTTTCAGAGTCTTTGACTACTTTTGTAATAAAAGTTTCTATATTTTCTCCTTTAAAATGCATATTTTTGAGTAATGTATTGCCATCTTTATTTAAAGATATTACATCTATAATTTTACCATTCTTATTAATGGTTATTTGTAAACTTGGATTTATATCAACATAAACATATGCATAAACTTTTGGTATATTTATATTAATTACGGTTAAAATAATTGCAAATATTAAGGATGCTGCAATAAAAGCTGTAAATATTTTTTTATAATTTAAATTATATGAATTTAAGTATATATTATCTCCTATTTGTGCATTTTGCTTATTTTTAACATATTTGAACTGCCCGTCTTCTGTCATAACATATATTTTGTTATCTTCTTTGTATATAACAGTAGCCTTCATAGTTTAGTCACCTCACTCTCGATTTTAATATATTCTTTTAAAATTGGTAAATCTTCAGAAATAATTATAACTAGAGCTATTATATATTTTCTGTGTTTTTCAATAGTTTTTCTACTTATATTTAAAATTTCTGATATGTCTTTTAAAGGCAGATTTTTTTTTTGTTCTAACATAATTTAGTAAATCCTCGTTTTTACATATGGTATATGCTATTTTTGCTGCAAATTTTCGTGTATCATTATGAGATGGAGATTGTTTTACTAATTCTTCTAAAGTTATATTATATAGATTTAACATACTCATGAAAGATAACATTTCAAGTTTTCGGTTTTCACTGGTTATATCTTGCGGAATTTCATTATAAAATTCAAGAGGAACTGTTTTATAATAATTATTTTTTCTGAAGTAATCAATGATTCGACGTTTTATTAAAAGGCTTGAAAAGCTTAGAAAAGACCCCTTTGTTTTATCATAAGAATTTATTGCTTCATTAAAAGCTATTAGCCCTATACTTAACTCATCACTATTTTTTTCATCTATGTATTTATTTGTTATATAAGACAATTGTTTAATTACAAAGGGGGTGTAATCTTTTATAAGTTTTTCTCTTTCAGTTTCATCGTTTTTTGCTAGATATATTCTGTCATTTATGTTCATACAACCACCCCAATATATTATTCGTATTTATTATTTTTTTTTAGGGTATTCTATTAATAATAATTATATATTATAATAATCTTGTGGGCAATAAAATACCAAGAGGGGGTATATATATTGGTAACTAAAGAACAGGTTCTTGAAGTACTGAAGGATGTCAATGATCCAGAGATAGGCAAAAGTATTGTTGAGCTAAATATGGTCAAAGATATTCAAATTAAAGGCGGTAAAGTAATAGTTGATATAAATCTTACTATAAAAGGCTGTCCTTTAAAAGATACAATAAAGAGAGATGTTGAATTAAAAGTTTTAACTTTGGAAGGAGTATCAGAAGTAGTTGTTAATCTTGGTTCAATGACAGAAGATGAAAGACAGGCCTTAGCCAACAAACTATCTGGTGGGAAAAGGCCGCTTTTTGAAAAAACCCGTGTAATAGTTGTTGGAAGTGGCAAAGGTGGTGTTGGTAAATCTACAGTATCTGCAAATCTTGCAATTGCCCTTGGAAGACTTGGATTTAAGGTAGGCCTTCTAGATGCTGATGTATTAGGATTTAGTTTACCAAGACTGCTTGGCATAGTAGGAGAAAAGCCTTATGCACTTGATGAACATACTATTTTACCTATTGAGAAATATGGAGTAAAAATTATTTCTATGGGTAATTTTGCTGATGAGGATACCCCTCTTATTTGGAGAGGACCTCTTCTGGGTGGAGTTTTAGATCAATTTTTTAATGATGTATACTGGGGTGATCTTGATTATTTAGTGCTTGATTTGCCTCCAGGGACTGGTGATGTTCCTCTTACTGTAATGCAGAAAATACCTCAAGCAAAATTTATGCTTGTTACAACACCACAGGCGTCGGCATCTCATGTCGCAGGAAGAATTGCTTATATGGCACAAAAAGTCAATATTGAGGTAATAGGTATTGCAGAAAATATGTCATATTTTGAATGTCCAAAATGTCACGAGAAGTATTATATATTTGGAGAAGGAGAAACAGAAAAATTAGCAAAAGAATTAGGAACAGAAATTTTAGTAAAAATACCTATTGATATTAAGGTTAGAGAAATGAGTGATATAGGTATTCCTGTTGCACTTGAAGATGGACAGGAAGGTAGCTATTATTTAGATCTTGCAGAAAAGGTTGTGGAAATAGTTAGACCAAACAAATAAAAAAAGCTGAAAGGTTAACCTTTCAGCTTTTTTTTATTTGTTTAACTCTTCTTCTGGAATTTCATCTGTAATATTATTAATATATAAAGCAATATTGTCAAATACATTTTTGTAAGGCATGCTTTTATCGAGTTTTATAAATTTTATTCCATTCTTTTTTGCTTTTTCATAAGATATACTGCAAAAAGCTTCTGGTACGGTTATTACACAATCTACCTTTTTACTAATTAAAAAATCTACAACTGCACTTCTCCTGTTTTCTTTTAATGAAAATCATGGGTTAATGATTTTTTCAATGTTTTTATTGTTAGAATCGTAGATAAAAATATATGGTCCATCTGGCAATTTATCAATATAATTATTATTATTTATAGTAGCGGCTATTTTCATTTTAGTTGCCTCCTTATACAATTTTATTTATAGGAGATTTAAGTTAAATTTAATTATAATTATAACATAACATATTTAAAGAAAAAAGCTAAACCTTGTATTAGTATATACTATATGATATAATGAAATATATCATGCATAGGAGGGAGAATTTTGTTAAAAGGTATAAAATGGCAGATTGTTTTGTTAACTCTGGCACTTGCATTAGGAATGCTGTTTGCAGGTTTTCAATTTTATCAGGAAAAGTATTTGCCAGACAAAATAACAAAGGAAATTTATGGTATAAAATCTGTTAAATCAGTTAAAATCGAAACAAAATCAAAAGAATATATTATAGATGTTAAATTAGATAAAGTAAATAATTTAATGGAAACATATAAAAACATACAGGCTAAAGTTTTGAAATATCCTGTAAAAATAGAAATAAATATTATTGACAATTCTGATAATAAGTTAAATAATATTTATTATAAAAGTCAGTTTGCAGTTTATGAAGGTATACAAAAAGGCGACTATTTAAATATGTTTAATTTTATAAAAGATCTTTCAAAGACAGAAAATGTCGAATTTAATATAAATATGGACAGTAAAAATATTTATTTGGATTTTAGAGATGGGTCTAATTATTTTTACAAGATAGTGCCGCGGGTACCTTCTGAAGGGGGTATTTAATATGGTTAAAGAAGTTATAATAGGAATTATTATAGCTTTAATTATATTTTCAGCTTTTCTTGGTATTAACATTGCACCGATATTTTTTATTGGTGGTATGATTTTGATTTTAAACTATTTGTTGGATAATAAAGGGATAATAGGTGGAACAAGTAATTTAATAAAACCGGAATCTGAAATTTCCTTTAAAGATATAGGAGGACAAAATACTGCAATTTCTGAACTAAAGGAAGCTCTTGATTTTGTTATAAATAAAGATAAGTTAAAAGAATTGGGAATTAGGCCGATAAAAGGTATACTCTTAAGTGGACCTCCTGGTACTGGTAAAACGCTTCTAGCTAAAGCAGCTGCAAAATATACTAATTCAAGCTATATAGCAACATCAGGCAGTGAATTTATTGAAATGTATGCAGGTGTAGGTGCACAAAGAGTTAGAAAACTTTTTGATTCTGCAAAAAGTCTTGCAAAAAAGGAAAATAAAAATAGTGTAATAATATTTATTGATGAAATTGATATTTTAGGTGCGAAAAGAGGTACGAATGAAAGCCACCATGAATATGATCAGACTTTAAATCAGCTTTTGGTTGAAATGGATGGTATTAAAAGTGAAAATGATATAAGTGTTTTAGTTATTGCTGCAACAAACAGAGCAGATTTACTTGATCCTGCTATTTTGAGGCCTGGAAGATTTGATAGACAGGTATTTGTTGATTTGCCTGATAAAAGCGGTAGGTTGCAGATATTGAAAATTCATACACAAAATAAGCCTTTATCTGAAGATGTAAATTTAGAATCTATAGCAGAAGATACTTTTGGTTTTTCAGGAGCTCACATTGAAAGTTTGTGTAATGAAGCCGCTATTCTTGCAATGAGATCTGGGTCAAAGCTGATTTGTCAGAATCATTTTAATGAAGCTGTAGACAAAGTAATTCTTGGTGAAAAAAGTGAGAAAAAGCCAACTGATGATGAGATTTATAGAGTTTCAGTTCATGAAGGAGGACATGCTCTTATAAGCGAAATTATAAACCCGCAATCTGTTGCAACTGTAACAATTGTTCCAAGAGGTAAAGCACTTGGTTTTGTTAGGCAGACAGATAAGGAAGATACCTTAATATATACTAAAGAACAGCTAGAAAAAGAAATTATGGTGTGTTTAGGTGGGACAGTAGCAGAATTAACAGTTTTAAAAAATAGAAGTACAGGTTCTTCAAATGATTTTGAACAGGCTATAAGTATTGCCAAAAGAATAGTTTATACCGGTTTATCTGACTTAGGGATAGTAAGTATTGAAGATATTTCTAAGGAAAAGATTAATGATGAAATAAATAAAATTATAATGTTACAAGAAGAAAAGGTAAAAGACATATTAGAAAAAAAGCAAGAAGAATTAAAAGAAATTGCCGAAATATTAAGAAAAGAAGAAACTATAACAGGTGAAAGATTAAGAAATATTATAATGAAAAAAGATGCTGTTGTAGCATAATTTGTTATGATATAATAAAGAATAGAAGTTGAAAAGTATATTATTATTTTCGCTTCATTGGTTTTATATTAAATTATATAAAAAGGAGAATTACAATGGCAAGTTCAAAAACAGTTATTAATTTACAGGATGTGTTTTTAAATCAAGTCAGAAAAGAACAAGTACCAGTTACGATTTATCTGACAAATGGAGTTCCTCTAAAGGGTATTGTAAAAGGATTTGATAATTATACAATAGTTTTAGAACTTGAAGATAAACAGCAGATGCTTATATTCAAAAGTGCCGTATCTTCAATTACTCCAAAGAAATCTATAATTTTTACTCAAACTGATAAACAGTAAGTTATGAAACGTCTTGTAAGATTTTGCAAGACGTTTCATCTTGTAGTTTATAATTGTTAAAATAATATCAAAAAATAACATTATTATTTATTGATAAAAATTATTTGTTGTATTGACTTTGACAAAATAAAAATTTATAATCTATGTAGAAGTGTTATTAATAATTTAGAAGTGTATACAATATGTAAAGTGCAACTATTTAAAATTGTCTGAAAGAGGTGTTTTTATGCAGTCAAATCTAATACTGCTAAGTATTGTGGCACCAATATTATTTGGAGTCATAACATTTTTTTTAAAAAAGGCTTCAGTGCGTAAAGTTTTTGTAACCGTGTCTTTGGCTGTAATCGTTTTATCTTCATTTTTTATTTTAGGGATTGTTAAAGTACCTGATATTTTAAGTTCTCCATCTTATTATAATATTGTTGATTTATCTATTAAGATTGGAGATTTTGCACTTTTGCTCTATGTTCTTTATGTATCGTTTAAGATTAAAGAATGGAGGGCTACTCTTTTTGCTGTACTTCAATTAGTACCTTTAACATATTTTGAATTCTTTATGTTAAAAGAACATACAGTACCTATGTTTTTTGCTGATGAATTATCAATAATTATGAATTTGATTATTTCTATTGTTGGCTCTTTAATAGCTCTTTATGCATTTGGCTATATGGATCATCATGAAGAAGAGAAAAAAGTTTCTCCTACAAGACAACCTAGATTTTTCGCTATAATTCTTATATTTCTTGGTGCAATGAATGGTGTTGTATTTTCTAACAATTTAATGTGGATGTATTTCTTCTGGGAAATTACAACTTTAAGTTCTTACTTACTGATTTCTCATGATCAAACTGAGGAAGCTATAAAAAATGGTGCAAGAGCATTATGGATAAATATGATGGGAGGATTTTCTTTATTATTAGGAATAATATTTATTTACACAAATTTTGGAACAACCTCATTACAGGAAATTTTAAGTATAAATAATACTGTATATATTCTGTTGCCTATGTTCTTTATTGCCTTTGCAGCTTTTACAAAATCTGCGCAGTTGCCATTTCAAAGCTGGCTTTTAGGTGCAATGGTTGCTCCAACGCCTGTTTCTGCTCTTTTGCATTCCAGCACAATGGTAAAAGCAGGGATTTATATCTTGTTAAGATTTTCACCATTATTCCAAGGAACAATTCTGAGCTATTTTATTGCAGTATTTGGTGCCTTTACTTTTATTGCTGCAGCAGCTTTAGCTATTAGCCAGAGCAATGCCAAAAGAATTTTGGCATATTCTACAATATCAAATTTGGGACTTATGATAGCAAGTATTGGTATAAATACTCCTAGTGCAATAGCAGCAGCTATTTTGTTATTAATTTTTCATGCTGTTTCGAAAGCTCTATTGTTCTTATCGGTTGGTAATATTGAACAACACATTGGAAGTAGAGATATTGAAGATATGAAAGGGCTTATCAATAAAATGCCTATCACTGCCTTTATAACCTTTGTTGGTATTCTTACGCTTATGATCGCACCATTTGGAATGCTTATATCTAAATGGCTTATAATAGAGTCTGCATCATATCAAGCAGGAGTTGCGATTTTATTGGCCATAGGAAGTGCTTTGACGGTCTTGTACTATACAAGGTGGATTGGAAATCTTCTTTCTGGCACGTATAGTAGTAAGCATTCAAAAGAACATATGAATACTTCAGTTGGTATTGCTTTATATTCTCTGACATCTATAGCTATATTGTTAAGTTTTGTTATTACGGGTCTATATAATATGCTTATAATGCCTCAAATAACAAGCATGAAAATGGATGTTGCATTAAAGGCAACTTTGGGATACTTATACACAGATCATGGTGGATTTTCAATTATACCAGTGTTTGTAGTTTTAATATTAGCAATATTTATAACATTATATTCTACAAGAAAATCAGAAAAGATTGTTAAAACTACTCCTTATGGATGTGGTCTAAACTATTCTGAAGAGGATGGATTTGATATTAAAAATTATTATTTAGGTACAGTAATTAGCGAATCTTCTATGACAAAATATTTTAATTATATTTCTATTGCGTTAATTGTTGTTCTTTTAGGAGGTGCTTTAATATGAGCATAATAAATATATTAATTTTTATAGCTGCAATATTGATTACACCAATAATTGGAGGCTTTTTGTCGGGAATTGATCGTAAAGTTACTGCGCTTATACAAGGTAGATATGGTCCTCCTATAAGACAGCCATTTTATGATGTTATAAAATTGCTGTATAAGCAGAAACTATTAGTAAACAACCTACAGGTTTTTTCAGCTTATATATATTTGTTATCAGCGATGCTGTCTATTGGGCTTCTTGCTATAAAAGCAGATTTGCTTATGATAATTTTTGTTATGTCTGTAGGTGTTGTATTTTACATTGCAGGAGCGCTTTCGGCAAAATCTTCATATAGTCAGGTAGGTGCACAAAGAGAACTTATGCAGATGCTTGCATATGAGCCCATTTTGATTTTTTTTGTTATTGCAGTGTACAATGTAACTGGCAGTTTTAATATTGGAGAGATAATGATGCATAAAACCTTGCTTGCTGATTTACCACTGATTTTTTTATTGTTAGGATTGGTTCTTACTATAAAATTAAAAAAATCACCTTTTGATTTATCTTCATCAGAGCATGCACATCAAGAATTGGTCAGAGGTATTTTAACCGATTATTCTGGGCCATATTTGGCATTAATACATCTTGGTGACTGGTATGAGATGGTTTTTATACTTGCTTTAATAGCATTAATGTGGTCGGCCAATCTATTTATTGGTGCTTTGATTGCCCTGGCTGTTTTCTTTGTGGATATTATAATTGACAATATTACTGCCAGATTAACTGTAAGATGGATGCTTGAATTTAGTTGGGCAATAAGTATTTTGTTTACAGTTGTTAATATAGCTTATATATATTTTAGGAGGTAATTGATTTGGGTTTAAAGGAATTTGTAGAAAAGTCTTTTAAAAAATCCCCATGGGTTCTACATTACAATTGCAGCAGTTGTAATGGATGTGATATAGAAATTTTGGCCTGTATGACTCCTTTATACGATATGGAAAGATTTGGAATGGTCAATGTTGGGAACCCTAAACATGCTGATATTTTAGTAGTTACGGGTACGGTTAACACTAGGAATAAAGAAGTTTTAAAAAATTTATATGATCAAATGCCAGATCCAAAAGTAGTTGTTGCTGTTGGTGTATGTGCTGCAACAGGTGGTATTTTTAGAGAAGCATATAATGTTTTGGGTGGAATAGATAAGGTGATACCTGTTGATGTATATGTACCTGGATGTCCAGCAAAGCCGGAGGCTATTATAGATGGTCTATATCGTGCAACAGAAATTCTGAAAAACAAATATGAGAAAATGGGAAAATCTGAAGAGGTGTTAAAATGATTAATAGTCGCGAAGTTGCATTAGATCAGATTGAAAAAGAGTCAAAATTTTATTATGATAATGGCTACAGATTTGTTACTGAAACGTGTCTTGAAGAGGAAAGCAGATTCAAAATAATCTACACATTTGAAAAAAATTATGAATTGGAAAATTTCCATATTTTTGTATCACCAACAGAAGATGTACCGAGTATATCAAACATATATTTTGCTGCACTTCCTGTTGAAAATGAAATACATGAAATGTTTGGACTTAAATTTAAAAATCTGGCACTTGATTTTCAGGGTCTGTTATTTTTAGGAGAATTTGCTCCAATCTCTCCCCAAGCTAGTATAGAAATAATGAGAAGGGATAAGGGTGATAAGAATGAATGATAAAAGTACAATACCATTTGGGCCTCAACATCCTGTTTTACCTGAGCCCATACATTTAAAATTAATCGTTGAAGATGAAAAAGTTGTAGAAGCTTATCCTGCTTTTGGTTTTGTTCACAGAGGACTTGAACTTCTTGTTAAGAAAAAGGATTTTAATCAGATGGTTTATGTTGTTGACCACATTTGTGGAATTTGCAGTGCTATGCATGGAGAATCTTATTGTCAGGCTGTAGAAAAATTAATAGGTATTGAAGTTCCTGACAGAGCAAAATATTTAAGAGTTATTTGGGCTGAAATTCATAGAATCCATAGCCATCTTCTTTGGTTTGGACTTTTAGCAGATGCTTTTGGATTTGAAAATTTATTTATGTTAGCATGGCGAATAAGGGAAAAAATCATGGATATTCTTGAAGCCACATCTGGAAACAGAGTAATTATTTCAGTAAATATAGTTGGCGGTGTAAGAAAGGATATAAGTGAAGAACAATTTAAATGGGTACTTGATGAACTTAATGAAGTCGAAAAAGGATTGAAAGAAATTGAAAAAATAGTTAGAAATAACTATACTATTAAGCAAAGGACTGTTGGGATAGGAGTGCTTTCTAAAGAACAAGCCTATATGTTAGGTGCTGTAGGACCTACATTAAGAGGTAGCGGTGTATCATCTGATATGAGAACTTTAGGTTATGCTGCGTATAAGTATCTTGATTTTGAGCCTATAATAGAAAATGAAGGTGATACTTATGCTAGGACTATTGTAAGAGTAAGAGAAATGCTTCAGTCAATAGATCTTGTAAGGCAAGCAATAAGTAAAATACCTCAGGGCGACTTGAATATAAAAGTGAAACCTAATTTACCAGAAGGTGAAGTAATAGAAAGAGTTGAACAGCCAAGAGGAGAAGTTTTTTACTATATTAAATCATTAGGCGGCAAATCTCTTGATAGATTAAGAATAAGAACTCCTACCTTTGCAAATCTGGCTCCTCTTTTAAGTATGCTTCCAGGTAGTACGTTAGCTGATATACCGGTATTGGTTTTAACAATTGATCCTTGTATTAGCTGTACAGAAAGGTAGGTGTTATAAATGTTAGATATGTTTAAAAATGTTATGAATAACCTTACACACAAGCCAGCAACCAGAAAATACCCTTTTGAAAAGAGGGAACCTTTTGAAAGAGCTAGGGGTCATATAGAGAATGATATAGATAAATGTATTTTATGTGGTATTTGTCAAAGAGTTTGTCCTTCTAACTGTATACAAGTTAATAGAAAAGAAGGAACATGGAAATTAGAGCCATTTTCTTGTATAATTTGTGGTGTTTGTGTAGATTCGTGTCCTACAAAGTCCTTGGTTATGGTAAAAGAATACAGGCCAATTTCTGCTGAAAAATATGATGTAGTGCAGCAAAAACCACCTCAAGCTTCTTCTGACAAGGAAAAGAAAGAAGGAGTTTAAAGTGCATGAATTATCGGTAACACAAAATATGGTTGATCTTGTAGTAGAAGAAGGCAAAAAGAGAGATGTTAATAAAGTTACAAAGGTAACTGTTGTCATAGGAGAATTAACTGGACTGGAAAGTGAAAGTATACAGTTTTATTTTGATGTTCTAAGTGAAAATACTATAGCAGAAGGTGCTGAACTTGTATTTAAAAAAATAAAAGCACAGTTTAAATGTAGTCAGTGTGGTAATATTTTTGAAAGAGGAAACTTTAGTTTTAATTGTCCAATATGTGGAGCATCAGGTGTATTAGTGGATAAAGGTAAAGAATTTTATATAGAAAGTATAGGAGTTGAATGAGTAATGGAAGAAATAGTAATAATTAAGGATGTTTTAGAGGCTAATAATAATGTTGCAGATATAAATAAAAATATCAAAGATGACCGCAATATATTGATGGTTAATCTTATAGGTGCTCCGGGTACAGGCAAGACTACTTTTTTGTTAAAAGCCATTGAAAATTTAAGTATACAATGCGGGGTTATAGAAGGTGATGTTACATCAGATATTGATGCAAAAAAAATGGCAGAAAAAAATATTCCTGTAGTCCAAATTAATACAGGTGGTTCATGTCATTTAAATGCTGGTTCTGTAAACAGGGCACTTGAAAGTATAAATTTTGATAATGGGATATTATTTATAGAAAATGTAGGAAATTTAATATGTCCATCTGGTTTTGAACTAGGTGAGGATTTTAAATTAGCTATTGCAAATGTTACAGAAGGAGATGATAAGCCATATAAATATCCTTTATTATTTACAAAAGCTAAAGCTGTAATTTTAAATAAAATAGATATGCTTCCATATTTTGAATTTGATAAGAAGTTTTTCTATGATGGTATTAGAGCATTAAATCCGGATGTACCAATTTTTGAGGTATCTTCGAGAACAGGAGAAGGTTTTGAGGAGTTTGTAAAATGGCTAGAAGAGCAATACAAAAAATTCATGGAAAGCAAATAAAGGTTGAAGGAATTGTACAGGGCGTTGGTTTTCGCCCTTTTGTATTTGGACTTGCAAAAAAATTCGAATTAAAAGGTATTGTATATAATGCATCATCAGGGGTTTACATTAATATAGAAGGAACAAAAGAAAACATTGATAATTTTATGAAAGAACTTGAAGAAAATCCTCCACAGCTTGCTGTTATAGATTCGATTATGTCTGAGGATGTTCAGATTATTGGATATACAGATTTTAATATTATATTAAGTAAAGATGAGGATGGATTTGTTCCTGTGTCACCTGATATGGGGGTTTGTAATGAGTGTTTGAAAGAAATGAGAGATCCTAATAATAGAAGATATAAATATCCTTTTATAAACTGCACAAACTGTGGGCCAAGGTTTTCCATAATTGAAGACATACCTTATGATAGACCAAAAACATCGATGAAGGTTTTTCCAATGTGTCCTTTATGTTTAGAAGAATATAGCAATCCAACAGATAGAAGATTTCATGCACAGCCAGTAGCATGTTTTGATTGTGGTCCTACGCTTAAAGTAATAGGTGCTGAGTGTGAAAAAGATGAAATTGGGTGTATTGCTAATGCTCTTAAATCTGGTAAAATTGTTGCCATAAAAGGTATTGGCGGTTTTCATCTTGCTGTAAATGCATTAGATGAAAATGCTGTTTTAAGATTAAGAGAAAGAAAGAAAAGATACGGTAAACCCTTTGCCTTAATGATGAAGGACATTAATGAAGTACGAAAATATTGTATATTATGTGAAGAAGAAGAAAAGCTTCTTTTAAGCCAGAAAAGACCTATAGTTCTTTTAAAAAAGAAAAATAATAAGATTGCAGGAGCTATTGCTGAAAATCTTGATAATGTAGGAGTTATGCTGCCATATACTCCTGTTCACTATCTTATAATGGACGAGATTGATTTTCCAATAGTTATGACAAGCGGTAATGTAAGTGAAGAACCTATCTGTAAAGATAATGAAGATGCCTTAAATAAACTTAAAGATATAGCAGATATATTTTTGCTAAACAATAGAAGAATTGTTAATAGAATAGATGATACAGTAACTTCTTATAATAGCAAAGCTGAGAGAATTATAAGGAGGGCAAGAGGGTATGCGCCACAGCCAATTCTTTTAAAAAAAGATGTAAAAGCAAAAATATTAGCAGTAGGTGGATTTTATAAAAATACTTTTTGTTTTGTAGAGGGCAAATATGCTTTTATGAGTCATCATATAGGTGATTTGGATAGTGAAGAAACATTTAAATATTATATGGAAGAAATAGAAAAATACAAAAAACTTTTCCGCGTGAAACCAGATTATATTGCCCATGATATGCATAAAGGATATATTTCAACACAATATGCCTTATCCAATGATTTGCCTCTAATAGCAGTACAGCATCACCATGCCCATATAGCAAGCTGTATGGCAGAATATGGGTTAGATGAGAAAGTTATTGGTATAGCTTATGATGGTACGGGTTATGGTACTGACGGCAATATCTGGGGGGCAGAATTTTTAATATGTGATTTAAAAGATTTTGAAAGATTAGGGCATCTAAATTATAAGCCGCTTCCAGGAGGAGATCTGGCAATTAAAAAAATATATAGAACTGCAATTGGTTTTATAGCAGATGATTTAGATATATATAATGATTTCATAATTAAATTTGATAGTAAGGAAATTGAAATTATAAAAATGCAAATAGAAAAAAACCTCAACACTCCAAAAGTTTCAAGTATGGGGAGATTTTTTGATGCAGTTTCATCACTTATAAATTTGAAAAATGAGGTAATTTTTGAAGGACAAGGAGCAATGGAATTAGAGAGTATAATAAAAAATACAAATGAGTATTATGAGTATAAAATAAAAAATGATGGAAGTTATGTAGTAGAAACAGACATTATATTAAGACAAGTTTATAAGGATTTTCTAAATGGAGTTGAAAAAGGAATTATTGCAGCGAAATTTCATAATACTATTGTAGAATTTACTTTATATATTGCTATTAAATTAAGAGAACAATTTAAAATTAATAAAGTAATTTTGAGCGGAGGAAGTTTTCAAAATAGATATTTGCTTAATAATATAATTTCAAAACTAAACAATTTTAATTTTGAGGTATTTTCTAACAGCAAGGTTCCTTGTAATGATGGTGGTATTTCTTTGGGACAGGCTGTTATTGCAAATAAAAAACTGGAGGGGTAGATAATGTGTATAGCAGTACCAGTAAAAGTTGTAAAGATTGAAGGCAAAGTAGCAGAGACTGAACTTGATGGTATGATAAGTAGAGTTTCAGTTGAAATGGTTCCAAAAGTTAAAGTAGGAGATTATGTTATGGTTCACGCTGGACTTGCAATTAGTATAGTAGATAAAGATGAAGCAGAAATGCAAAGAGAACTTTGGGATGAATTGACGGAGGTTATACGTGATGCAAGAAAGCGAGATAATTAAAAAAGCCCGAGATATTATTGATTATCTAAATCCAGGCATACAGTTTAATATAATGGAAGTATGCGGATCTCATACTATGGCTATTTCTAAATATGGTTTAAGGCAAATATTGCCTAATAATATAAAATTGATTTCAGGGCCAGGATGTCCAGTTTGTGTTACTGCACAAAATGAAATAGATAGTGTTATAGAACTTGCAAATAAAAAAGTTTCAATAGCCACCTTTGGAGATTTAATAAGAGTTCCTGGGAACAAATCTTCATTACAGTCTGAGAGAGCCGAAGGTAAAGATATAAAAGTATTTTATTCTCCATTGGATGCTTTAAAATATGCTGAATCAAATCCTGATAAGGAGATTGTATTTATAGGTATTGGTTTTGAAACGACAATTCCAACTGTTGCTGTTACAATAAAAGAAGCAAAAGAAAAAAATATTAAAAATTACAGTGTATATTGTCTTCATAAAACTATGCCCGAAGCTTTAAAAGCACTTATTGAAGGGGGTTCTAATGTACAGGGCTTTTTATTGCCAGGACATGTAAGTGCAATAACTGGAGATAAAATATATAAATTTTTGTCCGAAAAATATAATATAGGAGGAATAATAGCAGGATTTGAAGCAGAAGATATATTGTTGAGCATAATAATGCTCCTGAAAAATTATAAAAATCCTATAATTGACATTCAATATAAAAGAGTTGTAAAACCAGAAGGTAATAAAAAAGCTTTAGAAATAATTGAAGAAATATTTGAACCTTGTGACAGTACGTGGAGAGGTTTGGGCGAGATACCGGGTTCAGGGTTAAAGATAAAAAGCAAATATAAAGATTTTGATGCTGCTTTGAAATTTGATCTTAAACCTATTGGAGATAATATTGAAATTAAAGGATGTAGATGTGGTGATGTTTTAAAAGGGTTTATAAGCCCTAAAGAATGTCCGTTATTTGGTAAAGCATGTACTCCGGAAAACCCGGTGGGGCCTTGTATGGTATCTTCTGAAGGTTCATGTGCAGCTTTTTATAAATATGGTGGTTGATAAAAGGAGCGATTACAATGGATAAGATTTTGCTATCACATGGTGGTGGCGGAACAATGATGGAAAAACTTATTAATGATGTTTTTGCAAATAAATTTGATAATGAGTATTTAAGGCAAATGGAAGATGCGGCTCTTATTTTAGATAATATAACTTTTACAACAGATAGCTTTACTGTAAAACCAACTTTTTTTCCTGGTGGTGATATTGGGAAACTTGCTATTTGTGGAACAGTTAATGATTCATCTATGCGAGGGTCTAAACCTTTATTTTTGACATCGGCATTTATAATTGAAGAAGGATATAGTATAAAAGATTTAAAAAAAATTGTAAATTCAATGGCTGACACAGCTAAAGAGGCTGGTGTTAAGATAGTAGCAGGAGATACAAAAGTAGTTGAAAGAGGTAGTGTTGATGGTATTTTTATAAATACAACAGGTATAGGAATGATTTATGATGGAGTAGATGTATCAATAAAGAACGCTAAACCAGGTGATGTTGTTTTAATTTCTGGAACTATAGGAGATCATGGTATGGCTATTATGAGTGCAAGAGAAGGCCTTAACTTTGAGCCGCAAATATTATCAGATGTTGCACCATTAAACAGTTTAATTGAAAAACTAATGTCTTTAAAAAAAGCTGTTAAAGTTCTTAGAGATCCAACAAGAGGTGGAGTAGCAGAAGTAATTTATGAAATATCTAAAATGAGCAGAGTTGGGGTTAAAATATATGAAAAAAATCTACCTGTAAAACCAAGTATAAAATCAGTTTGTGACATGATGGGTTTTGATTATCTGCATCTTGCAAATGAAGGTAAATTGATTGCTGTTGTTGATAAAAATTATGCTGATGAAGCTTTAAAAATAATGAAATCAGATAAATATGGAAAAGAAGCACAAATAATAGGTGAAATAAATGATTCGAATTTAGTAACAATAGATACTATTTATGGGACTTCAAGAATTGTAGATAGGCCAATTGGTGAATTATTGCCAAGAATTTGTTAAAAATGATAATTGAATATGTTGTTATATAAAAAATATCATTTATTTAAAAAAAATTTTATAAAAAAAGAGGTATATTTGTTTTTATGTAGAATATAATCTATTGTGTGTGTAAAAATGTAGTTTTATGATTTTGTATATAAAAGGTGGCATAAAATGAGTAAAATTTTAGTTTTAGATGATAACAGAGGCATATGCCATTTATTAGAAGAAATATTTTCTATGGATGGCCATGAAGTAAAGGCATATTCAGAAATTGATTCAATTGATATTGATTTTGAAAAATTTAAACCTGATATTGGCATTTTTGATATAAATATGAATAGTGATATGCTTAAAATAGTAAAAAAATTAAAAAAATTACATCCTGAAATGAAGAAAATTTTCATGTCTGCTGATGAACCTGATAATAAATATAAGGGGTATCCTTTTATTTCTAAACCTTTTGACATCTTAAAATTAAAACAGTTTGTTTATGATATAATAAAAGAAAAACTAGTAGTTTAAAATATTGGCAAATATTAAATCTATTCTTTAAAATGTATATTTTTGTGAATATTTTTATTGTATATGTCTATAATATTTATAAGGATAATTAAAATTAAAATATTTAACTTGACATTCCCAAAAATTATAAATAAAATATTTATATAATATAAAACATTTCCTTCCTCAATTTATTGTTTTCAAATCTGTTTTGGAGGTTGTAACTTTGTTAAAATTCAGCTAATGTCTTCAACTTCGGATTTTAATCCATTTAACAGCTAAGTAATATTTTTTGTTGTTTTTTAGTATAAACATTTTCATAATATTTATGAAAACATTTTGATTTTAGGAGGTGTACTTTTGAGTTTTGGTAATTTAGATAATTTAAGCTTGTTAGAATTGAGAGAAATTGCTAAAAATCTTGGTATAAAAAGCATTACAAAGTATAGAAAACAGGATTTGATTGATAAAATATCAGAAATAGATAGTCAAATTGACACAAAAGTTATTATTCCTGAAGAAGATGGTAAAAAATTAGTAATAAATGATGTGGAAGAAGTTAAACCAGACAAAGAAAAAGAAGAAAGTATTGTCAAAAATAATTCTAATGAAGATAAAAATGGTAAAATTGAGATATTGAAAGAAGCTAAGGACATAATACCTGTTAAAAAAGATATAATAATAACTCCGCCACAAAGCAATAATTATGTCAAAGATGGACTATCTTTTATGCGTGAAGTTTCGGAACCTTTAAAGGAACTTATTGAAACACAAGGAGATGTGTTAGCTGAAGGGGTATTAGATATAATGCCTGACGGATATGGTTTTTTACGTGTTGAAAATTTTATCCAAGGGCCAAAGGATATATATATATCACAGTCTCAGATAAGAAGATTCAACTTAAAAATAGGTGATAAAGTTAAAGGAATTACTAGAATTCCTAGAGAAGGAGAAAAATATTCTGCAATTTTATATGTTGAATCTATAAATGGCGAAAATCCTGAATACGCTAAAAAAAGGAAACCTTTTGATGAGTTAACTCCGATTTTCCCAGATCAAAAATTAAAATTAGAGACAAGCTCTACAGAATTTGCAATGAGATTAGTTGATATAATAGCACCTATTGGCAAGGGGCAAAGAGGTATGATTGTAGCACCTCCTAAAGCAGGTAAAACTACTCTTCTTAAAAAAATTGCTAATAGCATTTCTCAAAATCATCCAGAAGTTGTATTAATAGTACTTTTAATAGATGAAAGACCAGAAGAGGTTACAGATATGAAAAGATCAATAAAAGGAGAGGTTGTTTATTCAACTTTTGATGAACTTCCGGAACATCATACTAAAGTAGCAGAAATGGTTTTGGAGTATGCAAAAAGACTTGTGGAATACAAAAAAGATGTAGTTATTTTAATGGATAGTATTACCAGACTAGCAAGAGCATATAATCTTGTTACGCCACCATCGGGGAGAACATTGTCTGGTGGTATTGATCCTTCTGCACTTCATCCACCAAAAAGATTTTTTGGTGCTGCTAGAAATATTGAAGAAGGAGGGAGTCTGACTATTTTAGCTACTGCCTTAATTGAAACAGGAAGCAGGATGGATGATGTAATATTTGAGGAATTCAAAGGTACGGGTAATATGGAACTCCATCTTGACAGAAGACTTCAGGAAAGGCGGATTTTCCCTGCTATTGATATTTATAAATCTGGGACAAGAAAAGAAGAACTTTTATTATCGGATAAAGAACTTAGTGCGATATGGACTTTGAGAAATGTAATGTCAAATGTTCAAACAGGTGAAGTTACTGAAATGCTTATAGAAAAGTTAGTCAAAACTAAAACAAATGAAGAATTTATAGAAATGATAAATTCACAATT
>JBNAVY010000026.1:0-26682 GCA_049700195.1 Thermoanaerobacteraceae bacterium
TATTTTTTAGGGCTTTAAACTTATAAAGCCTTTTTTATATTTAATAATTTTTTTTTTATTTAGATATTGTCAAAAATAATTTTCTTATGATATAATATAATACAGATGATAAGCTTTACAAAAGTTTTTACAATTAAATAAAAGCATAACATAAATAGAGGAGCAGACAAACAGGTAGCTATAGTTGCTAAGGAGAAGAACCTCCAATACTGATTGTGAATGGTTTGCCTGCCGAAAGGATATATTTGTTCTTGAATATATTCTTGGTGATGAACACAAAGTTTATCACTGTCATGGTAAAGCCATGGAGCGCTATTTATGTAGTGAAAAGATTTTCATTGCATAAATGGTGCTTTTTTGTATTTAATATAAGCTAATTTAGCACTGAAAATCTTTCAGTGCTTTTATTTTTATATTACATTTAGAAAGGAGGAGATTATTTGCAAGTTACAATAAGATTAAGAATGAGTATGCACGATGCACATTATGGCGGAAATTTAGTTGATGGTGCTAGAATATTAAATCTTTTTGGAGATGTAGCAACAGAACTGTTAATACGTAATGATGGAGATGAGGGACTTTTCAGGGCTTATGAAAGTGTAGAATTTCTTGCCCCAGTATATGCAGGAGATTACATTGAAGCAACTGGCGAAATTATACATGCAGGCAATACTTCTCGTAAGATGGTTTTTGAAGCTAAAAAAGTAATAACTGCAAGACCTGATATTAATGATTCTGCTGCTGAAGTTTTAGAAGAACCTGTAATAGTTTGCAAAGCCATCGGAACATGTGTTGTGCCTAAAAATAAACAAAGAAAATAATAATTAAATGGGGGGATGTGTAGTGGAAAAATTAATAATAACTGCTGCTATTTGTGGTGCGGAAGTTACCAAAAAACACAATCCAAATGTTCCATATACAGTTGAGGAAATAGCAAGAGAAGCTGAATCAGCCTATAATGCAGGAGCTAGTATTATACATTTACATGTAAGGTATGATGACGGTACACCAACTCAAGATAAAGAAAGATTCCAAGAATGTATTGATGCAATAAAAGCAAAATGCCCAGATGTTATAATACAGCCTTCAACAGGTGGAGCAGTTGGTATGTCAAATGAAGAAAGACTTCAGCCGATTTATTTGTATCCAGAGATGGCTACATTAGACTGTGGAACTTTAAATTTTGGCGGTGATGATATCTTTGTTAATACAGAAAATACTATAATAGAATTTGCATTGAAAATGAATGAACTTTCAATAAAACCTGAGCTTGAGGTTTTTGATAAAGGCATGATAGATATGGCTTTAAGACTTAATAAAAAAGGTTATATAAAATCACCCATGCATTTTGATTTTGTACTTGGCGTCAATGGGGGTATTTCTGGTGAGATGAGGGATTTTCTTTTTATGAAAGAAAGTATTCCAAAAGAAAGTACTTTTACTGCTGCAGGTATAGGAAGATATGAGTTTCCAGTTGCTACAATGGCAATACTGGAAGGGGGACATGTAAGGGTTGGCTTTGAGGATAATATTTATCTTTCAAAAGGGGTACTTGCAAGATCTAATGGAGAACTAGTAGAAAAAGTAGTAAAAATAGCAAAGGAATTTGGAAGAGATATAGCGTCACCTGATGAGGCAAGGAAGATTTTAGGCATAGAGGTGAAATTATGAATAAAGTGGTAAAATATGAAGATATAAAGCCTCTTATAAAGGATGGTATGACTTTGATGATTGGTGGTTTTCTTGCTAATGGTACGCCTGAGGGTCTTATAGATCTTCTTATTGAAATGAAAGTAAAAGATTTAACTATAATTGCAAATGATACCAGTTTTCCTGATAGAGGAATAGGAAGATTAATAGTTGCAGGGCTTGTTAAAAAGGTAGTAACTTCTCATATAGGAACAAATCCGCATACAGGAAAATTAATGAATGAAAAGCTGTTAGAAGTTGAATTATCTCCGCAAGGAACTTTGGCTGAAAGGATAAGAGCATATGGAGCTGGTCTAGGAGGTGTACTTACACCAACAGGAGTCGGCACAATAATAGAGGAAGGAAAACAAAAATTAACTATAAATGGCAAGGAATATCTTTTGGAATTGCCTCTTGGTGCAGATATAGCTTTATTAAGAGGAAGCATAGTTGATGAGTCTGGGAATGTATATTATAAAGGAACGACCAGAAACTTTAATCCCATCATGGCCTTAGCGGCTAATACAGTAATAGTTGAAGCTGAAAAGATAGTAAAAGTTGGAGAAATTAAACCAGAGGAAGTAATGACGCCAGGCGTATTAGTTGACTATATTGTACTAGAAGGAGGGAAAGGCAGTGATAAGTGATCCTGAACAAGCCAAAGAAATAATTGCAAAAAGAATTGCAAAAGAATTAAAAGAAGGTCAGCTTGTAAATCTGGGGATAGGTCTTCCTACTATGGTTGCAAATTATATACCTAAAGATGTTCACGTTATCTTTCAGTCTGAAAATGGTATTACTGGTATGGGGCCAAAGGCAGAAGAAGGCAAAGAAGATTTAAATATAACAAATGCAGGAGGACAGTATGTAACAGTTTTACCTGGTGCAGCTTTTTTTGACAGTGCTTTTTCATTTGCTTTAATTAGGGGAGGTCATGTTGATGTTACTGTATTGGGTGCTTTGGAAGTAGATCAGGAGGGTAATTTAGCTAACTGGATAATACCTGGGATATTAGTTCCTGGCATGGGAGGAGCGAAGGATCTTGCTACAGGAGCTAAAAAAGTTATTATAGCTATGCAGCATACTGCAAAAGGCAAGCCAAAGATATTAAAAAAATGCCGCCTCCCTCTAACGGCAAAAGGCAAAGTTAGTCTTATTGTTACTGAATTATGTGTTTTGGAAGTAACTAAGGAGGGGCTTTTGTTAAAGGAAATACACAAAGATACTTCAATAGATGAAGTTAAATCTTTAACAGAGGCTGATTTGATTATACCCGAAAAAGTGGGTTATATGAATATTTGATTTTACGAAAGGTAGGAGGATTTAGTTATGATGGGTTGTAAATATGGCACACATAGAGTAATTGAACCAAAAGGAGTTTTACCACAGCCAGCGCTAAAAATTGATAATAATATGGATGTTCTATATGATAATGAAATTTTAATCGATGTAATAGCTTTAAATATTGATTCGGCAAGCTTTACACAATTAAAAGAAGAAGCTAAAAATGATGTTGAAAAAATAAAGGCAAAGATTATGCAAATTGTCAGTGAAAGAGGTAAAATGCAAAATCCTGTAACAGGTTCGGGTGGAATGTTAATAGGTCGTGTTTCTAAAATAGGAGATGCTTTAATTGGTAAAAGGGATTTAAAGGTCGGAGATAAAATAGCAACTTTGGTTTCACTGTCACTTACACCACTTAAAATTGACGAAATACTTTCAGTAAAAATTGACATTGACAGAGTTGATATTAAAGGTAAAGCGATTTTATTTGAGAGCGGAATATATGCAAAGCTTCCAGATGATATGGAAGAAACTTTAGCTTTAGCAGCTTTAGATGTAGCTGGAGCACCTGCTCAGACTGCCAAGCTTGTAAAACCTGGACAGAGCGTAATGATACTGGGGGCAAGCGGTAAATCAGGTATGCTATGCAGCTATGAAGCAATGAAAAGGGTTGGTCCGACAGGGAAGGTAATTGGAGTGGTTCGGAGTGAAAAAAATAAGAAAAAATTAGAGGAATTAGGTATTTGTCATGAAGTAGTTATAGCAGATGCACAAAAACCTGTTGAAGTTATGGATAGGGTATTAGAAGCAAATGGCGGGAAAGAGGTTGACTTATCTATTAATTGTGTTAATACACCAAATACTGAAATGTCTACAATACTTCCCGTAAGGGATGATGGAACTGCTTATTTCTTTTCAATGGCAACAAGCTTTACAAAAGCAGCTTTAGGTGCAGAAGGAATTGGTAAGGATGTTACTATGATAATGGGAAATGGCTATACAAAAGGTCATGCAGAAATAACGCTTCAGGAGTTAAGAGAAAACGAAAAGCTTAGAAATGTTTTTGAAAATATGTATGTAAAATGAAGTATTTTAAATGGGGGGATTTATAAAATGAGAGTAAATAGAAGACAAGAACTTTTTGGGAATGTATCAGATGCAGATTGGAATGATTGGAAGTGGCAGGTAAGAAACAGGATTGAAACTGTAGATCAGTTAAAGAAATACCTTCCCTTGACTAAGGAAGAAGAAGAAGCAGTATCAAAAACCTTAGAAACTTTAAGAATGGCTATAACACCTTATTATTTATCTTTGATTGATCCAAATGATCCTAATGATCCAATAAGAAAAAGAGCTGTGCCAACAATAAAAGAATTATATAGAGCTCCAGAAGATTTAACTGATCCTTTAAGTGAAGATGTAGATTCTCCAGCTCCTGGTCTTACACATAGATATCCTGACAGAGTTCTAATGCTTGTAACAGATCAGTGTTCAATGTATTGCAGGCATTGTACAAGAAGAAGGTTTGCAGGTCAGACTGATGCTCCGGTGGCGGCAGATAAAATAGAAAAACAGCTTGAATATATAAGAAATAATCCGGAAGTAAGAGATGTTCTTATATCGGGTGGAGACCCACTGACCCTTTCTGATGCGAAATTAGAAAAAATTATTAAGAGTTTAAGGGAAATACCTCATGTAGAGATAATAAGAATAGGTTCATCGACACCGGCAGTAATGCCTCAAAGAATAACAACAGAGCTTGTCAATATGCTTAAGAAATATCATCCAATATGGCTGAATACTCATTTTAATCATCCTCATGAAATTACTGATGAAGCAAGAAAAGCTTGCGAGATGCTTGCAGACGCAGGGATCCCCTTGGGCAACCAATCTGTTCTGCTGCGTGGGGTAAACGATTGTGTACCAGTAATGAAAGAACTTGTTCATGAACTTGTAAAAATGAGAGTAAGACCTTATTATATATATCAGTGCGACTTGTCAATGGGGCTTTCTCATTTTAGAACACCTGTATCTAAAGGTATAGAAATTATTGAGGGTTTAAGAGGTCATACATCTGGATTCTGTGTACCTACATTTGTTGTTGATGCTCCTGGTGGCGGTGGCAAAATACCGGTAGGTCCAAATTATTTAATTTCTCAAAGTCATGATAAGGTTGTTTTAAGAAATTATGAAGGTGTGATAACAACATATATAGAACCAAAAGATTATAGTGTAGGTCCTTGCGAATATGATGGAGATAAAAAAGATAAAATAACAGGTGTTGCAGGATTAATGCAGGAAGATAAAAATGCTACACTGGAGCCATCACAACTTGAAAGAAAAATGAGAAGGAAGGCAAATGAGTAAGATTCTTAAATTAATTGATATGTATAGGGTTGTTTCAATTATAGGAATGGCTAAAAATTCCGGTAAGACAACTGTTTTAAACCATATTATAAGTAAGGTCAAGGGTGATTATACCCTTGGTCTTACTTCTATTGGAAGAGATGGCGAAGATTTTGATTTAGTAACATATACTGATAAACCAAGGATTTTTATTAGAGAAGGCAGCTTTGTTGCCACTGCAAAAAAAGGACTTTTTAACAGCGATATAACAAAAGAAATAATTGAGACAACAGGTATTAATACACCAATGGGCGAAGTAATAATAAGTAAAGCTTTAAGCAGTGGATATGTTGATCTTGCAGGACCATCTATAAATATACAGATAAAAGAAATTACACTAAAATTTTTAAAACTAAAATGTAATAAAGTTTTTATAGATGGAGCTTTAAGCCGTAAAACTCAGGCTTCTCCTGCAGTATCTGATGCTGTAATTTTGGCTACGGGAGCTTCTTTTAGCAGGAATATTGACAAAACTGTAGAAAGTACAGCATTTACAGTCGAAATTCTTTCAACAGAAGTAGAAGAAGATGATAATATTTTATCTATTGTACGTGAGATTTTTAAAGTAGGGAAAATAGGGGTTATTTATAAAAATAATGATTTTAAAATATTAGAATTTTCTACTTCCCTTGATGCATCGAAAAAAGTTATTGACAATCTTGATAATGTTTCATATGTTGCCATAAAAGGTGCTATTTCTGATAAATTTATTGATGATATAATGAAATCAACGAAGAAATACAAAGGAGTAACTTTTATTGTAGAAGATGGTACAAAAATTTTTTTAAATTATAACACATTTTTAAAGTTTATAAAGTCGGGTGGTATTATAAAGGTAGTTGATAAAATAAATATAATCTGTGTTACAGCAAATCCTGTATCTCCATACGGATATATGTATGATAGTAAAGAGTTTTTAAATAAATTGCGGAACAAAATAAGATTACCTGTTTTTGACATATTAGGTGGTGATGATTATTAACTTTTTAAATGATAAAGAAAGAAAACAGATCGGGTTTAATTATATATTGGATAAGCTTATTATTCTTACTCCTTTTGGATATGAGGAAAAGAAAAACTTAAGGCCATTTTTAAAACATGAAAAATTGCTTCTTATTAAAGAATATAATAATATTAAAACAATAATTACTAAAATGGAAAGCAATAAAAAAATTTTTCATGACATTGAAAGGATTTTATTTAAATTCAAGGATATTAGAAATAGCATTATAAGATGTAAAAATCTAGCAATTTTGGACGAGGTAGAATTATATGAAATAAAAGTTTTTTCTATGTTAATTGAAGATTTGAGGATATTATTAAATAGATTGAAGCTTGATATAGATGAAATAGATTTGTTTTCACTTGAAAAAGTCGTTGAATTATTAGATCCAGAAAATAAAAGGATGCCCACATTTCATATATATGAAGCTTACTCTTTTAATTTAAAGCAAATTAGAGAGAAAAAAAGGCATATAGAAAAAGAAATTTTTGCTGTGACTGATCCTGAAACTTTAGAAAAGCTAAAATTAGAGAGATTAGATATAGTCATAATGGAAGAAGAAGAAGAATTAAAGATAAAAAAAGAAATATCTGAGAAATTAAGCTTCGAAGCTGAAAAGATAGAAAAAAATATAAAAATGATAGGCAGGTTAGACTTTTTAATAGCTAAAGCTAAATTAGCAGTTGAATATAATTGTTCTAAACCAATTATTAGTGAAGTTAATGAAATCAAAATTAAGAATATGTTCAACCCTGAGGTATTTGAAATATTAAAATTACACAATAAAAAATTTACTCCAGTGAGTCTTGAGATAAAAAGTGGTACTACAATTATAACAGGTGCAAACATGGGAGGAAAAACTGTTGCTTTGAAGACTCTTGTATTGAATTTATTAACAGGAACTATGGGATTTTTTGTATTTGCCGAAAAAGCAGAATTTCCTATTTTTGATTTTATATATTTTGTATCCGATGATTTACAGTCTGTTTTAAAAGGATTGAGTAGTTTTGGTGCAGAGATAATTAAATTAAAAGAAATACTTCTTGATGTAAAAACAAATACTGGTTTAATTGTTTTGGATGAATTTGCAAAGGGGACAAATCCCAAAGAGGGATTTTTTCTTGTAAAAGCTGTTTCTGGTTATCTGAATAGATTTTCATCTGTAACAGTTATATCTACTCATTATGATGGTATTGTGAGTGATGAAATGATCCATTATCAAGTAATTGGTTTAAAGCATGCAAATTTTGAAGAAATAAAAAGAAAAATAAATTTAAAAAAAAGTAATTCAATAGAAATAATTCAAGAATATATGGATTATAATCTGGAAAAGATAACCTCAAATCATGAAGTACCTAAAGATGCTCTTAACATTTCTATGCTTTTAGGATTGGATGAAGATATAATCAATCTTGCGAAGAGTTATTATGAGGAGGAGGAAAAATGAACAGCAAATTAAATCTTAATATGGATATTGTAAATAAAGCAAGAGAATCTGCCAGAAGGATAGCAGAAGATACACAGAATTTTATTGATATTCACACTACAGTCGCAGTTGAAAGAACTGTATGTAGGCTTCTTGGAATAGATGGAACTGATGATTTAGGTGTACCTCTTCCAAATGTTGTTGTAGATAATATAAAAAATGGAGGAGGCCTTTCACTTGGAGCAGCAGTATATTTAGGTAATGCAATGATTCATACAGGTCTTAATCCTCAGGAAATAGCAGAAAAGGTTGGGAAAAATGAACTTGATCTTACAAAAATCCCTATGGCGGATTTTTTTGAAGTAAAATTAATTATTCAAAATTTAGCTGCTAAAACTGTTGATATGATAAAGAAAAACAGAGAAAAAAGAGAAGAGCTGTTAAAAAAATATGGTGATAAAGAAGGACCATTACTTTATTTAATTGTTGCCACAGGGAATATATATGAAGACATTATACAGGCGAAAGCTGCAGCAAGGCAGGGAGCAGATGTAATTGCTGTTATAAGAACAACTGGACAAAGTCTTTTAGATTATGTTCCATATGGTGCTACAACTGAGGGTTTTGGAGGTACTTATGCTACGCAGGAAAATTTCAGATTGATGAGGAAAGCTTTAGATGAAGTTTCAGAGGAATTAAAAAGATATGTAAGACTTTGTAATTACTGCTCTGGACTTTGTATGCCAGAAATAGCTGCAATGGGAGCTTTTGAACGGCTTGATGTTATGCTGAATGATGCTTTATATGGGATTCTTTTTAGAGATATTAATATGAAACGTACACTTATTGACCAGTATTTTTCCAGAATAATTAATGGTTTTGCTGGCGTTATTATTAATACAGGTGAAGATAATTATTTAACTACATCTGATGCTTATGAAGAAGCTCATACTGTTTTAGCATCTCAACTTATAAATGAACAGTTTGCTTTGATGGCAGGTCTTCCAGAAGAACAAATGGGTTTAGGCCATGCTTTTGAAATGAATCCCGATTTAAAAAATGGTTTTTTATATGAGTTAGCTCAAGCACAAATGGCTAGAGAGATTTTCCCTAAAGCACCTTTAAAATATATGCCTCCAACGAAATTTATGACTGGTAATATTTTTAAAGGTCATGTACAAGATGCATTATTTAATATTGTAACGATTATGACAGGTCAAAAAATTCATTTATTAGGAATGTTAACAGAAGCAATACACACACCATTTATGTCTGACAGGGCTTTATCAATTGAAAATGCATCATATATTTTTAATAATATGAAAGATATAAGTGATGAGATATATTTTAAAGAAGATGGTATTATACAAAAAAGGGCTGATGAAGTATTAAGAAAAGCATATGAGCTTTTAAAAGATGTTGAGAAGGAAGGAATATTTAAAACTATAGAACAGGGGAAATTTGCAAATGTGAAAAGGCCGGTTGATGGTGGAAAAGGTTTAGAAGGTGTTGTTGAAAAAGACAAAAACTATTTTAATCCATTCATTGACTTGATGTTAAGGAGGGATAAACAATGAGTGGGGGGCTTTATTCTACTGAGTCCAAATGTTATGACAAAACTTTGGATTTGACAAAGGTAAAACCATATGGAGATACTATGAATGACGGTAAAGTTCAGTTAAGCTTTACACTTCCAGTACCGGATGGAGAAAGAGGAGTAGAGGCAGCTAAACAATTAGCAATAAAAATGGGTTTAGAAAATCCTTTAGTTGTGTATCATAATCCATTGGACGAAGAATTTACATTTTTTGTTTTATATGGTAGCCTTATTCATACTGTAGATTATACTTCAATCCATGTGGAAACTATTGATGTTAAGACTATGTCAATGGAAGAAACAGATCAATATATTAAAGAATATATTAAAAGAAAAATTGTGGTTGTTGGTGCAACTACCGGAAATGATGCTCACACTGTTGGAATAGACGCAATAATGAACATGAAAGGTTATGCGGGGCATTATGGTCTTGAGCGGTATAGTATGATTGAAGCGCATAATCTAGGGAGCCAGGTGCCAAATGAAGAGTTTGTAAAAAAGGCAATAGAGTTAAAAGCAGATGTACTTCTTGTTTCACAGACTGTAACACAAAAAGATACGCATATTGATAATCTTACAAATCTTGTAGAACTTTTAGAAGCTGAAGGTATAAGAGATAAAATTATTTTAATATGCGGAGGGCCAAGAATAAGTCATGAGCTTGCAAAAGAACTTGGATATGATGCAGGTTTTGGGCCAGGGAAATATGCTGACGATGTTGCAACTTTTATGGTGACAGAAATAGTTAAAAGAGGTATTAAGGGTTTAGGCGCAAAATAAAAATAAAAGACTGCAACATTGCAGCCTTTTATTTTTATTTATTTTAAGGAGATTTTAGCTTTTTTTAGGGTTTAGTACACTGTGATATCTGCCATACAAGAAGTAGATTACAAGACCTGCAAGCATCCAAAGCCCAAATCTTATCCAAGTTACAATTGGAAGGCTTGCCATCAGATATAAGCTAAAAGCTGCAGTTAATGTTGCAACAACCCATACAAAAGGCACACGGAATTTTCTTTCAGCATCTGGCATTTGTATTCTTAAGACTAATATTCCTACTGATACCAATACGAATACTGATAATGTACCTATATTACAAAGTTCAATTATGATATCAAGGGGCAGAAATCCAGCTATAATTGCAGCAATGCCACTTGTAAGCAGTGTATTAATATATGGAGTTCTGTATTTTTTGTGAATATGAGAAAATACTTCAGGCAGAAGTCCATCTCTTGCCATAACCATAAATACTCTTATTTGTCCATATAATGTTATAATTAATGTTGAAATCATACCAATTACTGCACCAGTTGCTACTAGAGCTGAACCCCAGTTTATTCCTATACTCATAAGTGCACCTGGTAATGCATTGTCCGGTATAATCTGTTTGAATGGAACCATACCAACAAGGACAAAAGCAACACTGATATATAATATTAAAATAATAATCATTGCTGCTGCTAGACCTAAAGGAACGTTACGTTTAGGTTCTATCGTTTCTTCTGCAGCAGTAGAAACAGCATCAAAGCCTATATATGCAAAAAATATTATTGCTGCACCAGACATAATTCCACTCCAACCATAAGGAGCAAAAGGTTTTAAATTTGACAAGTTTACATGGGAAATACCCAAAACAAGGAAAAGAAGGATAACCGCAATTTTAATAACAACTATTACGTTGTTTGTATTTGCACTTTCTCTTACTCCGACATATAATATATAAGCAACTATTGCTGTTATAAGAATAGCAGGTAAATCCATCATACCACCTGATATAGGTGCCTTAGTTATTATTTCTGGCAGTGAAATGCCAAAAGATTTTAAAAGGCCTACAAAAGTGCCTGACCATCCAGACGCAACAGCACTTGCTGACACAAGATATTCCAGAAGTAAGTCCCATCCAATAATCCAAGCTATTACTTCACCAAAAGCGACATAAGAGTAAGTATAAGTACTACCGGCGACAGGGAACATTGTTACCAATTCAGCAAATATAAATGCAGCTAATGCAGCAGTTATACCTGCTATAATATAAGAAATTATAACACCAGGGCCTGCACGTAATGCACCTTCACCAGTTGCGACGAATATTCCTGTACCTACGACTGAACCAATAGCAAGAGCAGCAAGGTCAACAGCTTTTAACTTCTTATTTAAACCAGTATGTTCTGCTGCATCAAGAAGCTGACTAGCCGACTTTTTCCTAAAAATATCCATTTTTATCCCCCTATTTTTTGAAAATAATTTGAAATAAAAAATTAAAAATATCCTCCTAAGAAAACTTTACCCCCCCCTCTAGATTTTTTATAAATATTGTTCTTTGTAAAAACAAGGAACAATAATAAGCAAAAGAAAGTTTAATTTAACAAAGATTTGTTAATATAATTAAGCATGTAAACATATTCAAATATAATTTTAATATAATTTTAAATTTATAAAAAAAGTTTGTCAAGGTTTATTTTTTAGAAAAGATACAAAATTTTTATAACTAATTTTATTTATACAAATAAAGTTCCTTTTGATATAATACACGCCGGTCCTCCAACTAATATTTTTATAGGGTTTTCTAAGATTCTGGCATATATTTTAGAAGGACGATTTAAAGATTCTCCCTGAAGAATTAAATTAGGCCTATTTATATCTTTTATTACATTATGTTTATACAAATAATAGGTTAAGGCTCCATTTGCAGTTCCTGTTGCTGATTCTTCATTAATTCCGTACAAAGGAGCGAAATCTCGACAATTTGCTATTGCATCTGAAATATCAAGAGTAAAAACATGCAGGCTTACAGCATCAAATTTTTTGGTAATCTCAGAGATTTTTTTATAATTTGGTTTAAGTTCTATAAGCGATTTTTTAGTTTTTAAAGGAACTAAGATGTCCCATAAACCAGTTGAAATAAGTTGGGGTTTTAAGTTATTATAATTTTGATCACCAATAAGTTCTGGATTAATACCAAGTGCTTGTGCCAAAGATTCTAAAATTTCTGAGCTATCAAGAATTTTACCTTCTTTAGGTGTTGCTTGTTCCATCATAACTCTGTCATTTTCTATGTATATAGGTAATTTTCCAGCATTTGAGTCCATTGTACATATGGTTCCAGGTGTAAGTTTATCAAATTGTTTTAAAACTTCAAAAGATGCTATAGTAGCATGTCCACATAGGTTAACTTCTGATACTGGTGTAAAAAAACGAACAGAATAATTTTTTTCTCCTGTTTTTTTTATAAATGCCGTTTCTGAATATCTTAGTTCTGCAGCTAAGTTTAGCATGTAATTTTTATCTATATTATCTTTTTCTGTATATATAACTACACCTGCAGTGTTTCCTGCAAAACATTTATCAGTAAAAGCATCTACAATAAATAAATCCATCATATGCCTCCTTTTAAATATAAAGTTTAACGAATAAATATAATATATCACAATATTATATTTTTTAAAAGTAAAAAAAGATATTTTTTAAAAAAAGGTTTGTATTTTAGAGGTTTTTATAATTTTGCGTCGAATATACAAATATAGATATAAATGGGGAAGTACAAGAGGTGGAAAAATGAAAAAATGGTATGTCATTTTTACAAGGCATGGATATGAAGATAAGGTAAAAAAGCTAATAAATAGGTATTTTTTTCGATACGATATAGATATAATTGTACCAAAGAAAAAAATAACTGAAAGAAAAAATGGGAAAAGCTCGGAAGTTGTCAAAAATATATTTCCAGGTTATGTTTTTGTAAATATAGAATTAAATAAAGAAATATATTATAAGTTTAAAGAATTGATGAGTTTTGCATCTTTTTTAAAAGAAGATAGTAAGCCTGCTTCGGTTTTATATGATGAAATAAAGATTATTTTTAATCTTATAGGTAAAAATGATATGATTGAAATTTCTAAAGGAATAAATGTTGGAGGGAAAATAGAAATAATTGATGGACCTTTAAAGGGGTATGAAGGTCTTATATTAAAAATTGACAAACGAAAAGAGAGGGCAAAAATAAGACTTGATATTGCAAAACATACTAAAATAGTAGATGTAGGGTTACATATTATAAAGGGAAATGATAAAGAAAGTTCTGATATAGCAAATTTTAAAATTTCCTGATAAATATTAGAAAAATTTTCATACATATTTATTCTAGATTTATATTATTATTTTAAAAAATTTTAATTATAATTTATATTTAAAATGCATTTTATAGGTTTTTATATTTAATGTTGTAAAAACAGATTATAATACTGGGGGTAATTACAAATGAGGATAAAAAAAGCAATAATACCTGCTGCAGGTCTTGGAACAAGGTTTTTACCTGCTACAAAGGCTCAGCCAAAAGAAATGCTGCCCATTGTTGATAAGCCAACTATACAGTACATCGTAGAAGAAGCGGTTGAGTCTGGTATTGAAGATATATTGATAATAACGGGTAGGAATAAAAGAGCAATAGAGGATCATTTTGATAAATCAATTGAATTAGAAATGGAACTTAAGAAAAAAGAAAAAAATGGACTTTTAGAATTAATTGAAGATATTACAAATATGGTTGATATACATTACATAAGGCAAAAGGAACCCAAAGGGTTAGGACATGCTATATATTGTGCAAAAGCTTTTGTAGGTGATGAACCATTTGCAGTCCTTCTAGGAGATGATATTGTTGATGCACAGATTCCTGTATTAAAACAAATGATTGAAATTTATGAAAGATATAATTGTTCAATTATAGGAGTTCAGGAAGTACCTCATGAAGATGTAAGCAAATATGGTATTGTTGATGGTTCTTTAATTAATGAAAGGCTTTACCAAGTTAATAATTTGGTTGAAAAGCCAAAAAAACAAAATTCTCCATCTAATATTGCTATTTTAGGCAGATACATAATTACACCAAAGATATTTGATATTTTAGAAAACACAGAGCCTGGAGCAGGAGGTGAGATACAGCTTACAGATGCTCTAAAAACTCTTTTAAATTATGAAGCAATTTACGCCTATAATTTTATAGGCAAAAGATATGATGTAGGAGATAAGTTGGGTTATCTTATGGCAACTGTAGAATTTGCTCTAAAAAGGGAAGACTTAAAAGAACCTTTTTCTAAATACTTGCTAAGTATTGCTGAAAATTTAGATACTATATGCGATGAAGCAGCTGCTACGAAATATTAAATAAAAATAGATATGATATTTTAATCCTGCCTTAAATATATTTTAATGAAAGGCGGGATTTTTTTGAATAAAGATAAATTAGCGGGGTTGAAAATAGCAGGAGCATATATAGGTACTGTTGTTGGTGCAGGGTTTGCCTCTGGTCAGGAAGTAATGCAATTTTTTGTATATCATGGTTTGAAAGGAATTTTTGGGCTTATTATTTCAGTTTGTATGTTTGTTTTTTATGGTTATGTAATTATGAAACTTGGCAAAAAATATAATGCATTATCACATGAAAAAGTTATAATGAAAGCAGGAGGAATTATATTTGGAAGAGCTATTGACTTTATTGTTACTTTCTTTTTATTTAGTGCTTTAGTTGCAATGTTTGCTGGGAGCAGTGCTGTTTTTACTGAACAATTTAATTTGCCAGATTATTTTGGTGGTATTGTTATGGCAGTAATTTCAGTTATAACTGTTATAACAGGAATAGAAGGAGTTATAAATGCTATTTCTTTTGTTGTTCCTTTTTTACTTTTGAGCATATTTTTAATTGGTTTTCTGATTTTTTTTCAATTTAAAATTACAGGTTTTGATCATGTGATTATATATCAGATACCTCCTGTAAGTAATTTTTTATTTTCAGGTTTTTTATATGCTTCGTATAATCTTTTAATGTCTGTGGCTATTTTATCTCCTCTTGGAGTGAAATCAAAAGATAATTTTAATATTTTGTTAGGTTCATTATTAGGTGGTTTAGGTCTTGGTTCAGGTGCTTTTATAATATTTTACAGCATTTATGTAAATATGCCTGAATCATCTTTTTATCAGGTTCCAATGCTATTTATTGTAAGTAAATTTTCCTATACAGGGAAATACTTATATAGTCTTATATTATTATTAGAAATTTATACTACTGCAGTAAGTAATTTATATGGTTTTACTGCTCGAGTTTTTAAAACAAAGACTTTAGAGTACAAAATTTATGTAGTTATAACAGGGAGTATTGCCCTTGCTGCGAGCAAATTTGGATTTGACAGGATAGTACATTATATTTATCCGATTGCAGGTTATGCAGGTATATTTATGATTTTGGGATTAACATATGGATTTTTTAAAAATAAAGAATTTTAAAATATATTTTTAATTATAATTTTGTAGATTTATGTCGAATTTTTTTTTGTTATATGTTAAAATATTATTATTAATATATATTGTGACGGAGGTGTGAACTTGAACAAGTATTTATATGACAAAACTATTACTTGTCCTGTATGCAAAAGAGAAGTAACATATACAAAAGTTGGAACTTCACAATTAAAAGTGGAAGAAAGGCAAAGAGATTTTTATACTAAATATAAGGATGGAATAGAACCTTTTTTTTATGAAGTTATTGTTTGCCCTAATTGTGGTTATGCAGCATTAGAAACGGAATTTGAAAAAGTTACAAGTGATAAAAAGGATAAAATCTGGGAACATGTAACATCAAAATGGACAAAACGCAAATTTTCAGGAGAAAGGACACCTCAAAAAGCTTTGGAGGCTTATCTTCTTTCTTTATACTGTTCACAGCTAAAGGAAGATAAAGATATAATTTTTGCTAAAACTTGTTTGAGAATTTCATGGATTTACAAAATATTAAATGACAAGGATAATGAAGTAAGATATACTAAGTATGCATTAGAATCTTATTCAAAAGCATATAGCGGTTTGGAATCTTTTGAAGAAGAAATTCTATTAATATATATGATAGCAGAGTTAAATAGAGTTCTTGGAAATAAGGAAGAAGCTTTAAAATGGTTTAATAAAGTAGTTAATCATCCTGATAAATCAAAAAATAATATGATAGTTAATTTTGCCAGAGAAGGTTGGCAAAGTTTAAAAGAAGAATGAGGGCATGTTTTTTAACATGGCCTCATATTTTATTAAGGAGACAAAAGTTGTGAAGAAGGGGGATTTTAATGATTTTAACAAGTAAAAATATAGAAAATACTATTTATTACTTAGACGATAAAAAAGAATTAAATGGTCTTAGTAGTATAGAAGCTCAAAAAAGGCTTTTTAAATATGGACCTAACATTTTAGAAGAAGGTAAGAAGGTATCTATATTTGAAATTTTTTTAGACCAGTTTAAAGATTTTATGGTAATGGTTTTATTAGGTGCAACATTTTTATCTGCTTTAATGGGTGAATTAGCTGATGCTTTTACTATTACTATTATTATAGTTTTAAATGCATTGCTTGGTTTTATACAAGAGTATAGAACCGAACAATCTTTAGAAGCTCTAAAAAAACTTGCTGCGCCTACTACAAAAGTAATAAGAGATAATGAAATAAAAGAAATTCCGGCAGAGGAAGTAGTAATAGATGATATTATTTTACTTGAAACAGGTGATAGAATACCTGCAGATGCAGTAGTAATAGAGAGCCATAATTTAGAAGTTGACGAATCTATACTTACAGGAGAATCAATACCTGTAAATAAAAAATCTGTAAGTCAGGGTGTAAAAACAGTTTCATCTAAAGAGAATATTATATATATGGGGACAACAATAACAAAAGGGAGAGGAAAGGCTGTTGTTAAAGACACCGGCATGCATACCGAAATGGGTAAAATAGCAGGAATGATAAAGAATATTGAAGAAGAAGGTACGCCGCTTCAAAAACGCCTGAACCATTTAGGTAAAATTTTAGTAGCTGGTTCTTTAGCAATTTGCGGAATAGTAACTGTTTTAGGTATTTTAAGAGGAGAATCAGTGTATTATATGTTTTTATCTGGCGTGAGTCTTGCGGTTGCAGCTATTCCAGAGGGGCTACCTGCAGTTGTAACAGTATCTTTAGCTATTGGAGTGCAAAGAATGCTGAAGAAAAATGCTTTAATAAGAAAACTGCCTGCAGTAGAAACTTTAGGTTGTACTAATGTTATTTGTAGTGATAAAACAGGAACTTTGACAGAAAACAAAATGACAGTGACAAAAATTTATACATATAAAGAAACATTAGAAGTTAAAGATGTTAAAAGTAATCTTGCAAAAAATTCTTCCATACAGTTTTTAATGGAAATTGGAGCTTTATGCAATAATTCAGAAGTAAATATTGAAAGGGTAAAAGTGGGAAAAGAATTTTATGAAGAATTAAAATATACAGGTGATCCAACAGAGGCAGCAATTCTTGCTTTGTCAATGAATGTGTTTGGAAATAAAGATAAACTAAGAAGTGTAAAAAGAATTGATGAAATTCCATTTGATTCTGACAGGAAGAGGATGTCTGTCATTGTTGAAAAAAATGGAATGAAATATGCGTATGTGAAAGGTGCTCCAGATGTAATAATAAATTTGTGCAAATTTGTCTATTATAATGGTAAAGAAATTCCTTTAACTGCATTTGATAAAAAAAACATACTTGATGTTAATGAAAATATGGGTAATCAGGCTTTAAGAGTCCTTGCATTTGCTTATAAAAAGATACCAGACAGGTATAGTCTGACTACGAATTTTATAGAAAATGATTTGATTTTTGTTGGTATGGAAGGTATGATAGATCCTCCTAGAAAAGAAGTCTATAATGCTGTGTTAGAGTGCAAAATGGCAGGTATAAAGCCTGTTATGATAACGGGTGATCATAAAATAACTGCTGCTGCAATTGCAAGGCAGGTTAATATATTAAAAGATGATGATGAAGTAATAACAGGCCAGCAATTAGATGTTTTGGATGATAAAAAACTTGAGAAAGTCTGTGACAATATTTCTGTTTATGCAAGAGTTACACCAAGACATAAACTTAGAATAGTTAAAGCTTTAAAAAAGAAAGGATATACTGTTGCAATGACAGGAGATGGAGTCAATGATGCTCCAGCAATAAAAGAAGCTGATATAGGAATTTCTATGGGTAAAAACGGGACTGAAGTAGCTAAAGAGGCGTCATCTATGATTTTATTAGATGATAATTTTGCTACTATAGTTTCAGCAGTTGAGGAAGGGAGGATAATATATGATAACATCAGAAAATTTATAAGATATTTACTTTCGTGTAATATTGGAGAAGTTATTACAATGTTTTTTGCAGCTCTTTTGTCACTTAAATTACCTTTGGTACCTATTCAGATTTTAATGGTAAATTTAGTTACAGATGGTTTACCGGCTTTAGCTTTAGGTATTGATCCACCAGATAAAGATATAATGAATATGGAACCAAGGAAGGCCAATGAAAGTATTTTTTCAAGAGGATTGGGTTTACGTATAGGGCTTGTTGGAATATTAATGGCTTTTAGTACTCTTGGTGCATATATTTTTGCACTTAGCTATGGAGATTTAGAAAGGGCAAGAACAGTTGCTTTTGCCACAATGGTAATGGTTGAACTTATACATGCTTTTGAATGCAGATCTGAAAGAAATCTGATTTTTGAAATAGGAATATTTTCAAATCCATATCTTGTAGTAGCAGTTTTAATTTCATTTTTACTTTTTTTGTCGACACTATATATTCCTTCTTTGAGTTACGTGTTTAAAACTATTCCTCTTGGCTATTTTGACTGGCTTGTTGTTGTATTTTTCTCTTCAATAGAGTTTGTATTTAACAATCTTTATACCGCATTTATAGTACATACAAAAAAAGCAAAGTAAAATTACTTTGCTTTTTTTGATAAAATTTTTAGAGAATATCTAAGTTCTAAATAGTTTACAAGTTTTAAAATCAAATCTTTTTTTTGGTTTTCTAGGAAGTTCCACTTATGGCTATAATCTGCTATTACTAATCTTAATATTTGTTGTTTTGCTGGATTTTTTTCAGTAATGTTTTTGTAGATAAAAAGCCGAGATACTTTTCCCCATCCTTTTTCAAGGCTTTTTGGGTCTATGGCATAACTTACTTTTTCATCTTGTACTAAAGCATACCAATTATATTCATCTATTTTTCCATATATGATTCCATATTGGTTTGCTTTGCTATGTACAGTTATTTTAGGCATATATTTACCTCCAATAGAGTTTATTCTATTAGAGTTTATGCCATGTCCAGAAAAATATTCATTTAAGTTCAGGGAACCATAATAAGATTTCTCTTTTTGCAGATTCTATACTGTCAGAACCATGGATAATATTATATGTAGTATCACTAGCAAAATCACCTCTTATTGTTCCGGGAAGTGCATCTTCAATTCTGGTAGCTCCATTTAATATTCTTACTATTTTTATAGCATTATCTCCTTCTAAGACCATTGCAAAAACAGGCCCGGAAGACATATATTTAATAAGTGGTTCAAAATAAGGTTTTCCTATATGTTCTTTATAATGTTCCTGAAGTAGTTTTTCATCTGCTGTAATTAGTTTAGTAGCTTTTAATCTTAAACCCTTGTTTTCATATCGCTTTAATATATCACCGATTAGTCCTCTTTTAACTCCATCAGGTTTTACAATAGCCAGAGTTTGCTCCATAAAATCATTCCTTTCCAGTATTGGATATTTTAATATTATCCCTGACAAGAGAAGTTACAGCACATATTAGTGAGAAAATTCCTGCAGCTATATAAGCATCTTTTAGTGCAGTTAAAAATGCACTGTTTGCGGGATAATTTATAGACTTATAAAATTTAAGCATGTTAGTAAATATAGCAGTACCAGAAGCGATCCCCATAACCATACCAATATTTCTCATTGTAGCCAAAAAAGCTGAAGATATTCCTAATCTGCTTTTTGGTACGCTACCCATTATTGCACTGTTGTTTGGGGTCTGGAAAATAGCATTTCCTATTCCAAAAATCGAAAGACGTATCATTACATCAAACATAGTTGATCTAAAATTTAATGTAGACATCAGAAAAAGAGCAAGTGCAGATATCAATGCACCTATTGTTGATAAAATTTGAGCACCATATTTGTCAGATAATATTCCGCTAATAGGAGCGACTATAAACATGACTAAAGGGAAAGCTGTCATAATAATACCCATTTTTTCTGTACCATAACCTATGTGCTGTAGTAAAAAGGGTGTCAAAAAAGTCATTGTATATTGAGCCATGAAATTTAAAAAAGTGCTTATATTACCAAAGGTAAAAGAACGTATTTTAAAAAGAGTAAAATCGAGCATTGGAAAGCTTATATTTTTTTCTACTGTTATAAATATTATAAAGGATATTATAGAAATAGCAAGAGTTATATTACTTATGAAAGAGGTCCAGCCCCATTCACCACCTTCCGATATATAAAGAAGTAGAGTAGATAAAAAAATAAATCCGAATATTGATCCTAAAATATCAAATTTTTCTTTAACACCAGTATTATTTGGTATGACAATATGTGCCCAAATATAGCCGATGATACCTATTGGGATGTTTATGTAAAAGATTGACCTCCAACCAAGATAAGTCAAAAGAAATCCGCCTAAAGTAGGCCCAATAGCAAGACCTATGGATATAGACATTGCATTAATTCCAAGAGCTTTTCCTCTTTGTGAAGCCGGAAAAATGGAAGTTATAATTGCTGATGACATAGACATCAGCATTGCTGCACCAACAGCCTGAAAGGCTCTTAAAAATATAAGTACATATATATTTGCAGATAAAGTTAAAAGAGCAGATGCAATTGAAAATGTTAATAGTCCTGATTGATAGAGTTTTTTATAGCCAACCATATCTCCCAGTCTTCCAAAAGTCATCATAAGACTGCTTACTATTAAAAGATATATCATTGATACCCAGCTCACTGTTGTTATGTTTGTGTTAAAAATTTTTGTAAAATCAGGCATTGCAATATTAACTACGCTACCATCAATCGGTCCCATTATACTTCCAATTACTACTGCTGAAAGTATAATCCATCTATTGTATTCTTTTTGTATCATTTAATGCACCCTCCAGTATTAACGATTATATCACAGTTTATAAGTATATAAAAACATTGAAAAAAACTTTTTTATGAAATATAATATGTATGACTAAATTTGTTGAATGGATGTGAATAAATGGTAGACATAAAAAGGCTCTTGGTTGTTTCTTTTTTTACAATGATTATTAGTCTTATTGATACATTGTCATATTCGATAAGGCCATCAGGTGTCAGGACACATAAGATTGCAGTAGCATTATCCTTGTTTAATATAATGGCTGTTATGTCAAGGTTATCTAACATGGTACAGGCTCCATTTCTCGGAAGCATTATAGATAAAGCTATTCAACTTGATAAAGTTAATGTTTTAAGTATAGATATGAGATTTGTACTTTTATCAGCTACTATAGGAGCACTTATAGGAGCTCCTTTAATGCCAACTTTTGTTTCTATTTTTACTGTTGCTATAAATGGTATGGAAGAGGCAGGGACTGTTCCTAAACTTATATTGAATTTATTTAGCTGGGAGAATTTTAAAAAAATAAAGTCTAAAATTGTTATTCCAAGATTATCAATGTTAAAAGGAATTTGGGATGCTAATATACCTAAGAGTTTTTTGATATATAATGTAATAATAACATCTATATATACAACAGGAATTGTTTCTTCTTTGTATGCTGGTTCTATGATCCCTGAATATCGTATAACAGCTAGTCAGCTTTCAGGAATAGTAAATGGCTTTGCTACTATTTTACTGACAATTGTAGTTGATCCAGTTGCAGCTTTAATTACAGATCAAGCTTTAAACGGCAAAAAAACACTGAACGATGTAAACAAAATGGTTATACTCCTTGTATTTGGTAAGATTTTAGGAACTATTCTCGCACAGTTAGTATTTATACCTGCTGCTCAATTTATATTATTTGTCACAAAATTGATTGTTTAACAAAAACATAAAAAAATTTTAATACACTTTTAACAATAATAGTGTATAATATAAATAATAATTTATGTATATAATTTGCAATAAAAGGAGATGGGTGTCATTGTATTTCGTGAATCCAACTAATGGAAGAATGGATATGGAAAAAATGTTTGATGACATCATGGATTTTGTTGAAAGCGACCGGCAATCAAATTATAAATTGATGGTAGGTACTGATTCACAACCAGGTAAGGTTGTCTGTTTTGTTACCGCTGTAATAATATATAGGGAAGGAAAGGGAGCAAAATATTATTACAGAAAGTTTTTCAATAAAAAAATTCCTTCTCTAAAGCAGCGAATTTTTATGGAAGCAACACATAGTATTGAAATTGCTAATATACTTTTTGAAAAGTTAAATGATAAAGATAAGCAAGATTTAAACATTGAAATACATTTAGATATAGGAAAAAATGGCAAGACGCGAGACGTTATTAAAGAAGTTGTAAATATGGTTATAGGCTGTGGTTTTGAGGCGCAAGTTAAGCCTGATTCATACGGGGCAAGCAAAGTTGCAGATAAGTACACTAAAAGTATGGCAAATATTGGATAAGACTTCTCAAAGTGAAGAGGTCTTTTTTTTGTTTGAAAATATTCTTGAATAATATTTTTAAATAGAATATGATGTTATTAGAAAATAATTATTATTAAAATATATATGGGAGATGAAATTATGAAATATGTTTTGATAGGCAATGGTATTGCTGCACTTAGTGCTTGTGAAAATATTAGAAAAAATGATAGAGAAAACAAAATAACTATTATATCAAAAGAAGTTTATCCTACTTACTACAGATTAAAATTATCACAACTTTTAGGTAAAACTTTTGATTTTCAATCTTTGCTGGTCAAAGAAGAAAACTGGTATACAAATAATGATATAGAACTTATTTTGAACACAAGTGTTAAAAAGGTTGATACAAAAAACAAAAAATTAATACTCTCAAGTGATTCAATTATAAGCTATGATAAACTTATAATTGCAACAGGAAGTTCAAGTTTTATTCCTAATGTTTTAGGGAAAGAGAAAAAAGGGGTTTTTGCAATAAGAAGTATTGAGGATGTAAAAGATTTAAATGAGTCTATCAAAGATAAGAAAAGAGGCATTGTAATTGGTGGAGGACTTCTGGGACTGGAAGCTGCCTGGGGATTAAGGCAAAATGGATATGAAATTACAGTAATAGAATTTTTTCCAAGACTTTTGCCAAGACAAACCGATGAAGAAGGATCAATGATTTTGAAAAATATTATAGAGTCAAATGGTATAAATATCCTTCTTAATGCTGAAGTAATAGAAATTACAGGTGAAACTGTAAATGGAATAATATTAAAGGATGGAAGAAAGATAGATGCGGATTTTGTAATTTTTTCTTCTGGTGTAAAGCCAAATATTGATATAGTAAAAGAAACTGAAATTAAGGTAAATAAAGGAATAATTGTAGATGAGTATATGAGAACAAATATAGAAGATGTTTTTGCGGCAGGAGATGTTGCTGAGTTTAATAGCAAAATATATGGTTTATGGACAGTAGCAATGGCTCAAGGCAAGAATGCAGGTTTAAATGTTTCTGGAAATAAAACTGTCTACAAAGAAGTTATACCTTCAAGCATACTTAAAATAACAGATATTGATGTGTTTTCAGCAGGTGATATATCATGCGAAGAAAGTGTATCAAAAAGCTATATAGGAAATAATCTGTATTATAAACTTTATTTTAAAGATGGCATTATTATTGGTGCAATATTGATTGGAGATATTAGTAAAAGCACAAAGTTAAAAAAACTTATCGAATTAAGGCAAAACTTTACTGATATGTTAAATAAGGGTCAAGGGGCAAGAGATATAATTGAAAACATATAAAAAGCATAGATTTAATCTATGCTACAATTGATTTTTCATTTAATTTTAAAATATTAAATACATAAGGAGCTCCTAAAGATAACCATAAACCGCTGAAAAAATATCTTATTGCATTAAAAACATCCGTATATGGTAAAATAAGTTTGAGCACTTCTTTAATTAGTATAAATACAAAAATTCCAATTATAAATTTAATTATTTGTTTTTTAAAAGAAGTATTTACTGTAAAACCATATTTTTCTTGATCTATAAAATAACCAGTTAATGTACCAGAAATTAGTCCCATAAATTCATATATATCTTTATGAGGAAATAAAATTATAAATATAAATGGAATTAATACAGATAAAATTATTTTATAATATAAATGTATTTTAATAGATGATTCTAAAATAATGTTGTCAAAAAGTTCACTCAAAATAACCACAAGGACACCAATTAAAATACCACCCACTATATCTATCGGCCAGTGGACACCTAAATACATTCTTGAAAATGATACAAGTGATACTATGGCAATTCCTAAATACCAGAGCCACTTTTTATTGTAATGTACCATTATAATTCCCCAAACGGTTGTAGAACCTTGTGCATGGCCGCTAGGGAAAGAATAACCACCAGCTGATTGTGTGAAAATGGATCTAATACCTTGGTATCCGATGGGTCTTGCTATTTTTGTAATTTCTTTTAAAATTGTGTTTATATAAATAGAACTTATTAAAACAAGACCAAGTTTCAAACCAAATCTTTTATCAATACACCAGTAAAAAACAGGAATTAAAATAAAATAGAATCCGGAACTACCAAGCATTGTTATTGATATAAAAAAATAATCTAGGAAAGGACTTGAAATTGTCTGGATTGACTTTAATATTTCTGCTTGCAATTATTATCACCTCGTATATTAAAATTCACCATAAAATTTTATTTTCCTGCTAAATTATAAAATTTAACCTAAATTTAAATTTTATAATAAATTGTGTTAGAATAAAAAGTAGATTATAAATATAAGGGAGGTTTTGAAAGTGAATTTTTTCGAAAGACTTTACGGAATATTATTCCAACCTAAACAAACTTTAAGGGATATTTTAAAAAATAAACCTATATGGCAGTCAATAATAGTTTTGATACTTACAGGTGTTTTTGCAATAACCAGTAGAAAATTTGATTTTATGCAGCTGCCTATAATGCCAGGAGAACCTACAATTGGTTTACAAAGGATGTATTCTATAATTATAACTTTTGCAGTTTTCTTAACTATATTTGTTTCGCCAATAATAGTTTTTGTAAGAGTAAGTATTTTTCATTTTTTAGCGGAATTATTTGGCGGTAAACTTTATTATAAAACAGAAGATGAAACAAATACAGAGAAAACTGAGGGTGAAGTTGAAAATTTACAGGATATTGATGAAACAACGAATAAACAGTCTGATATATTAGGTACTGCTAAAGGACTATATTCAGCTTTAGCTTTTTCAAGTCTTCCAATGATTTTTATTGTACCAATAAATTTTATTTTACGATTTACTTCTGGAAGCGCTGAATTAATTTTATCATCATTATTTAATCTTGGATTTGCAATTTGGATATTAATTTTAGAAGTTATATCTATAAGGGAAAATTATAAAATGAGTACCGGAAATTCAATCCTGGTTTATTTTCTGCCTACTATTGTCATGATTGTATTGTTTATAATATTTTTAGTTTATTTTGGAACGATTTTTGTATCTTTTATGACTTTTTTTAAAGATTTACCTATGTATTAAAGAGTTTTTATATTGTGTATTATAAATACCACCAAATCTATTAACACATATTGTTTATTTGTCGAAAATTATTTTCTTTATCTTAAGAAGGATTTTTCGATTTTATAAAGAATATATAATATAGATAGGTGGTGTTTTATATGGGAAAAAGTGGGGAAGTATTAGTTAAGGATTTAGATAAAAAAGATAAAAATACATTTTCATTATGGCTTCAGGATATTAATGTTGTTAAATTTTTGATTGATCTTTTTAAAGTTTCAAGAATGAAAGATAATATTTTAAATGTGCCTTTTGGCAAGAACCGAAAAATGTTTTTGATTGAAAACAAAAAAGGTTATAAATTGGGATTCTGTGTTATATATAATATAGATTGGCAATTGAGAAAATGCAGTATGTATATTTATATTGAAAATAAAGAAGATGTAAATGAAGATACTGCAAAAGATATTTTAAAGACATTAGTTGGGGGTACTTTTGTAAAATATAAATTGCGAAATATAGAAATTCATACTAAAGACGATATAATTTTACAGTGTATTGAAAATCCCAGTAATATTCATAAAGATGAAGAAGGGTACAGTTTCAGTATATCAGTTGATGAGATTGAATTTCCTATTAATATGGCCCAGTAGGGCCATTTTTAATTTACTTTTTATAATTTAAATATTATAATAAATTATAATATTATATATGCTGAGGTGTTTC
>JBNAVY010000027.1:0-26632 GCA_049700195.1 Thermoanaerobacteraceae bacterium
GTCATTGTTCCGTTTGTAACCTTCTTTTTTCTAAAAGATGGTGATAAAATGGTAAATCAAACAGTTCCTGAAATAACCTCACCTCTTAGACAAAAAATGGTGCTTATGCCCGAGGTTATACAAAGAGTTTCAGGTATTAAAGTATATGGTAAACTTATAAAATCTTTGGTTTTTACTACTGATATAGCACTAATTAGAAATACTAATGCAAATGCAGTTTTGGCTGTGTATCCGTTTACGCCACAACCGGTTATAACTCATGCTCTTATGATGGCAGCAGATATTCCAGTTTTTTGTGGTGTTGGAGGTGGACTTACTCAAGGGAAAAGAGTTATAAATTTAGCTTTGGATGCAGAATTTGAAGGAGCAATGGGTGTTGTTGTAAATGCGCCTACTGCAAGTGATATTATAAAAAAAATGAGAGCTACAATTGATATTCCTATTGTTGTAACAATTGTATCTGATAAAGAAGATATAAAAGCTAGAGTTGATGCCGGTGCAACTATTTTTAATATTTCTGGTGCAAAAAAAACGCCTGAACTCATTAAAAAGGTAAGGGATATTTGCCCTGATATACCGATTATAGCAACTGGAGGTCCTACTGAAGAAAGTATTTTAAAGACAATTGAAGCAGGAGCAAATGCTATATCCTATACTCCGCCTACAAATGCAGAGATTTTCTCAGAGATAATGGACAAATACAGAAAAGAAAGGGAATAACTAAAAGGGCTTTTTGGCCCTTTTAGTTATTATAAGTTCATTTTGTTGTCAATCAGATATGAGGTTATAAAAAAGAGAATAAAGAGTATAAATGTTTCAAAAGTCAAAGCAGCGATATTTAAATCTCTTGGTATAATATTAAATGTTATATTAGAATTAGTGTTAGCAGCTTTAGTGATTATACTGCCAGTTCCAATATGAATGGAATAAGGGAATAATTTTAATATAAGGGTAATAAGTTTATTTGTTATGAAATAAATTAACCACATCAACATGAAAGAAATCAATATGGCGTATTTGTTTGAGTAAAAAATTGTTTTTGTAAGAGTTATGCTAAAATATGACAGAAGAATTAAATAGATAAAGAAAAATGTTATAAGTGTAAAAGCTGTTATTAGAATATTTTTATATTCTAAAATAAAATTGTTTACTGTTTCCACAGGGTAATTTACTGATAGATTCAAATAGGATAGAAAAATAACAGTGAACATAAATATTAGGAATTCAACAATAGCAACTATTAATTTTGCCCCCAATATTATTTCTCCTTTTTTGGGAATTGTAAAAATTAAATATCCAGAGTTTCTAAAAACATCTTTAGCATAGAGTATTATACCTGATATTACGAGAACAATATAGATTAAGTAAGTTTCTAAAAATGAAAAAGCTAACGAAACTGTAAAATCATTGGGGGTAACTCTTGTATTTATATAAAAAAACATAAAAAGCATGCCTATTAAAGCTGCAATGTAATATTTGGATTTTCCCTGTAATTCATATTTTATGAGTTTAAACATTGGCATATACCTCCCTAAAAATTTCATCAATTGATTTTTTCTTTTTGGCTCTTAATTCTTCTGCATTTTCTTTTAAAATTATTTTCCCTTCAGAGATAAAAACAACTTCATCAAAAACTTTTTCTATATCACTTATAATATGAGTAGAAATAACAATTGAGCTATCTTCATTAATGTTTTTTATTATGGTATCTATTATTTTGTCTCTTGCACTGGGGTCTACACCGCCTAAAGGTTCGTCTAAAATATAAAGTTTTGCATTTCTTGACAAGTAAAGTGTTAAAAGAAGCCTTTCTAACATACCTTTTGAAAGAGAAGAAACTTTTTGGTTTTCTTTGAGCTCCATAAAACCTAAATTTGATTTAGCCTTTTCTTCATCAAAATCATTGTAAAAATCTTTAAAAAAATTTACAGCATCTTTTACCCTCATCCACTTATAAATAGGATTTACATCAGGCAAATAAGATATAATTTTCTTCGTATAAATTCCCGGATTTTTACCTTCAATTAGAACTTCTCCTGAAGTAGGTTTTAGGATTCCAGCTATGATTTTCATTAATGTAGTTTTACCACTGCCATTAGGACCTAAAAGTCCTAAGATTTTTCCTCTTTCAACTTCTAAGTCTATGCCTTTCAAGGCTTGTGTAGTGTAATAATTTTTTGTTAAATTAGAGATTTTTAAAATTGTTTCCAATTACTTAACCTCCCTTTCTAAAGATTCTTTTACAATTTCTATTATTTCTTCTGTTTTAAAACCCAAATTTTTGATTTCATTTACAAAGAATGTAACTAATTCTATTGCCATTTCTTTTTTCAATGACTTTAGTTTTTGCACATCGTTTGTAATAAATGTTCCCATTCCTCTTTGTGTATAGGTGATTTGTTCTCTTTCAAGTTCCTGATATGCTCTTTGGACTGTATTGGGATTTACTTTTAAAATCTCTGCCATTTCTCTGACAGAAGGTAATTTATCCCCTTTCTTTAAGTTTGCTGTAGCTATCTCTTGCTTTATTGCTTTCATTATTTGTAGGTAAATGGGCCTTTTTTCATCAAATTCAATTTTCAAAGCAACACCTCCATAATGGAAATCGATTAAAATTCGTGCCGAGAAGCGTTTCCGTGGCTGTTCAATAGTTATTATTGTATTAGTGTACTAATTATATAATACACTATTTTTTCTTAATGTCAATAGTTTAAAGTAATTTTTGTTTATGAAATTTTCTATGTTATAATTAACTTAAAACATTTTATAAAGGGGAGAGATTGAAATGCAATATAGAAAATTTGGTAAATTAGATATTGCAGTATCTGCACTGGGATTTGGCTTAATGAGACTTCCTGTTATTGATAAGGACAACAATAAAATAGATGAAGCTGAAGCAATAAAGATGATAAGGTATGCTATTGATAATGGTGTTAATTATGTTGATACTGCATGGCCTTATCATGGCGGAAACAGTGAGATTTTAGCTGGGAAAGCTTTAAAAGATGGATATAGAGATAAGACTTTTTTGGCCACAAAACTTCCTACATGGTTAATAAATAAAAAGGAGGATATGGATAAATACTTGAATGAACAGCTTAAGAAATTACAAACTGATCATATTGACTTTTATTTATTACATGCTTTAGACAAAAGTAAATGGGATACAATGAAAAAAGTTGATGCTTTGGCTTGGGCAGAAAAAAAGAAACAGGAAGGTAAAATAAGATACATAGGTTTTTCGTTTCATGATGAATATGAAGTATTTAAAGAAATTGTTGATTATTATGACAAGTGGGATTTTTGCCAGATTCAGTATAATTACATGGATATAGATGTACAAGCTGGTGAAAAGGGACTAAAATATGCAGCTTCAAAAGGTTTAGGTGTTATAATCATGGAGCCTATAAGAGGTGGAAGATTAACTAATCCTCCTAAGGCTGTTGCAGATTTATGGAATTTGTCTGATGTTAAAAGGACACCTGCAGATTGGGCGTTGCAGTGGATATGGAATCAGCCGGAAGTTTCATTGGTTTTAAGCGGTATGAGTACATTTGAGCAAGTGGAACAAAATATTGAAAGTGCAAATAAATCTGGTATTAATGTCTTAAAGGAAGAAGAACTTGATATTGTAAATAAAGTCAGAAACAAATATAAAGAGCTTTCACCTGTTGCGTGTACGGGCTGCAATTATTGTATGCCTTGTCCAAATGGTGTAAATATACCTCGAAATTTTGAGCTTTATAATGAAGCACATATGTATGGAACATTTGAGTCCAATAAAAATGATTATTTAAATCTTGGAGATGGCAAAGCTACATCATGTATAGAATGTGGTGAATGTGAAAGTGTTTGTCCTCAGCATCTTACTATAATAGATTATCTTAAAGATGTTGCAGAATATTTTGAAAGAGTATAAGTATATATGATTTTAAATAAATGGAGGATATTAATTATCCTTCTTTTTTTATTTTATATAATTTTATTAATAGATAAAAGAAATATTTTTATACTTAGTATAATAACTAATAAAATGAGTATATAAATAATAACTGAAAATTTTTTATTCAATTAATTACATTCCTTTTAAATTGATTTTCTATAGTATAGACGTATATATATGATAAAAGTTTCATTAAAAATAAATTTATTAAATTTTTTAATGTTGTTGTCATGAGGAGGAGTAGATGTGTGTATACTGTCAAGTAAAAATTCAAATTATTACTACTGGATAAAAAACTTAAAAGAAAGAGATTTAAAGCTTTTAGATAATGAAAAAATTAAAATTCTTAATAATGTAATTACAAAAAAAACAACAGGAATTTATGACTTAGAAAACCATAAAATATTTCTTTATAAAAATGAATTAATAGGATTAATTGAAAAATATACAATACCGCAACAGTATACGTATAATAAAGAAGGTAAATTATTGGGAGATGATTTTTTTAAAGATATAATCAGAAATACGAATAAAGATGCTATAAAAGAAATTTGCTATATAAAATATGGTATTTCAATTAAAGATACTTTTATTAGAAGTTTTCCCACAGAAAATGAGGTTTTTTATAGTAAACAAGATACAGAATTTGATCGTTTGCAAGAAACTAGTTGTCAGGCTTTTGAACCTTTAATAGTATTACATGAAAGTAGAGATGAAAAATGGTACTTTATTAAGATGTACAATTATACTGGATGGGTGAAAAAAGATGACATTGCATTGTGTGAAGATAAAAGAGAAATATTTAATTATGTCAATAATGATAAATTTATTATTGTTACAGGTAAGTATGCAAAAACTCAGCCTAATCCATCTGATAAAAGGATTTCCAATCTTGATTTCTCAATGGGAACAAAAATTTTTTTAAATGAGGATAAGATGGTAAATGAAGTTGACAATCAATCAGTTATATATAATTATCAGATAAAGATTCCTGTTAAAGACAAAAGAGGTAAGTTAGATTTTAAGATAGGGTTAATAGCAAAAAATGAAGATGTAAGTGTTGGTTATCTACCATATTCAACTAAAAACATATTAAAACAGGCTTTTAAATTAATTGGTCATAGATATGGCTGGGGAGATAATTACGGTGGGAGAGATTGTTCTAGTTTTGTTATGTATGTTTTTAAAACTTTCGGTATAAGGTTACCAAGAAACACTAATGAACAAGAAAAAAACATAGGAGTTTTTTATGAGTTTAATTTAAATATGACTATAAAAGATAGATTAAATATATTTGACAGAGTAAGTCCGGGAGCTCTGGTTTATATGCCAGGACATGTAATGATATATATAGGTAAAGATAATAAAGTTCCATATATTATACATGCTTTAAATGGATATGGTGGGGGAAAAGGTAATGTTTATAAATTTACACCTGTTAATGAAATTGTAGTAACTCCTGTAACTATAAGAACATTTGAAGGGATACCTTTTATTGAAAAATTTACTTCTGTTGTGGAAATAAGATAAGAAAGGATAAAGATTTATCCTTTCTTATGAAAGATTTTGATCATATGCTTTTTTGTAAATTTCAATTATTTCTGATATTAATGGCATTCGCGGATTTGAACCTGTACATTGGTCGTTTAATGCTATATCTGCCATTTCAAAAAGTTCTTTTTCAAATTGACTTTTTTGTACTCCCATTTCTTTTAATGTTAGTGGCATATTTAATTTTTTCATTAAATCTTTTATTGCTTTTATTAGATTTTTTACTCCTTCTTCTTGTGTGCTTGCCTGAAGACCTAATAATCCTGCAATGTAGCAGTATTTTTCTGCTGCTATTGGGTATTCATATTGAGGGAATGAAGCTAATTTATTAGGCAAAGCCGCATTATATTCTATTACATAAGGCAGTAAAACAGCATTTGCTCTTCCATGTGGGATATGAAATTTAGCCCCCAAAATATGAGCCATACTATGATTTATTCCTAAAAATGAATTTGTAAAAGCCATGCCAGCGATACATGAAGCATTGTGCATTTTTTCTCTTGAAGTTTTGTTATTTCCATTTTTGTATGCTTCTTCGAGGTTATCAAAAATTAATTTAATTGCTTTTTCTGCTAAAGCATCTGTATAATCAGAAGCCATAACTGATACATAAGCTTCGATAGCATGAGTTAATGCATCAAGACCAGTATCTGCTGTAACAGATGGTGGTATTGTAGTAGTGAGATCGGGGTCTATTATTGCAATATCAGGAGTTAATTCATAATCTGCTAAAGGATATTTTATATTTTTCTTTTTGTCTGTTATTACAGCAAAAGCAGTAACTTCTGAACCTGTTCCGCTTGTTGTAGGAATTGCAATAAAAGTTGCCTTTTTACCTAAACTAGGGAATTTATATGTGCGTTTTCTTATGTCCATAAATTTTAGCTTTAAATTATCAAATTTTATATTATCATGTTCATAAAATAACCACATTCCTTTTGCTGCATCGATTGGTGAGCCACCTCCTATTGCAATTATTGCATCCGGTTCAAAATTTTTCATTATTTTTACACCTTTTTCTACTGTTTCTACAGATGGATCTGGCTCAACGTCTGAAAAAATTTCGTATTTTATGCCTTTTTTATTAAGATAATATATTGCTTTGTCCACAAAACCCAACTTTAACATTACAGGATCAGTTACAATAAAAGCTTTTGTATAATTTATTTGTGATAATACTTGCAGTGATCCTCTTTCAAAATATATTTGAGGAGGAAGTATCATCCACTTTAACCTTTCTTTTCTTATAAGTACTCTTTTTATATTTATAAGATTATAAATATTGACATTATCAGTAGTGGAATTTCCACCCATTGTACCACAGCCAAGTGTTAAAGATGGTGTTTGTGTATTGTATATATCGCCTATTGCTCCTTGTGAAGATGGAGCATTAACTATTATTCTTCCTGCAGGAACTTTTTCTGAAAATTCTTTTATAATTTCATTATTTTCAGAATGTATTACTGCAGAATGTCCCATTCCACCAAACTGGATCATTTTCTCACATTTTTCTATTCCTTCTTTATAATTTTTTACTGTGTATAAGGAAAGTATTGGGCTTAATTTTTCTCTTGAAAGAGGATATTTAGGCCCTATATCCTGATATTCAGCAATCAGAATTTTTGTGTTGTCTAAAACTTCAAAGCCTGCCATTCTTGCGATTTTTGAGGCTGATTGACCTACAACTGCTGGATTCATTGAATTAGTGTTTTTATCAATTGCAAAGTTTTCTAATTTTTTTATTTCTTCTTTGTTTAAAAAGTAACAGCCATATTCTTTTAAAAGTTTTTTAACTATATCAGCTATTTCATTATCAACTATAACAGCTTGTTCTGAAGCACAGACTGTTCCATTGTCAAAAGTTTTACTTAATATTAAATCAGAAACCGCCCTTTTTATATTTGCAGATTTTTCAATATAACATGGTACGTTTCCTGGACCAACACCTAATGCTGGTTTTCCAGAGCTATAAGCTGATTTAACCATACCAGCCCCGCCAGTAGCTAGTATTAAAGATATATTAGGATGAGTCATTAATAAATTTGTTGCTTCAATTGACGGCTGTTTAATATATCCTATACAGCCTTCAGGTGCACCAGCTTTTATTGCTGCTTCATACATTATTTGTGCTGCTTTTGTACTGCAATTTAATGCTTTTGGATGAAAACTAAAAATTATTGGATTTTTTGTTTTTATTGAAATTAAACATTTGAACATTGTTGTTGATGTAGGATTAGTTACAGGGGTTACACCTGCTATTATGCCAATTGGTTCTGCAACCTCAAAATAATTTTCTTGAGGGTCTATGTTTAATGTTCCAACTGTTTTTTTGTCTTTAATGTAATTATTGATATATTCTATAGAGAAGAGGTTTTTTGTTATTTTGTCTTCATATATACCCATTTTTGTTTCTTCATAAGCTAATTTAGCAAGTAAAATATGATTTTCAATTCCAGCGAGTGCCATAGCTTTAACTATTTCATCAATTTGTTCCTGGGTATAAGATTTGAATTTTTCTTGTGCATTTTTTGCCTTTTCAACTAATTGGTTTATTTGTTCTTTAATTGTTTCGGATTTTTTATCCAATTTTATTTTTTGGTTTTCTAAATTTTCTTCTAATAATGTAGGCATAATGCCACCTCCAATTGATAAATGTTTAACGAATAATTTTATTATAATAAAGAGATTGTTTGCATATTAACATGATTAAACAGATTATATCATTAAAAACAAAGTATAAAGATATTATATGTTTTATTTAATTTGTTATACATTTAACAATCTCTTTATATTTTTATAATAATATATACTTAAAACTTAGTCAATGGTTTAAAATAAGCTAAAACGATTACCCTGAAAATTTTACATTATTTTTTAAGAAATTTTATATGATATAATTAAAATAAATTTTTATTAGGAGGGTGAACTTTGTTATATAAAACAATTGCAACACCTATTGGTATTCTTACAATTTTTTCTACAGGTAAAGGAATATATCGTATAAATTTTGAAAATGAAAATATAAATTTAAAAAATTCTCACCATAAAGGAGAAGATTTATATATAAATGAAGTAATCGCTCAGCTTGATTTATATTTTAGAAAAAAATTAAAAGTATTTAATTTGACATTGGATTTACATGGTACTGATTTTCAAAAAAGAGTATGGGAGGAAGTCTTAAAAATTCCATATGGTACTGTTACTACATATAGTGATATTGCATATAGAATTGGGAATTCCAAAGCATCAAGGGCAGTTGGACAAGCACTTAATAAAAATCCGATTCCTATTATTATCCCATGTCACAGAGTTGTTGGTAAAAATAAAGATTTAACTGGTTATAGAGGAGGGTTAAATGTAAAAAAGTTTTTACTTAATTTAGAAGTTAAAGTAATAATTTAAAGTTACTTTTAAATATATAAGAAGCTGCAATTAATTTTGTGGAATTTTTATGAAAAGCTTTAAGAATTATTGACATATTAATATAAGAAGAGTAAAATAAAGTTTGCATTAAAAATATTCGTATACGAAATATTCGTAACCGAAGTAATAATAAAAAGGTCTGGTGGTGTATATGGAAGATATAAGCAAAGGATTAGCAATATTAAAACTTTTAAAACAAATAATGAATACAATTAAATCATCTATGAAATACGAGTGTAAAGAATTTGATATTACAGGACCACAAGGCATGTTAATAGGGATTTTAGTACATTATGGGGAAATGAAGATAAGTGATATATGTGAAATGATTGGATTATCTAATAGCACAGTATCGGGTGTAATTGACAGACTTGAAAAGCAGGGATTAGTTGAAAGAATAAGAAGTAAAGAAGACAGAAGAGTAGTTTATGTAGTAGTGACTCCAAAATTTAAAGATACTTTTCAGAAATATTTTAAGGAAGCTTCAAAAAAGTTTGAAGAACTTATAAATAAAGCAAATGAACAAGAGATTGAAATAATATTTGAAGGACTTAAGACTCTAAAAAATGTACTTGATAGATAAGACTAAAATTTTTTATATTATAAAGGGATGGTGAATATATGTTAAAAATAGTTAAATATCTTAAACCTTATATTTTACTGATTTTTCTTGCTGTATTTTTTGTAAGCGTTCAGGCCATGAGTAATTTAGCACTGCCAGATTACATGTCCAATATAGTAAACAAAGGGATACAACAAGGTGGTATTTTAAATGCTGTGCCTGAAGCTATAAGAAAAGAGCAGATGGACAAAATGACGTTGTTTATGACACAAGATGAAAAAAATGAGGTTCTTAAAGATTATACACTTATAGACAAAAACAGTCTTGATTATAATAGATATTTAAAAAAGTATCCTATTTTGTCAAAAGAACCAGTGTATGTACTTAATAAAATAAATAATACAGAAATAGATAAGATAAATCTAATTATGGGAAAATCTTTTCTTGCTGTAACTGGTGTTGAAAATGCTAAAACTAATGCAAAAGATGGCTTTATAGACTTTAATGGGAATAAAATACCTGCAAATACTGATTTATTTGCACTTATTTCAAAATTGCCACAGGAACAGCTACTTAAGTTAAGAGATGAAATGAATAAAAAGTTTACTGCTTTAGGGGACGATATGGTAATTCAAGCAGCTACAATGTCAGTAAAGCAAGAATATAAAGCTATTGGAATAAATACTGACAAGATACAGAATAATTATATTCTTCATACTGGTTTGATAATGCTTTTAATTACTATTCTGAGTGCTATAAGTACAATACTTGTTGGATTCTTTGCATCAAAAGTTGCTGCTGGGTATTCCAGAGATTTAAGAAGATACTTATTTAATAGAGTAGAAAGCTTTTCTAATTCTGAGTTTGACAAATTTTCAACAGCATCTTTAATTACCAGGACGACAAATGATATTACACAAATACAAATGTTAACAGTAATAATGATCAGAATGGTATTTTTAGCTCCTATTATGGGTATAGGTGGAGTAATAAGAGCATTAGGGAAAAGTACTTCGATGTCATGGATAATAGCACTTGCTGTAATAATATTATTGGGTCTTATATCAGTGCTTTTTTCAATTGCAATGCCAAAGTTTATGCGTATGCAGAAACTCCTTGACAGATTAAATTTAGTAACAAGAGAAAATTTATCTGGTATTATGGTTGTAAGAGCTTTTAATAATCAGAAGCTTGAGGAAAAGCGTTTTGACGATGCAAATAATGATATTACAGGAGTTGGACTTTTTGTAAATCGTGCTATGGCTGTTATGTTTCCTTCAATGATGCTTATTATGAATGGGATAACTATACTAATAGTATGGGTAGGAGCACATCAGATTCAAAATTCAAGTATGCAGGTTGGAGATATGATGGCATTTATGCAGTATGCCATGCAGATAATCTTTGCATTTTTAATGCTTTCAATGCTTTTTATCATGATACCAAGGGCTTCTGTTTCAGCAAGTCGTATCAGTGAAGTATTGGAAACAAAACCTTCTATTATTGATCCTGAAAATCCGAAGCATTTTGATAAAAAGCTTAAAGGTGAAATAGAATTTAGGAATGTATCATTCAAATATCCAGATGCAGAAGATTATATGTTGAAAAATATTAGTTTTAAAGTACTGCCAGGTCAGACAACAGCTATAATAGGTAGAACGGGTTCTGGAAAATCTACAATAACAAGTTTATTATTAAGATTTTATGATGTAACAGAAGGACAGATTTTAATAGATGGTGTTGACATAAGAGATGTTACTCAAAAAGAGCTGCGAAGTAAAATAGGTTATGCGCCACAAAAAACATGGCTTTTCAGTGGTACAATTAAAACTAACTTAAAGTATGGGAATGAAAATGCTACCGATGAAGAAATAAAACAAGCGGCAGAAATTGCGCAAGCTCTAGAATTTATTCAGGAAAAACCTAAAAACTTTGATTCTGAAATTTCTCAAGGTGGAACAAATGTTTCTGGAGGTCAAAAACAAAGGTTGTCTATTGCCAGAGCTCTTGCCAAGAAACCAGAAATATATATATTTGACGAGAGTTTTTCTGCACTTGATTTTAAGACAGAAGCTGCTTTAAGAAAAGCTATGAAAGAGAAACTTTCTTCTAGCACAGTTATAATGATTTCTCAGAGAGTTTCAACAATTGTCAATGCTGATCAGATTGTTGTAATTGAAGATGGAAAATTAGTTGGAATAGGAAAGCATAAAGATCTGATAAAAAACTGTGAAACATATAGAGAAATTGCTTTATCTCAGCTTTCAGAGGAGGAATTGGCATGAGTGACCAAAAAGAGAAATTAGAGCAGTCCCCTAAATTACCTAAAGGCGGCATAGGGATGGGTAGAGGCCCTGTGTCTGTTGGCAGTGGTGAAAAAGCAAAAAACTTTAAAGGTACTATGAGAAAATTTCTAAAATATTTAAGCGAATATAAATTATCAATTAGTATAGTTATAGTTTTTGCTGTTTTTAGTGCAACTTTTTCTATTCTTGGGCCTAAAATTTTAAGTAAGGCAATAACAAAAATTTTTGAAGGTGTTATGTCAAAAATATCTGGTACTGGAAGCGGTATAGACTTTACTTATGTAGGGAAAATAATACTTATTCTTGCTGGTTTATATGGATTAAGTGCATTGTTTGGATACTTACAGGGTTTTATAATGTCTGGCGTTTCTATGAAAGTAACTTATAAATTCAGGAAGGATATTTCAGAAAAGATAAACCACCTTCCATTAAAATATTTTGAAGAAACTAATCAAGGTGAAATATTATCTCGTATAACAAATGATGTAGATACGATAAGTCAAACTTTAAATCAGAGTTTAACACAAATAATTACATCTGTAACAACTGTAATTGGTGTACTTATTATGATGTTTACTATAAGCTGGATTATGACACTTATTGCAGTTTTAATAGTACCTTTATCATTGTTAATTATATCTTTTATAATAAAACATTCTCAGATTTATTTTAGAGAACAGCAAGATTATCTGGGAAATGTTAATGGGCATGTAGAAGAAATGTATGGGGGACATAATATAGTAAAAGCTTTTAATGGTGAAGAAAAGAGCGTTGAAAAATTTGACATTTTAAATAATAGGTGGTATGTTTCAGCGTGGAAGTCTCAATTTTTTACTAGTATTATGATGCCTGTTATGAATATTGTTTCAAATCTTGGCTATGTAGCAGTTACAGTTTTGGGTAGCTGGCTTGTTATAAAAGGAAGTATACAAATAGGTGATATTCAAGCATTTATTCAATATATAAATTCATTTACACAACCTATAGCTCAGATTGCAAATATTTCAAATATACTTCAGCAAACTGCAGCTTGTGCTGAAAGGGTTTTTGAATTTCTGGAAGAGGAAGAAGAAGTACCTGATAACCCTACACCTATAAAACTGGAAAATGTTAAAGGTGATGTTGAATTTAAAAATGTACGTTTTGGTTATAAGCCAGATAAAATAGTAATAAATAATTTTTCAGCCAAAATAAAAGCAGGTCAGAAAATTGCTATTGTGGGTCCTACCGGTGCTGGCAAAACAACTATGGTGAAGCTTTTAATGAGATATTATGATGTTAATGATGGAGAAATATTAATAGATGGTTACAATATTAAGGACTTTACTAGAGAAGATTTAAGGTCAATTCTTGGGATGGTATTGCAGGATACATGGCTTTACAATGGTACTATAATGGATAATATAAGATATGGCAGACTTGATGCAACAGACGAAGAAGTAATAAATGCAGCAAAAGCTGCTCATGCAGATAATTTTATAAGAACACTTCCAGGCGGCTACAATATGGTTTTAAATGAAGAAACTACAAATATTTCTCAAGGCCAAAAGCAACTGCTTACAATAGCAAGAGCTATTTTAAAAGATCCTAAAATTTTAATATTAGATGAAGCAACAAGTTCTGTTGATACTCTTACGGAAATACAGATACAAAAAGCAATGGATTATCTTATGAAAGGTAGAACTAGTTTTGTTATAGCTCACAGACTTTCTACAATTAAAAATGCTGATCTTATACTTGTTATGGATCATGGAGATATTGTAGAACAGGGTACCCATGAAGAATTGCTTGCAAAAGGTGAATTTTATGCAAGTCTTTATAATAGCCAATTTGAAGGTGAGGAAGAATTAGTAAGTTAGTTAGAGTAAAAGCCCATTGATTTTTCAATTGGGCTTTTATTACTTTAATTAATGGAAATATAAGCAAATTTGTAATAATGATTGCTTTACAACATAAAATATGACATAATAAAAAAAGGCAATTATATTATTAATTAGAAAGGATGTGTACTAAACTATGACGACCTCGTACTACTTTATGATTAGTCTTCAATATTTTGCAGCTCTTGCGACGCCTGTTTCGGCAGTTATTTTTGTGGTATATTACATAGTTTATAGTAGTAAAAAAATGAAGAAACTCAATTCTATCGAAGAGAGTATCAAAAAGATTGCTGATAATCTTTACCCTAATAGCAAAAGTATTGATAATGAAAATTCAATGTCTTTGCTAAAAGAAGAACAGGAAAAACCAGAGCAGGAGAAATCAGAACAAAGTGAGTAATACGTAGATTTTATGAATTGACAATTAACTGATAAAGTGGTAATGTAATATTAATTAAATAGACTATGTCCGCTGGGGGAGCTTTATGCTGAGATGGTTTTATACCAAACCCTTAGTACCTGAATAGGATAATACCTACGTAGGAAATGCGGTAAGACACCGCATAATTTATGCGGTTTTATTTTTCAGCGAACATAGCCTCAAAATATGGAGGTGTTTTATTTATGTCCTATGTTATAAGTGTTTTTTCTGATTTTGCAAAAATAAAACCAGTAACTTTATCTGTAATTTTGGCAATTTTACTTGCATCATTGCTTTTGTATCTCATGAGGAACAGTATAAAATTTGATACAAAAATGCTTGTATATGGTGCACTCTCAATTTCGATTTCTTTTGTACTATCCTATATAAGATTTTATCACTGGCCCCAAGGAGGTTCTATTACTCCTGCAAGTATGCTTCCAATATTCATATTTGCTTACTTTTATGGCGCTGGTCCAGGTGTAATAGTAGGTATGGCTTATGGACTTTTACAGCTTATACAGGATCCTTTTATAGTTCAGTGGGTTCAGGTGCTTCTTGATTATCCACTTGCGTTTGGTGCATTAGGACTTGCTGGATTTTTTAGAAAAAATCTAAGTTTGGGAATTTTAGTTGGGGGTTTTGGAAGATTTTTTTCACACTTTTTATCAGGAGTATTTTTCTTTTCAAGTTATGCACCACAGGGTATGAACCCAGTAATATATTCACTTCTGGTAAATGGTATTATAGTAGGAGTAGAAGTTTTTATATGTTTTGCGGTTTCTCTTGTACCACAAATACGAAATGCAATAGAAGATATAAAGAAAAGAGCTATTGCTTAAAATATAAAAATACAGGGTTTTCCCTGTATTTTTATATGCATAAAATTATATGTATGTTATACTTATATTTAAGAATTAACATAAATATAACGGATTTTTAATGATATTTTAATTATCTTATGAGATAATTTATATACAATAATTTTTGGAGAATATATCAATGGATAAGAGAGTTTTAATAATATATGAAAATATTGGTTCAGGACATAAAAAGACTGCTGAAGCCGTAAAAAAGGCTTTTTTAAAACATAATGGTGTTATTGTAGATATAAAAAATCCTTTTGAGGAAAGATTTCCTGGAATATCAAAGTTTTCTATTCAATTTTATCTTAATACTATAAAATATACTCCTGAGTTATGGAGTTATATATATGAAACAGAAAGAAACAAAGTTGAAAAAAAATTTAATATATTTTTAGGAAAATCGATTTATACATTTATAAAAAAATATATTTTAAAATTTCAGCCCGATGTTATAATCTGTACACATCCATTTTCTTGTGCGTTTTTATATCAGATTAAGAAAAATTTAAATATACCTGTTTATGCAATTTTAACTGATTACGATGTACATGCTTATTGGATATATAATTATATAGATGGTTATTTTGTTGGTTGTAATGATATGAAAAAGAAAATGTTAAATATGGGTATACAAAATGAAAAAATTTATGTAACAGGTATACCTATTGATGAGATTTTTTATGTTTATAAAGACAAAAATAAGATAAGAAAAAAGCTTGGTTTTAAAAATGATCTACCTATTATAATAATTATGGGTGGAGGTTTAGGGCTTGGCAGTATAGAAAATGCTGTTAAAATACTTCAAAAGAACAAAAGTTATCAATTTGCAGTTATTTGTGGCTATAATAAAAAACTGGAAAATAAAATATCAGAAATTGCCGAAGAAAATGTTCATGTATATGGCCATATTGAAAATATAGATGAATTCATGAGTATTGCAGATTTGCTTATAACTAAAAGTGGTGGTATAACTATAACAGAGGCAATAACAAAAAGATTGCCTATAGCTGTTTTTGACACACTTCCTGGACAGGAAGTAAGAAATCTTAAATTTTTATTAAAAATGCATATGGCAGTCAGAATTAAAGATATAAATTATATTGATTCAAAAATTGTTGAACTTTTTAAACAGAATAAACGTAAAATTAATTTTATAAAAAGCAATATGGGAAAAATGAATTTCATATATTCTTCTAATCAAATAGCAGAGATTATACTGAATAATATTTCAAAATTTGATATATAGGAGAAAGCTTAAGGGGGTATTATATTGGCTTATATAAAAAGGCTGTTAATAAAAAACGACAAAAGTATTTTTTTCTATATTAATGAAAAAATAAAATGCAATACATTAGATAAAATAATGCCTAAAATCACTCATTTTGGTGGTCCAATTTTTACTATGGTTTCCTGTTGGATTTTAGCAGTGTTTGGGAAAAATAACATACGACTTTCAGCTATAGAGGCATTAACTGCTCTTGTAAGTAGTCACCTATTTGTACAATTATTAAAGAGAACAATTACAAGGCCTAGACCTTATATGGTTTTATCTGAAACGAATACTTTTAATTATCTTTTAAAAGATTATTCTTTTCCATCTGGCCATGCAACAGCAAGTTTTTCAATGGCAGTTACCTTTTCAATCTTTTTTCCCAGTATTGCGTTTATATTAATTTCGCTTGCAGCTTTAGTAGGAATATCAAGAATTTATATGGGACTTCATTATCCTTCAGATGTACTAATAGGATCTACAATTGGTATACTTTCCTCTTATGCTACACATTTTTTAAGTTTGAAAATTTTGCTTTGATATTTTTTTAAATTTTTACTATATTCTTATTTTTATACTGATATAAATTATAATGAAGTATTATAAAATCAATAATAAATTTTATGCTATTATATTATTTTGATTATTGACATTATAATATAATAGAAGTATAATAAACAAGGATTTGAATTAAATAAATTATGTTAGGTGAGGCTCCTATACAGATATATGCTGCTGCCCGGAAACATCGAGAGATGCCAATGGGTCAACAAGTATTACCGACTTAAGGTTTTACTTAATGTAGCTGGAATGTTCCAAAGCTGTATAGTGCTAAAACTCAACGAAGATATGAAAAGTATACTGAACCTTTCTTTCGTTGAGAAAGGTTTTTAATTTTATTATAAAAGGAGGTGGGAAGAATGGATAGTGGCAGTAGTGGTATAGATGGTGAAATTAAGGGTATATGTAATTACACTTTATTAGACGGAATGGATTTTCTATTCATTCTTTCCACTTTACTTAATTGATATTTTCTGAATATAAAAAATGTAATTTACATATACAGTTTCATATTAATAACATTCTTAATTTTACCATCTTTATTACTTCCTAAGGAAAATTATAAATTAATTTAATCGAAACTTTCATTTTGCTGCAGGAATTTTATGTAGTTTTATTTACTATTATTTGAAAAACCAAAATTTACAATTTTGTTATTTATATTATTATATGCGGCATAATAAATCAAGGAGGGATAAAGATGTTTAAAAAAGTTGCAAAGAACAGCACACAAAAACCATTAATGGTTGAACAGCTACTAAAATACAGTGATATGAAATCTGAAGATTTACTCAAGAATTTAAATACATCTTTAAATGGTTTGGACGAAGAAAAAATAGAAAGTAAAAGACTTGTATACGGATTAAACGAAATAGCAACTGGTCAGAAAGAAACAATAATTCATAAACTTATCACTGCTTTTTTTAATCCTTTTAATATAGTTTTGATGATATTAGCTATTGTTTCTTTTTTTACTGACGTTTTACTTGTAGCACCACAAGATCGTGATCCTAGTAGTGTAATACTAATTAGTATAATGGTTTTTGTTAGTGGTACTTTAAGATTTGTACAGGAATGGCGATCTGAGAAAGCAGCAGACGAATTAAAAGCATTAGTTACATTAACTACATTGGTAGAACGCCAAGGAATAGGAAGGAAAGAAATACCTATTTCGGAATTAGTACCTGGAGATATAGTTTTTCTTGCTGCAGGTGATATTGTTCCAGCAGATGTGAGAATTATAAAAACAAAAGACTTATTTGTAGATCAGGCGGTTCTTACAGGAGAATCAGAACCTGTTGAGAAGTTTGACAGTGATCTAGAAGATAAACATTATAACAAAAGTAAAAATCCCTTGGATAGAAATAATCTTGCTTTTATGGGGAGCAACATAGTAAGTGGAACAGCCACAAGTGTTGTAGTTGCTACTGGTGAAAGTACGTATTTTGGAGCTTTGACAAAAACTTTAACTGCTAAAAGAGAAGCAACGAGTTTTGAAAAGGGAGTTAATTCTGTAAGTTGGATTTTAATACGTTTTATGGGAGTAATGGCACCTGTGGTGTTTTTCATAAATGGTTTTACAAAAGGTAATTGGCTAGAAGCTCTGTTATTTGGTTTATCTGTGGCTGTTGGTCTTACACCAGAAATGCTTCCTATGATTGTTACAACAAACCTTGCAAAAGGTGCAATTGCAATGAGTAAGAAATTTTGGTGCTATGGATGTTTTATGTACTGATAAAACAGGTACACTTACAAGGAATAAGATAGTATTGGAAATGTATATGGATGTTCATGGGAAAGAGGATACAAGAGTTTTAAGGCATGCATATATTAATAGTTATTACCAGACAGGCCTTAAAAATGTTATGGATCATGCAATTTTAGATCATGTGGGAGAAGAATTTTCTTGGATTCAGGATAACTATGAGAAAGTTGATGAAATTCCTTTTGATTTTACAAGAAGGCGCATGAGTGTTGTGGTAAAAGATAAAACGGGGAAAACACAGCTTATAACTAAAGGTGCAGTTGAAGAAATGCTTATGATATGCAGCTATGCAGAGTACCATGGAGAAGTTATAGCTCTTACAGATGATCTAAGGAAGGAAATTTTAGAAACTGTAAAAAGATTTAATGCCAGTGGTCTTAGAGTAATTGCAGTTGCGCAAAAAACAAATCCGCCTGTTGAAGGTATATTTTCTTCTAAAGATGAATCTAATATGGTACTTTTGGGGTATTTAGCTTTTCTTGATCCGCCAAAAGATAATGTTGAAGATGTTATAAGTGCATTAAAAGAATACGGAATAACACTTAAAATCTTAACAGGTGATAATGAAATTGTAACGGCAGCTATTGCTGAAAAAGTAGGACTTGATAGTGATAAAATATTATTAGGACCACAGATAGAAGATATGAATGATGATGAATTAAAAGAAGTTATAGAAGATATTACTATTTTTGCAAAGCTTACACCAGAACAGAAAGCTCGCATTGTAAAAATTTTAAGAGAAAATGGCCATGTTGTAGGTTTTATGGGTGATGGAATAAATGATGCTCCTGCAATGCATGCAGCAGATGTTGCTATTTCTGTAGAAAATGCAGTAGATATTGCAAAAGAAACTGCTGATATAATTCTTTTAGAAAAAGATTTATGGGTTTTGGAAAACGGTGTTGTAGAAGGTAGAAAAACCTTTGGTAATATAATGAAATATATTGTTATTACAGCAAGTTCGAATTTCGGAAATATGTTTTCAGTGCTTGTTGCCAGTTCTTTTTTACCTTTTATACCAATGCAGCCTATACAGATATTATTTTTAAACTTAACTTATGATTTGTCTATGACTTCAATTCCATGGGATAGGATGGACAAAGAGTATTTACAAAAACCCAGGAAATGGGATGCATCAAATATAAGTAAATTTATGGTTTGGCTTGGACCTACAAGTTCTATTTTTGATATAACTACCTATGCTTTAATGTTTTTCCTGATTGGTCCAATGGTAATTGGTGGTTCATATTTTACACTTTCACCAGAATTAAAACAGAATTTTATTTCATTATTCCAAGCAGGATGGTTTGTTGAAAGTTTATGGACCCAGACAATGGTGGTTTATATGTTAAGGACAGAAAAGCTACCATTTATACAAAGCATACCAGCAGCACCCTTATTATTATTTACAATGACAGCAATTGTTGTTGGGACAGTAATACCATTTACTGCTTTTGGTGCACAATTGGGGATGCTTCCTCTTCCAGGGATATACTTCTTTTTCTTAGCAGCAACAATACTAGTTTATTTAGCTTTGGCTCAATTTGTAAAAACGAGATTTATAAAGAAATTTGGAACATTATTATAAAATTCTATAAAAAGTCCGGACAATATGAACTGTCGGGGCTTTTTATTTTAAATAAAAAGGATCGATATCTTCATGAGATACTATATAAATATCGTAATTTGGTAATTAAAGTTTTTTAAAAAGCATTGAAGATTTATAAGACTTTAATAATTTTAAAAACATTATATTTTTGTTAACTGATAAAGAAGGTTTAATACTGTAATTATAATTTATCATATGCTAAGAACAAGGAGTGTGGAGGACTTCATATACAAGACAAAAATTTAGATTTAATATGAGTTTTAATTGTCTTACATAACTATAGAGGATAAAGTTTTAAAATGCACTTTATTACAAAATTTAGAAAATAAAAGCTCAGCTTTTATACTAAAGTACAAAAGTAAATCCTATTTTAATAAAAATTTATACCTTAGGTCGTTTGACAAAATACTGGAAATAACATATTATGTATATAGAATTAACTGCAAAAACTTGGATATCTATTAAAAGTAACTAAAAAATTTAAGACAAAATGAACTGTTTCCTTTGGCACCTTTGTCTGCAAAGTATTTTTATGAGGTGAGGTTATGAAAAGGATGAGGTATTTTTTATTGACAGTGTTAATAGTAGGGTCATTGGTTTTGGCTTCCTGCTCTAATGAATATACAAATTTGGAGGAATATCAATTCTCTAAAAATTCTGATCCAAAGTTAATTTATGCAGATGAGAAGAAAGTCATCATTGAAGATGGAGAAAACCTGGTTTTAGAGTCAAAAGGGAATTTTTACGAACTTCCTACAAAACTTGATTTAAAAAAAGGTGAAATCATAATATTGTTAAGCACAGAAGGGAATTATGCTTTCACAGGGAAAATTGACAAAGACAAGTTTTATGACGTAAACATTGTAAATTTAATAAAAGGGGATAAAATAACATTAGATAGTTCAGCGGTTCAGTATATAATTTCTAGTAAGAATTCAAATATGATAAATGAAGATTATTTTGCATATGTTGATAAAGATGAAAAGGACAGCGATATGATGATCAAGATGGTGGATTTGACTACTTTTAAAACTTATGATGTGAAAGTAGATATGCCTGTTACAAATGTTATAGCAGTAAAAAATGATAGTGGTTATCAGATATATTTTGAAAGCTTAGGAAAAGTATACAAAAAGCTTAATGAGGGAAAACCCACCTTCATTGCAAATGGGTATTTGCTATATGTGGATGAAAATGGAAATATATATTTGTACAGGAACATAAATATAAAGACGACAAAAATATATAAAATAGATAAAAATAATAATGAAAAAGAGATAGCTTCATTAGATAAGCCCAGCTTATTGGTGAGGGAAAACAGGGATGTGGCTGCTTTTATCACGGCCAACGATAAAGAGTTTAAGTCATATGATATGGATTTAATCAATTTGAAAACGTCAAAGCACACCGTAATATCAAATGCTTCGGAAAACTTAAATTATGACATTCTGCTATTTTATAAGAGAGGCAATATTGCCGTAATTTTCTACAAAGAAGGGAAAACAGAAATGATTGATACAAAAAACGGAAATAGAATGGCTTTAAAAAATTTTGAAAAATATGTGTTTCCCAATTCAAATATGGAATTTGGCTTTAACATTTACGAGAATCAAATCATTGATTTTAACAAAATTGTACAGCTTAAAAAACAAGAAAATAGTATAAAGCTTTTATTAGTGGATGCGGATAACAAGGTTTTAAAAACAATTGCTGAGCAGCAGCTAAAGTAATCTAATTAGCGGTTAATTATGATGCAATAACAGAAAAAGATATTTTAATTATTTTAAATATGTATATAAAAGGGCGGGTATTTCACGTAAAAAACCATAAGCTTCATCACTTAACATATATTTTTTTAAGAAGACGCCAGAATAACTTGCATCTATTCCAACACGCTTTGCTATTACACTTGCCCTTTTTAAATGAAATTTATTTGAAATAATTATCGCTGTTTTTAATGAATTTTTATCCATAATTTCCTTGGAAAAAAGTAAATTTTCATATGTAGAAAAAGATTTATTATCAGTTAAAATAATCTTTTCAGGTATGCCGTTTTTTAAAAGATATTCTTTCCCTGCCTCAGATTCCGAAATATTCTCTCCAGGACCTTTCCCTCCAGATACTATTATATACTTACCATACCCTTCTTTATAAAGTCTCAAAGCCTCATCAAGCCTTTCTTTGAAAAAAGGACTTGGCGTCTTTCCATATACTGCACAGCCTAAAACTATTATCACATCAGATTTTTTTGGTTTTTCATAAAGTGCAAAAGAAATTATCTGATATTCTAATATTATTACCACTGTAACAAAAACTACTATTAAAACTCCTATAAATTTCAATAATAATTTCATTTAAATTTCCTCCAGAAAATTATTATAATAAAACCTTTATATCATTATACAACATATATCCTATTACTAAAACAATTCTTCAAAATACACTTATAAATAACCAATTTTTGATAAAATAAAATTATGAACTTTTTACTTAGTCACGCGTTTAATTTGTAGAAGGGTGGGTAGGTGATGGAAGAGAAAGAACTAATTAGTGGCAGTGTCATTTTGCCTTTTGTATAGAGGTTATATTAATCCTCTTTTTATATTTTTTCTGTGGTATAATGTACTAAAGATTTTATATGCTAAAGGGGAAATATAAAATGGATAAAAAGGAGATTGCAAATATTTTAAACAATATTGGTTTATTGCTGGAGATTAAAGGTGAAAATCCTTTTAAGTCAAGAGCTTATTATAATGCTGCGAGGACAATAGAATTATTAGATGAAGATATAGAAATCCTTGTTAAAGAGAATAGATTAAAAGACGTAAAAGGGATAGGGGAGGCAATTAATAAAAAGATTACAGAGCTGGTTTTAACAGGTAAAATGAAATATTATGAGGATTTAAAAGCCTCTATTCCTGAAGGACTTGTTGAAATGCTTAAAATTCCCGGTCTTGGTCCAAAAAAGATAAAGACTATATACGAAAAATTGGATATTACCACAATTAGAGAGTTGGAATATGCTTGTATAGAAAATAGATTGGTAGACCTCCCGGGCTTTGGGGAAAAAACTCAAAAGAAAATTTTAGAAGGGATACAGTTTGTAAAGGAGTTCAGCGGTCAGCATTTATATGCAGAATCGTACACAGAAGCGCTTAAATTAAAGGAATATTTAGATATGTCTAAAACTGCCTTAGTGACGGAAATTGCAGGTAGCTTACGAAGGAAAAAAGAGATAGTAAAAGATATTGATATTTTGGCTGCGTCATCAGATGCTTCAAAAGTTATGGAAGCCATTGTAAATTATCCATGGGTAAAGGAAGTTATAGCAAAAGGAGATACAAAAACCAGTGTTATTTTAAAGTCAGGTATAAATGCAGATTTGAGAGTTGTGACGGAAAAACAATTTCCATATGCACTTCACCACTTTACAGGAAGTAAAGAGCACAATACTTCAATGAGGCATAGGGCGAAGCAAATGGGTATCAAAATGAACGAATACGGCCTTTTTAAAGGAGACAAACTTATAGAATGTAAAAGTGAAGAGGATATATTTAACAAATTAGGACTTTTGTATATTCCTCCTGAATTAAGAGAAAACATGGGAGAAATAGAAGCGGCAGAAAAAGGTGAGCTTCCAAAATTAATAGAAGAAAAAGATATAAAGGGAATTTTCCATGTTCATACTAAATACAGTGATGGGGCTAATACCCTTGTAGAAATGGTAGAGGCGGCTAGAAAATCAGGTTATAAGTATATAGGCATCACAGACCACAGCAAATCTGCTTTTTATGCAGGGGGTCTTAAAGAAGAAGATTTAGTAAGGCAATGGGAAGAAATAGATAAATTAAATAATAAATATAACGATATAGTCATTTTCAAAGGGATAGAGTCTGATATACTGCCTGATGGTTCTTTAGATTATGAAGAAGATATATTAAAAAAATTCGATTTTGTTATTGCTTCTATTCATTCAAATTTCAGAATGAGCAAAGAAGAAATGACAAAGAGAATTATAAAAGCCATAGAAAATAAATATACTACTATAATAGGTCATATTACAGGAAGGCTTTTGTTAGCCAGAGACAGTTATGAAATAGATATATACGAAGTGATAGAAGCTGCAGGCTATTATGGCAAGAAAATTGAGATAAATGCAAACCCTTATAGGCTTTACTTAGACTGGCGGTATGTAAAATATGCTAAAGAAAAAGGGGTAAAACTTGCAATATGTACTGATGCACATGGTATAGAGGGATTAAATGATATAAAGTACGGTGTGGGAATTGCTAGAAAAGGCTGGTTAGAGGCAAAAGATGTGATAAACACCTATGAAGTTGAGGAGGTCTTAAGTATTTTGCACAATACCTGGAACTCTTAAGACTGTCTTAGTTTTAAGCCAGCCTTTTTTTTTGTGCGCCCGGCATGGGCGATAACTAGGCGGTGAAAATCCGCTGTGGGCTTGGTAGTGGGAATCACTAGCCAAGAGCAAGGGTGTCCATCGTGAGGTGAAATCTGAAGGAAGCTTAAGGCAAAATCTTGGTCTGATGGACAAGAACCAGATAAGAGGCTGAATTGGGATGGATGAGTTTGCGCTACAAAACGAAGTCCAACACTACCCTAATCCCATACAGTAAACTTAAATATATATGAGATGAAAGTTATCGTTCTTACCCAGGGAGGTCTCAAGGATAAGTCACTAAAGTGAACTCTGAAGTGACAACCCATACAGTGATGTATGCGAAACCTTGAGAAGTCAGCAGAGGCCATAGTACTTATCTAGTCATGAATAGATAAGAAAGGACCGAACGTTAGGAGGTTTTTAAAATCTTATGAACTCGAAAGATATGCAGTTCTTACGACAACTCAACAAAGAGGCTATCTGTTAAATAGAGAAATGGAATTTCAAAAGACAACGGAAGTGCATAGTATATCGTCGGCGTCGGAAGATGGAAGAAACGAAGTACAAAGATATACCAGCAAGATGCTTGAAATGATAGTATAACGAGGGAACATGGAAGCAGCATACAAGCGCGTTGTTGCAAATAAAGGAAGCCATGGAGTAGATGGTATGGAAGTAGATGAACTTCTACCGTATCTCAAAGAAAACTTTAAACCATAAAACAACAACTGCTGGAGTGGAAATACAAACCACAACATACATTTTCTGATAGCAGTTATGGATTCAGACCAGGACGCAGTGCAAAAGACACAATAAAAGTCGCAGAAGCATATATAAATAAAGGATACACGTGGGTTGTAGATATGGACTTAGAAAAGTTCTTTGACAGAAATATAACAATTTGGCAATCAAAGAAGGAATTTGGAGGTTAATGGAGAAATATTACAATAAGGAGCATATAAGGAGGGAAAATATGGACAAAATTATAAAGTTTGAGATACATAAGGGTCTATTTGAACAGTCGTGGGGGAGATGTTTAAAAATGGGCTTAACACCGAATAAAAAGTTAGTGGCGTTGAATAATGTAAAAATTGTTGAAGATAGCAAAAGATATTCATTAATTAAAGCTTTTCGCAAAAGCATTAAAGATTTGAGAGATATTAATAATTTTAGAAACCTTATATTTTTGTTAAATGATAAAGAAGGTGTAATACTGGAATTAAACTTACCCCATGCCGATATCGATTTTTACTTAAAAAAGGGGATGGTAATGAAAGAAGAAATTGCAGGTACAAATGCAGTATCACTGGCGATAAGAGAGGAGAATATAGTGGTTGTAAGAAAAGAACAGCACTATATTGAAGATTTAAAAAGGTTAAATTGTACTGCTGGACCTATTTTTGATAAAGAAGGAAATTTGATAGGGGCAGTAGACATATCTTCTGAAGATGAATTTAATAATGATTTAGTAGCAGTAGTATTTTTACTGGCAAGATATATAGAAAGAAATTACCAGGGATTTGAGATGGAAAGAATAAAGAGAAAATTTGACGAAATAGATATAAAGATACTCAAGCTTACGGCAGAAGGGAAAACAGATAAAGAAATTGCGAAAGCAATTAATATGTCACTAAGTAATATAAAGTATCACAAAAGGAAAATTTTCAAATTGTTGGGAACAAGGAATGTGAAAGACTGCATATACAAGGCAACAAAGTTAGATTTAATATGAGTTTTTATTGTTTTACATCACTATAGGGGATAAAAATGTTAGATTGTACTTTAGTACAAATTTTAGAGGATGAAGACCCATTTTTATACTAAAGTACAAAAGTAAAGGCTATTTTAGTGAAAATTTATACTTTTGGTCAATTGACAGGATGCTGGGAATAAGATACCATGGATATAGAAGGAACTACCGGTAGTCATTAGAATTATTAGGAAAGGAGTGAGAATGTTAAGAGAGGGAAGAAATTTGGCAAATGCTTTTTGTTTACAACTAAGATTTTAAGGTAGGATGATGGAATTAAATGAAAAGGATAGTGACAGTATTACTTACTTTGATATTAATAT
>JBNAVY010000028.1:0-24755 GCA_049700195.1 Thermoanaerobacteraceae bacterium
ATAATATATTTTTTTAAAATTTTTAATATTATTTATCATTTTTATTTATTTTTAAGCCATATAAATTCGTTTTTTAATTCTTTATTACAACGATTATTACAATCTATCTTAGACATGAATTTTTGTTCTGTTTTATATAATTCTATCTTTTTAGCAAGATAATAATTATATACAAACCTAACACAACCAAAACTTTTAGATAATTGTATTTTTTGTTCTTCGTTAGGATATAAACGATATTTGTATGCTTTTAACATAGATAAATTCACCTACCTTTCTTTTGAGAATTAATATAATTTCTTATTTGTTCTTCGGTATTTTCACCAACAGTTGCTACAAAATAAGACGGATTCCATAAATGCCCACCCCAAAGTTGTTTCTTTAATTCTGGGTATTGTTTTAATAGCAGTCTTGCACTTACACCTTTTAATGCCTTTATAATATTTGGTATATAGTGTTGTGGAGTACATTCTATAATTAAATGTATATAGTCTAAATCTCCATTAATTTCTTGTATGACAAACCCATTTTCTATAGCAATTTTATGTAACAATTCTACTAAAGTTTGTTCTATTTTATCTCTTAATACCTTATGCCTATATTTTACGCACCATACTACATGATATTGAATAGAATAGACATAACCACGTCCATAATGTACTTGTGCCATATGTTACCACCCAATTATAAAGTAACATGTGTATATGTAAAGGTCAAGCATTTATCTATAATATCAGATTATATTATAATAACATATGCTACAGTGTCCTTACTCATGACTAAAGTCACGAGAATGCGGACGCTAATTTTCACTTATATTCAATAATAATATATTTATTTTATTAATACAATTACAGAATTATTACAATTAATTACGAAAATATTAATTTTTTATTTTATTTTTATAATAATTACACATATTATTTAAAGGGCAATTTTCACATTTAGGTTTTCGAGCAGTGCATATGTTTCTGCCATGATATATGAGAAGATGATGGGATAAAGACCACAAATCTTTTGGGATAGATTCCATAAGCTGTTTTTCTGTTGTTAATACATCTTTACTATCGGCGATACCTATTCTGTTTGAAACCCTATATACATGAGTATCTACTGCAATAGCCTGTTTTGAGAATGCATTGCTTAAAACAACATTTGCTGTTTTTCTTCCAACACCAGGAAGATTCATTAAATCATCCATATTATCAGGCACCATATCATTATATTTATTATGAAGTATTTCACAAGTTTTGAGGATATTTTTAGACTTATTTCTATAAAGCCCACATTCCTTTATTAGCTCCTGTAATTCTTCATTGGAAAGTTCTAAAAAATCTACAGGTTTCTTGTATTTTTTAAACAACTTTTCAGTAATAATATTTACTCTCTTATCTGTACATTGAGCAGATAAAATTGTAGAAATTAAAAGTTCAAAAGGGTTACTAAAATTTAATCCAGATTTTACATCTGGATATAGCTTTTTTAAAATTTTTATTACTTTAATTGTTTCCTCTTTTGTTAACATGTTTTTCATCACCTTTCAATAACTCAAGAGCTTTATTCATAATGTTTTTTGCTTTTTCATCTTTTTCATCAAAAAAGAAATTTTTAATCTCATCATATATTTGAATCCCAAATATTCTAATAATACTATAAAAACTGTATCCTCTTAAAACCGGGCTTTTAGAATTTAATAAATTCATCAAATAATTAATACATTCTTTAGATTTAATATTCCCACAAATAATAACAGCATTTCTTATAATTATATTTTTCCCACGCCATGAAGCTGAAGTATTTCCAAAAACCATGTCAAATTCTAAATTTGACATGGTTAAAATTTTGTTAATATCATACATTGGCATAAGTTTTTTCGGTATAAATTCACTATGAAACACTTTTCTGGCTTTTTGATTATATGGGCAGACTTGCTGACAAGTATCACAGCCATATAATCTTCTACCAATCTTAATCATAATTTCTTTGTCAAGAATTTCTTTATTAATAGTCGCGTATGACAAACATTTATTTGAATTTATTTTGTAAGGCTCTATAAGCGCTTTTGTAGGACATGCCTTAAGACACAAATTACAATCACCACATTTTGAATCTTGAGGCTGATCTGGTACAAAAAATTTATTTATCAATATTTCACCTAAAAAAATATATGAACCATATTCATCATTTATTATTAAATTATTTTTCCCAAACCATCCTATTCCTGCACTATGGGCAATAGCTCTTTCTAAAAGTGGATTATTATCTACTAAACTAACTGCTTTTAAATCTTCACAATAAAATTTTATAAATTCAACAAGCATATCCATTTTTTCTTTTAATACTATGTGATAATCAATACCCCAAGCTGATTTAGATATTATCCCACAATTTTTACATTCTTTATCAAAATCAAATTCAATATTATAAGAAATAGCAACAGAAATTATAGTTTTTACATCCTCTAAGATTAAATATGGATTAATTCTTCTTTCAAGGTCATTTTCTTCTATGGAACAGCTTAAATTCAATTTTTCTCTTTCGACAAGTAAATCTTTATAATTTTTTAAACAATCTGGATTTGCAAATCCTATTAAATCTATACCTAAATCATAAGCTTTCAATTTAATTCTTTCTTTACTAATTTTATTTATCTTTCTTATCTCCTTTCTTATTTACTAATATTTCATAATAATTTCTTAATTTGTTTGAAACAGCATCAAATATTTCTTCTATTTTTTTGCCAGTTAAAATTTCCATACCCTCTTCTATTGTCTTTACACTGTAAATATGAAACATACCATTTTTTACAGAATCTATTATTTCATCATTTAAAATTAAATTATCAATATTTTGCTCTGGTATTATTACCCCCTGTTCTCCTGTTAGTCCTTTTACTTTGCATAACTTATAAAAACCTTCAATTTTATGTATAACACCACCAACAGGTTGTATTTGCCCAAATTGATTTACCGAACCAGTAACTGCAATACCCTGTTTAATAGGTATTTCTGATAAACTAGACAATAATCCATATAATTCTGTACTCGAAGCACTATCTCCTTCGACCCCTTCATATAACTGTTCAAAACAAATTCGTGCTGAAAAGGCTATAGGAAAATCTTTTGCAAATTTATTACCTAAATAACCTGAAAGTATCATTACTCCTTTATCGTGTATATGTCCACTCATCTTAGATTCTCTTTCTATATTTATAACACCTTCTTCACCCATATATGTAGTTACTGTTATTTTAGATGGTTTGCCGAATTCATAATCTCCCAGATCAATAACTGCCAATCCATTTACTGCTCCAACTTTTTCACCTTCTACATCTATTAAATAAATATTATTTTTAAACATTTCTATAATTTTTTCTTCAATCATATTAACTCTTTTTATTTTTTCATCAATTGCTTTTTCTACATGATAAGAATTAACAATATTGCTTCCTTCTATTTCCGCCCATACATTTGCTTCATAAAGAAGTTCAACTATCTCATTAAAACGCGTAGTAAGCTTTTTCTGATCTTCTGATAATCTTGTGCTATATTCTATTATTTTAGCAACTCCTGTTTTATCAAAAGCTCTTAAATTATCTTCAATACAATGAGTTTTAATAAATGAAACCATATCGTTAATATTTTTATTATTTAGCTCCATATCACTGTCAAAGTCAACTTTAATTTTAAAAAACTTTTTAAAATCTTCATCATAATTATATAAAAGTTGATAAAAATACGGTGTCCCAATAAGTATAATTTTTATATTTAAATCAATAGGTTCTGGTTTTAATGAAGATATAGAAAGCAATCCATATTGAGAAGTTATATTCTCTATAGTTATTTTTTCGGTTTTTAATGATCTTTTTAGTGCATCCCAAACATAAGGATAAGTTAAAACATCTTTTGCTTGAAGTATTAAATATCCTCCGTTAGCTTTATGTAAAGCACCTGCCTTAATCTTTGTAAAATCTGTTGTAGCAACACCAAAATCACTTTCATATTCAATATTGCCAATAATGTTGTTATAATTTGGATTATATTCAAAAACTATAGGTGCTCCAATAGTTGCACTATTGTCAACCAGAAGATTAATCATATACTTTTTTAAAAAGCCTTTTTCATTTTTTCTAACCATAAAAGGAAATGGATTTTCTTCTCCATCAGTGTTTTTAAAATTATCGAGGTTTCCTAAAATGTCCCTTTTTACACTTTCTAAATATTTTAATACACTTTCATTATTGCTATATTTTGCTTTTAAATCTTCAAATCTATGTCCTACAGCAAATATACCTATATTGTTATCAAGAACTTTAATTTCATCTCTTGCTTGCTTGTCTATTCCTTGTATTTCTTTCCATATTTGTAGAGCTTTAATTTCAAATTCAGAAGCTTTTTTTTCTATTTCTTTTCTAGTTTCTTCATCAAGTTTTTGAAAATCTTCTTGACTTATTTGAACTCCATTTATTACAGGTATACTTATAATTCCCGTTTTTGTATCTTTTAAAATAAATCCAAAACTTTTGGCTAAGCTGTTTAATTCATCAACAAGTTGATTTTTTTTATCCTGAAATTTTTTTATAATTTCATTTCTTTGAATCTCATAAGAATCTGAATCAAAAGCTTTTGGAATATCTCTTTGAAGCTGTTCTACAAAATCTTCCATATCTTCTTGTAATTGCTTACCAAAGCCTGCAGAAAGTTCAATAGCTAAAGGTTGTGACGGTTTTTCAAAATTATAAACATATATCCAATCATTAGGTTTTTGTTCTTTTTCTGCAATTTTTTTGATATAACTTTCGGCAAAACTGCTTTTGCCAGTACCTGAAATACCCGTCATAAAAATATTGTATCCTTTTTGCTTGATTATAAGTCCAAACTTCATAGCTTCCTCTGCTCTTTTCTGTCCTACAATACCTTCTAAAGGTTTAATATCATCTGTTGTCTCAAAATCAAAAATATCTGGATTAATATAATTTTTTAATTTATTAACATCTATTTTACCCATAAGACTCCCTCCTCTTAAAATAATTATTCGCCATTGAAATAAATTTTCCTTCTTTAATGAAAAAAAAGACTGAAAAATTCAGTCATATAAAATAAATTCATTTATGAGGTTTTACATTTTCTATTTCTCCATCTTCTTCATCCATTTTTCTTTCAGCATAATCTATCATTTTTTTTACCATATTTTCACCAATCTTGCCAACTTCTCTTGTTGTCATGTTTCCCCAACCTTTTTTTTCTATATTATCATCTAGTCGTAATTCTTCTGCTACTTCTTGCTTTAGACTTTCTAATTCATCTTCAGCTTTAGGGTATAGTTTTTTCTTTTTAGACATATAACCACCCCTAAAATATTTTTTCCAAAAAAAAATATTTTATGTAATTAAAAAGTCTAAAAATCGGACTTAAATTTCTTTTATTGCTTCTGTAGGGCAAGATTCCATAGCATCCCTTACTTCATCTTCTTTATCTAAAGGAACTTCCTTAACAATAACATGAGATTTGCCTTCATCATTCCAATCAAAAACTTCAGGACAAATGTCTATACAAACTCCACAAGCAATACATAAATCTTGGTCAACAGTTACTTTCATATACATTCCCTCCAATTTTTATAATATACTTTATATATACATTATATCACAAAACATAATTATTTAAACGCAATTTTAGGGAATATTTATTTAAATAAAAGAATAATATATAATTAATTTATTTTTAAGCATATGAAATAATTTCTTTTAAAAAGTTATATAATTTATACATTTCATGGTTATTTAATTCATTTAAATATTTATAAAACTTCTCCATATTCTCTGAAAGAACAAAATCAATATCATTTTTAACTTTTGTATAAATTAAAATACCTAATATAGCACCTGTAAACAAAATCAGAGAAGAATTGGGATTTACACAAAGCATCAGATTGCTTTCAATATTTGATATTGTACCTTCTCCTAACATCTTTAATTTCAAGAAAAAAGCAGTTAATGCATATGCACAAAACTCTATAGGTGTAGTAGTATTAAACATTTCATTTAATACCTCTTCCATAAAATTGGAATCGTCAGCTTTTATTTTTGTAAGTAAATTAGATCTTAATTTATCCCAATTGTCATTATTTGAAACTTTTAAAACTTCATATGCTCTTTCAGTTGGTAAAAACATAAGCATAGAACGTCCTTGAGTTTTTTCTGCATTGATTAAATATTTAGTTTCAACATAGCCTTCTTTTTCAAGCTCTTTTAAAATATCATATGCCGTCCATTTGCTTATTTTCATATTGCTCGCAACATCTGTATAATGAACTGGTAGCCCATTTTCCTTTGATAAATTTATAAGGGTTTTTAAAAAATCCAAGCGCCGTTTTGTAATAGACATTTCAACACCTCATCTAATAATGCTATTACTTAACTTTATAAAGTATTTTTATAATTTAGTCAAGCATCTTTTTTAGATTTAGTCTTTTCATTCCATATTTTATCAGCTGTTTTAGCCCAATTATCTGCTACAACACTTAAATCATCATATAAATTTTCAATATGAGATTTTTCACTATTTTCAGTATGTTTAGCATTTGATTCTCTTACAATCTCAAGAAGTTTTTCAGGATTGTCAATTAAAGGACAAGGTCTTAAATGATTTTGATTAAATGGCTGCCTTTTTCTATAGCTTTTCATAATAGGCGACTGTAATGCTTCTAATAAACTTACCTCGTTTATATTTACATTTGAATAATGTATAAAAGCACAAGGTTCAACTTCCCCTGCGGCATTTATATGAAGATATCTTCTTCCTCCTGCAATACAACCACCACTAAATTCACCGTCATTCCAGAAGTCAATTGCAAAAAGTTCTTTATTTGACCTTATGTAATTTATCCTCTCATACATATATTTTCTCTGATCAGGGGTAACCATAAAATTTATATCTGGATCTCTGCCTATAGGAATATAAGTAAAATACCAGGCAAAAGCAGCACCTTTTTTTATCAGCATGTCTACAAATTCATCGCTTGATACCTCTTCTACATTAGTTCTCGCGTACACAGTCGAATACCCAAAAATTATACCATTTTCCCTCATTAAGTCCATTGTTTCCATTATTTTATCAAAAGTGCCCTTTCCCCTTATCGCATCATTATTTTCTCTAAATCCATTAATACTCACTGCAAAAGTAATATTTCCCACTCTTTTTACTTCATTTATTATTTCTCCGTCAATTAAAGTACCGTTTGTAAATAAATGAAATACTTGATTTTTATGCTTTTCTGCTAGTTTTATAATGTCCTTCATTCTAACTGTCGGTTCTCCTCCTGATAAAACAATAAAATATATACCCATCTCTTCCGCTTCTGTACATATTTTATCCATAACTTCAAATGAAAGATTGTGAGGTTTATATTGTCCTGCCCAACATCCTACACATCTTAAGTTACAAGCCTCTGTAGGATCCATTAAAATTGCCCATGGAATGTTTATGTCATATTTTTCTTCTAATTTTTTTTGCTTTGGAATACCCTTTAATCCCGAATTTACAAAAAAATTAATTCCCAAAGTTTTTATTATATTTTTATCAGTCCTATTCAAGAGTTTAACTGTATACTTATACCAATTGCTGTCTTTGTCATCTAAAAATTTTCTTACTGTATCAATTTCTTCTTTATGATTTGGCATTACTGCTAGTTTTGATAAAAGATTTGATATTTTGTCTAAATTTTTTTCTGGATCTTTTTCTATATAACTAATAAGTGCACCGACAACAGGATCAACAAACTTCATAATTACACCTCCCAAATTTTATTTTATCACAAAAAATACAATAAACCAAAAAGACCAAAATTCTCAATAATAATTATACTACTTTCAATAACATATTACAAGAGTAGTAATATTTAGTTATTTTTTAGATTAACATCTCCACCAAAAACACCAACAATTTCACTCCCATTAAAAATCGGAATAGCTATAGTAACGGAAATATCATTTGTTGCCATCGAAATATAAGGTTGAGAAATGGTAATATTACCAGAAATAGCATTTTGAAACCATTCTCTATGATATACATTTTCTGTGTCAACATCCATAGTTATTGCTTTAATATCTCCGTTTTTTAAAATTGAAAAAACCAATTCAAAATTTTTATTTTCTTTAAGGGTTTTTAAAACAATTTCTTTTGCTCTTAAACCAAATAAATTTTCTTTATAATTATCAGCAATCCTAAGAAGAATTTTTTTTGCATTTTCAATATTTTCCTTGCTTTTTGATGATAATTTTACAGACATAGAATACTCTTTTACTAGACTCTCAAGCTTAATAGCAAATTCTTTTAACCTTTGTATCATTTTACTTAAATCTTTCATAGTTTCAACTTGTTCTTGTGTAGAAGCTGACGTTTCTTGGATGTTTGCTGCGGTTTCCTGTGCAACAGAAGCAATCTTATTATTTAATTCATTAATTTTTTTAATTTTAGTGTTTTGATTATTTATTATTGAGTCTATTGAAATAATCGCATTTATAAGGTTATTGCTATTTTTTACAACATTATCTAGTTTCTCTTTAGTTGTTTCAGCATAGGCTAGATTTTCTATCTCCTTTTTCCCTTCTAAAATTAATTTAGTTGAAACATCATCAACTTTTACCTGGATACTTCTTGCTAAAGAAACAATTTCTTCTGCTGAAAATGATGATTGTTCTGCAAGCTTTCTTACTTCTTCTGCCACTACTGCAAAACCTTTACCTTGTTCTCCTGCCCTTGCCGCTTCTATAGCAGCATTTAATGCTAATAAATTAGTCTGATCAGCAATATTATTTACAACATTTATGATATTTGCTATTTTATCGGCTCTTTCCTTTAAATTTAAAACATCTTCAGCAAGCTTATTATTTTGTATTGTACTGTCATTTATTCTTTTCATTAATTCGAGCATAGTTTCTTCATTATCTTTAATATTTTTTCCCATATCTAAACTCAAATTTTTTGCATTATCAAATTTATTTTTAATTTCATCATTTAATATAAAAACCTCTTTAGTTTCTTGTGCTGTTTGTTGGGCTGCAATAGCTTGATCTTCAGATCCTTTTGCAATCTCTTCTAAAGCTATTGATATATCTTTAAAAACAGACATAAAATTATGTATCTCATTTTCAAGCTTTTTTGATGCAACTACAGTTTGTTCTGAAGTCTGCTGTGATTCTATAACAAGTTTCTTAAAATTATTTATAAAATTATTAAGAGGTAATAATAATATATCAAATTCATTATGTGCTTTTAATTCAATCCTTTTTGTAAAGTCACCTTTTGAAATTTCTTCAATAACATTACTAATATATTTTATAATATTAAAAAAACTTTTTTTAAGTATCATAACATTAAAAATAAATGCTAAAATTACTGTAGATAAAAAAGATAATCCGGAAATTTCTATTAACTTCAGCTCAAAAATTGGAGAATTTAAAAAATAATGATTAATTAGTATTAGAAAAACACTGTTAAAAAACGACAGTAAAATGCCATAAACCAAAAATCTTGATTTAATAGTTTTGAACATAAAAATTCCTCCTTTTTAACTACATACTATTTGGATATATTTATTACATCGACATAATAAAAATAATTTAAAATAATATTTATATTTTTATTTTATCGTAAATTTATACTCCTTTCTATATGCTCAAATACCCTTAAAATTAGCTCATTTTAAAAAAAGACCAGTTAAGGTCTTATTTTTAAACATCAAGACAACTCCCACCAATAAATTCTTTTATTAAAGAATTAGAGGGTATTGCTAATTCATCTTCGATAGGTATAAAATAACTTAAAAATTCTAATATCTCTGCAGCAATAGAATATGCAGTATTATTTCTACCAACTTTTTTTAACAAAGGCTCGGCATACTTTTTCAAAATTGGTAGTTCATAAGGTAAAAAAGAATTAAACATTACGTCGGCCTGTTCCTGATAAGGAAATATCCACTTTTCTTCACCTTTTCTTACCATAGGCCACATATTTATTGTATCACAAACTCCATTAGATCTAAATTTGCTGTCACGAACCATTCTTCTAATCAATCTTGTTTCTGATGTTGATATTCTATTATGTTCATCAAGATTTAACTGAGTTAAAGTGCTTACATAAATTTTATATTTGTTATCTTTAGGTATCTGCATCGTTAATTTCTCATTTAATCCATGTATACCTTCCATTAATATAATATTATTTTTATCTAATTGTACCTTTTTACCAATTGCTTCTCTCTCTCCAGTTTTAAAGTTAAAAATTGGAAGTTCTACTTCTTCTCCTTGTATTAATTTAATCAGGTGTTCATTAAATAATGGTAAATCTAAAGCATCAATAGATTCAAAATCGTAATTACCAAACTCATCTTTTGGAGTTTGTTCGCGAGGGACAAAATAATTATCTAATGAAATTGGAAAAGGCTTTAATCCATTTACTCTAAGCTGTATGCTAAGTCTATGTATAAATGATGTTTTACCAGATGAAGAAGGACCAGCAATCAAGACTACTTTTATCATTTTATTTGAAGCAATATAATCTGCAATTTTTGAAATCTTTTTTTCATGAAAACCTTCTGATATTAAAATTAAATCTCTAGAAGAACCTTTTTTTACTATATCATTTAATGATGACACATAACTTATATCCATAATGTCAACCCAATCTTCTGACTCTTTGAAAATTGAAGCTAGTTTTGGCACATCAGAAAATACTGGTAAAACATTTGGGTTTGAAACATCGGGACATAATAGTATTACTCCTGGAAAATAAAATTTTATATCAAACAATTTTAAATAGCCGGTCGAAGGAATACAAGGACTATAAAAAAAATCAACAGTATTATCACAATAATAAACTGGAACCATTTCCTTATTGCTATCTCTAAATAACTTTACCTTTTCTGTCAAACCTTCTTTTTCAAATATTTCTAAAGCTTCCTTTTTGGGTAAAAGCTTTTTATCAATCTTAAAATTATTATCTATAATTTCTTTCATACGTACTTTTATCATTGAAATAACTTTATTATTCAATGAATATCCATGTATTTCACAATACAAGCCTTTCCCTAATGAATGCTCAATTGTAACAGTAGCACCTGGTAATAGTTCTTTTACAGCCTTTATAAATACAAATGTCAAACTCCTTCTATAAATTCTTATACCTTCTTCCATAGATGTATCAACAAAATCAATTCTTGAATCTTCTGAAACAACGGTATTTAAATCAACAAGTTCATAATTTACTTTAGCTGCAACAATTAATGCTTTATGTTTATCCATAAAATCCATAGCTATATCTTCAAGTTTCGTATTCGTTTTATACTCATATGTATTACCCTCTATTAATAATTTCATTAAAATCACCTCAATAAAATTATACATCATTTTTTTAAAAAATAAAAAGTTTCTGCAAATGCAGAAACTTTAAATTTTATCCCATGAAGCCGTACAGCTATGTTTTCAGACCTGCTCTCGCAGGTGGGTATTCTGTCACTATTTCTGAAGTCCTGTCATAGCAGGCATTTCTTCCATAAATGAACGCGAATTCCCGGATTCAATGCGTTGGTTGAAAACAAATTAGCTAATTACAAACTCCTCAGGATTTAACCTTTAGTATTTCGTTTTCAAATATATTTTATAACAAATATTGTTTTAATGCAATGGTTAATTTATGGTAAAATAACAATTATTAAATTTTATTAACAAATTTTATTCTTATATCATATTTTAAATACAAGGAGGATTTTTATGAAAACAAAAAAAATCAGTGAATTCTTTAAAAAATATATTAAACCAAAAAAAGACTTTACAGATAGAATTTCTGTATCTTTATATGATATACAAATTACTGTTGAAAGAAAAATAAATATTGATATTCCACATGAAGTTACTGTTGTATTGCCAAGAATTGAATTAAGATCTGAAACAATAGATAATAGAAAAAATTTTGAACTGATTTTAAATAGTATCACCGTTGTTCATTCGCCTCAGCATTCAATGTCTGCTAACTATAAATCCCTTTTTACTAAATAGCTTAATTTAAGTTTTAACATATGATATAATTATATAGAGGTGCTTAAGATGGAGTATACAGAAATATGTAATATTTGCCCCAGAAATTGCAATATCAATAGAAGTATTAATAAAGGTTATTGTAATATGTCCTTGGATGTAAAAGTAGCTAAAGCTTTTCTCCATAAATGGGAAGAACCATTCATAAGCGGGAAAAATGGTTCTGGAACGGTTTTTTTTACAGGATGCAATTTAAAATGTGTGTTTTGCCAGAATTATAAAATCAGTCAGTTAAACTATGGTAAAACTTTAAATACTAAAGAACTTGCAAGTTTGTTTATCTCTTTACAAAACAAAGGAGCTCATAATATAAACTTAGTTTCTCCTACAATATATATTCACCAAATAAAAACTGCAATTTTGCTTGCAAAAGAAAAAGGCCTAAGTATTCCAATAATATATAATACAAATGCTTATGAAAATGTCAAAAGCTTACAAGCTCTGGATGGGCTAATAAACATATATCTCCCAGATTTAAAATATTATAGTAATATTTTATCGAAAAAATATTCAAAAGCTAATGATTACTTTAAACATGCAACACAAGCCATATTAGAAATGTACAGGCAAGTAGGGATTCCACATTTCAATGATGATGGAATTTTAGAAAATGGTCTTGTTATAAGACATTTAATATTACCTGGTTGTATAGATGACACTAAAAAAATATTGTTGTGGATAAAAAACAATCTGCCAAAAGAAATATATATAAGCTTAATGGGTCAATATACCCCTTTTTATAAAGCAAAAAACTATCCTGAATTAAATCGTACAATAACACAACAAGAATACGAAGAAGCTATAAATTATTTCTTTGAAATAGGACTAGAAAATGGATTGGTACAAGAAACCACAAGTGCTTCCGAAAAATATATACCAGAATTTGACTTGGAAGGATTAGAATAGGGTTGGTGATCTCATGGAAAAAATAATTTTAGGTGTAGGTGGAATTGTAATTAAAGAAAATAAAGTTCTGCTTGTAAGACATACTTATGGACAATTTAAAGGGAAATGGATAATACCTGGTGGCCATGTTGAATCAGGGGAAAACATAGATGATGCTGTTTTAAGAGAAGTAAAAGAAGAAACTTCTATAACAGCAAAAATAAAAAATATAGTTTCCATTCGCAGTCTTGTATTACCTGATAAAAGATCAGAAGTTTATATTGTGTTTCTATTAGATTATGTTAACGGCACTCCTGTTTCAGATCACAAGGAAAATGATGCGGCAGGTTTTTTTGACATTACAAAAGTAACAGAAAACGAAGATGTTGTCTTTTTATCTAGATATCTTATTAAAAAAATTATAACTGGAAATAATAACAAATTATCTATTGACACTGAATACTTTTATTCAAATATGAATAATATAAATAAAAATTTTAAGTTGTATGATTAAGTAACCACATATTAGTAACTTAAAAATATTCATTTAAAATATTTATACAAAAATATTTTGAACACCTTTTGTAATTTACTTTTTACCCTATTCACATTTATAATTAAAAATTTCTATTTTAAATATCCTTTATTAAAATATTTATATATAAAATCTACTTTTAAATTTCAATATGTATTCTATAATATTTTATCGCAAAAAATGATATGATATAAATTATAAATTATGTCTTGAAAAATTATAAAAATAATGTTAAAATTTTTGTGTAAAGGTTGTTATTTTTTTTATTTGCAATTGTAAACGTTTAAAATTGCAAATACTGCACATAAAATAATTAAGGAGGCTTAATAAATGTACAATCTTGAAAAATTAGGTATCATAAATTTTAAAAATGTTTACAGAAATTTACCTGTTTCCATTTTGGTTGAAGAATCTATAAAACGCAATGAGGGTATTTTAACAAATGAAGGAGCATTTAATGTTAATACAGGTAAATATACCGGAAGGTCCCCTAATGACAAATTTATTGTCGATGAACCCGAAGTTCATAATGACATATGGTGGGAAAATAATAAACCCATTACAACTAAAAATTTTGAAAAGCTATATAATAAATTAACTGCATATTTACAAAACCGCGATTTGTTTATATTTGATGGCTTTGCAGGAGCTGATCCTTCCTATAGAATCCCTATCAGAGTTATTACAGAATATGCTTATCAAAGCCTGCTTGCAAATCAATTGTTTATCAGACCAACAGAAGGTGAGCTTTTAAACCATAATTCTCAATTTACTTTAATAGCAGCTCCAGGTTTTTATTCCATACCTGAAATAGATGGTGTAAATTCAGAAGCTTTCATTATTATAAGTTTTAGCAAAAAGTTAATTATTATTGGAGGCTCTAAATATGGTGGAGAAATAAAAAAATCCATTTTTTCAATAATGAATTATTTAATGCCAAAAAGAGGTATACTTTCTATGCATTGTTCAGCAAACACTGATGATAAAGGTAATACTGCTTTATTTTTTGGTTTGTCAGGTACCGGCAAGACCACTTTGTCAGCGGATCCAAACAGATTTTTAATAGGAGATGATGAACACGGTTGGTCTGATACTGGAATTTTTAACTTTGAAGGTGGATGTTATGCTAAATGTATCAATTTGTCAAAAGAAAAAGAACCCCAGATTTGGAATGCAATAAAATTCGGGACTGTTTTAGAAAATGTAATATATGATGAAAAAACAAGACACCTTGATTTCAGTAGTGATAAAATAACTGAAAATACTAGAGCAGCATACCCTATTAATTATATCCCTGGTGCAATTTTAAATGGCTTGGGTGGGCATCCAACAGCTATAATTTTTCTAACAGCTGATGCTTTTGGAGTTTTACCTCCTATAGCCAGATTATCAAAAGAACAAGCAATGTATTATTTCTTATCTGGATATACTAGTAAATTAGCTGGTACAGAAAGAGGAATAACTGAGCCTCAAGTTACTTTTTCAACATGTTTTGGAGCACCATTTTTACCTTTAAAGCCTATGGTATATGCTGATTTATTGGGTAAAAAAATTGAAAAATATAAATCAAAAGTTTACCTTGTTAATACAGGCTGGTCTGGAGGTCCTTATGGAATTGGGCAAAGACTAAATTTAACTTACACACGTGCTATTGTAAGTGCAGCTTTAAATGGAAACCTCGACAATATCCAGTTTGTAAAAGAGCCCGTATTTAATTTAGAAATACCAACTTCATGCCCTAATGTACCAACCGAAGTATTAAATCCTAAAAATACTTGGTCAGACAAAAACGCGTATGATATAGAAGCAAAAAAACTAGCTGAAAAATTTATAAATAATTTTAAAAAATATACTGAACTATCTGAAGAAATAATAAAATCTGGCCCAAATCTTTAGATTAAAAACCCTCTGTAACAAACAGAGGGTTTTTTGTATCCATAAATGAATTATATTCATATTATAGTATAGAAATAAATAACTAAAAATTTTAAGGAGGTCTTTTACATGCCTGTAAATTTACCCGGAAAACAAAAAAACTCTAGCTCATCACAGGACCAATGGATTTGGATAATAATTATAATTTTAATTATTCTTTTGTTTATACCCGGTATAATAGTTTTTGAAGAACCTAAAGAAAAAGTATAATAATAGGGGCATTGCCCCTATTATTATACTTTATTTTTTATTTTTTTAATATATTCTACTCTTTGAATTAAATCTTTTTCAAATCCCGAATCTAAAGGCCTATAATAATTACGACCAACGAGATTATTGGGAAGACATTCCATATCTGCAACCTTTTCTTTAAAATCATGAGCATATTTATATCCTTTGTTATATCCCATCTCCTGCATAAGTTTTGTAGGAGCATTTCTCAAGTGCATTGGAACAGATTCAGAAATAGTATTTTGGGCATCTTTTATAGCTTCATTATATGCTGTATAAACTGCATTAGATTTAGGAGCTAATGAAAGGTAAATTGCACCTTGAGCTAAATTAACACCGCATTCAGGCATACCAATATAATTACAAGCATTAAAAACAGCAACAGCTATATCTAAAGCTTTTGGATCAGCAAGCCCTATATCTTCAGATGCAAAACGAATCATTCTTCTTGCTATATATAATGGATCTTCTCCTGCCTCCAACATTCTTGCCATCCAGTATACTGCAGCATCACTATCACTATTTCTTAAAGACTTATGAAAAGCAGAAATTAAATTATAATGTTCTTCGCCATTTTTGTCATATATAAGCATCTTTTTTTGCATGGCTTCCTCAATTAAACTGTCAGTAATAATACGCTTGCCATCTTTTACTCCAGATCCGTATACTGCAACTTCTAATGTATTAAGTGCAACACGGGCATCACCATTAGAGAAATATACTATTTTTCGGATATGTGTATCATCAATTTCGATGTTATACATACCAAGACCTTTTTCTTTATCAGAAATAGCCCTTTTTAATAACACATAAAGATCTTCGCTTGTAAGTGGCTTTAATACAAAAACTTTAGAACGCGATAAAAGTGCAGAATTAACTTCAAAGGACGGATTCTCCGTAGTAGCTCCAATTAATATAACACTTCCTTTTTCTACATAAGGTAGAAAAGCGTCTTGTTGAGCTTTATTAAATCTATGTATTTCATCAATAAAAATAACTGTTTTTATACCATACATTGATTCTTTTTCAGCTTTTAACATTATTTCTTTAATTTCTTTAATTCCAGCTAAAACAGCACTAAATGTAATAAATTTAGAATTTGTTATATTTGCTATAATCATTGCTAAGGTTGTTTTCCCCACACCTGGAGGACCCCAAAAAATCATTGATCTAATTTCATCCTTTTCGATTAGTTCCCTTAATAATTTCCCCTTACCTAAAATATGTTCCTGTCCAAGAAAATCATCAAGATTCTGAGGTCTCATTCTATCAGCTAAAGGTTTATTTTTATTATTTTTTTCATCAAACATAGAGCTTTGATTCATAAAATCACCATATTCATTTTTATATTTTAAAACTAAAAATCAGGTGAATTCTTGTCTTTTTCCCATATTTCTTCAATTATTTCAATGCTTATATCATAATCTTCATCAAACTCATCAAAAAATTCTGCAATGGCAACATCTTTTGTAATAAATTTTATTATTCCATATGCAAAACTATCAAAAATATCATAAATTCTACCTGCGCTATAACAGCCCCTTGGAACTGTCCTTACACTGTTTGCTACATAACCGATTTTACCAATTGGAGATAAACTAACTGAAATAGCTTCACCATCATATTCATTTTCTAAATCCTTGGAAAGTTTAACAACCATCCCAGGTTTTAAGATTTTTGAGCCAAAATAATTTTCTAATCCTGTTATAGCAAAATATCGAGGTTTCATAACAACACCCCCAGAAAAATACTTTAGAATAAATTCTAATATAGAAATTATACACTTTAATGAAATAATCTGCAAGTATTTAAGCCTGACTAAATATTTAAACTTAAACAGTATAAATAATGAAAAATAAAACATAATAAATTATAAATAATATTTAAGGTGGTGAAAATATGGTAAAATGGACTCCTTCTATAGGTTGGGGATGGTGGATTCTTATTCATGCAATCGCAATACCTGTAGTATTTTATATAGGCATGACTTTAAAATCATAAAAAACATATAATCTTAAATACATTTACAAAATGTAGATGTATTTAAGGTTATTATCCAAAATTTCAGTTTATTCTTGATTTATATGCTCCAGCCATAAAAAATGCTGTAAACATTGCTATCGAAACCAAAATAAAAGTCGCATAAAAACCAAAAAACCTTATAAAAATACCTCCAGCTAAAGGAAGCAAAATCACAAGGATGTTTAATGTGCCTCTAATACCTAAATAAACAGTCCTTTTTTCTTCTGGTGCTATATCCAGGAAAAACAAATCAAATCCTATTCCCCTTCCACTGCTAATAAATCCAATAAAAACAAACAAGATTATATACCACGAAATCCCAAACGGCTTTAAGAAAATAGCAATTATGGGAAGTAAACCGCCGATAAAAATACATAATCTTACTACTGCTTGTGAACCAAAACGTTTAGATATTATAGCCCATAAAAAATTTGAAGCTATATTACCTGTAATTTGAGCTATAACAAAAATACCTAAATAACCCATATAATTTGTAAAGGAATTTTTTATAAATACCATATAAAACGGCAAAATCATCAAACTAAAACTTGTCATGTTTTCAATTATTATAAATTTTAAAAATCCTTTATCACCCTTTATTATACTTAATACATCTTTTAGAAATTCCCATCTATCTCCATTAGCTTCTTTAGGAATTATTGAAGAAGGCTCTTTTAATATCCAAAAACCAACAGCTCCAAGAAAAAGACCTATCGCACCTATTGAAAAACTAGTAACATAGTTTAATGGAAAATTTAAACTTCCGGGTTTAAAAATCCATGCAACCATAAAACCACCAGTTAAAGCCCCTACTCCATTAAAAAATTGCTTTGCAGCATAAAATCCCCCTCTTTTTGAGGACGGTAAAAGCTTTCCTACCATATCAGTATATGCAATGCCTGCAAAACCACCGCTCAAAGAAAATGTAAAAATTAAAAAATAAAAACTTAACAGTGCAACTAAAGGATTACTTTTTGCAAAAATAAGTGTAACAACAGCCATACCTGCAAAACTTCCTGCTCTAAGGTAAATTCCAAACAATAAAAATTTCTTCTTATGCTCAAATTTTTGCATGTAGCGGCTGAAAACAAGGTTAAAAATAACAGGTGCTCCTAACATTATTGAATATAATGCTCCAAACGCTATTGTATTACTTGTAAGGCGAGTTATTAGTGTGGGAAGCACAGTATTCATTTCTATCATTGACATAGTTAGTGCAATAAAAAAACCATGCCATATAAAAGGTAGATAAATATTCATATAACTGTCATTATAAATATATTGCTTAAAATTTTTTATTTTCTCCATATCAAAACCTCTGATTACATTTTATTTTCCTTTTTTAATGACACTTTCTATTAAAGCTGCAGGTACGAATATAAATATACCAAGGATTACACCTAATTCATTTTTTAAACTACTATTTTTATAAGGTTTACCCAAAATTCTCTTTTTAAAAGCGTCAAAAGCATTTCCGTGTGTATTACCAACCATTATAGCCCTTATTGCATTCATAATACTATAAGTCATATCTTCACCATATGTTTCAACTAATTTTCTATAAGCTTCATAGTCAGGTTTTCCTGCAGTTTCTGCATAATGTTCAGCAAATAACAATGCAACAAGCTGATCATCAGGAACATCTCCAAATTCTCCTGAAAGCAAATCCTTTATCTCATCTTTATTCATACCAGATTTTAGAGCCATCTGAGCATGAAAATAACTACAGTAAGGGCATCCATTAACTTGTGTTACTGCAAGCATAATTCTTTCCATAAAATCCTTATTTAATTTTACTTTTTTGGAAGGTTTAGGCTCATTCCCATGAGAAACTAAATCATAAATAAATTTATAAAAAGTCTTTGGATCATATAATCTATTTTCTTTTTCCATAATTAACACCCCTAAATTTATAAAGCCTGAAATAATTATAATACATTTTAAAATATAAACAAAACTATATTCAATTTTATTATATCCAAATTACCCTTGCAATTTCGATAATAATATCTTCTTTATTAAATAAAGAAAAAACATCAATCTTTTTAACTATTGCATCTATAATTGATGAACTTTTATTACTTTTGTACAAAATTGCTTTTTTTATTTCTGTAACTATTTCATCATAAGTATATACTTTAAATCTTTCAATATTAAGTACATCTGCAGTTTTATCTATTAAAGCAATTATTATATCTTCATAATCAGCACTATTATCCAAACTCAAAAAAGAACTGATTTTAGGTAATACAAATTCAAATAAAGCTCTTTTAGGTGGTATATTTTTATTAATATTTAAAATTTTACATAATTTATCTATCCTAGAATTATCCATTTTAACTAAATAGTCAAAAAAATAATTTTTTTCTTTTTCAATATTTAAATAATATTTGTTTCCCTTTAAACCTTTAATTGCTTTTAATCCATCAAAATACCCAAGCTTTAAATTGTATCTTGCAGATTCTTTGTCAAAATCCAAAACCCCACTTAATTCTTCTCTTGGAGTTATAAAAATTGTATTTATACCTTTAAAATTCGTTTTTCTAATAATGCCAATACTATGTGTCCTTACTAAAATCAAATTTTTATATCCTTTTTTGATTAATAAATCTGCGGGTAAATTATTATATATACCCCCATCCACAAACCTTTTTCCATCTATTTTATCCCTTTTAAATAAAGGCAAATAAGCACTTGCAAGTAAATAATCTACTAATTTCCCTTTTTCAATATTCTCAATATACAGTTCCAATGGTTTGAAATCACTAAGTGAAACTGTAACAATTCCTAAATCTTTACCTGAATTTCTTATTTTAGACTCATCAATAATCTCTTTTAATAAATCTTTTAATGGAGTTATATCAAACCCTTTATCCTGTATTACGCCCTTTAATCTTTCTGTTATAACAATTAAATCATTTTTATTTAACTTACCTTTTTTAAACCTCTCAATTTCTTCATCATCAGCTTTAATAACCTGAGAATAAGACATGTCATACCATAAATCATATGCTTTATCAATATCACCTTGTACTATCATAGCACCATTCAATGCTCCAACTGAAGTCCCTGCAACACCTTCAATTTCAATTCCAGCATCAAGTATAGCTTTATAAGCTCCTATATGATAAGCTCCTCTCCCACCACCGCCTTCTAATACAAGCCCATACAAGAAATATCACCCTTTCATAAATATTTTATATTAATTCTTCAAAATCAGCTTTAAATACTTCTTTATTTCTTTATTTTAATTATAATTCAACAAATATATCCAAAACAATATATCCTTTTATCATCTTTATAAGATAAGACAATAAAAGGATATTTGTATTTTAACATTAAACCTACATTGTAAGATTATTTAACCTCTCTATCCTTTTTTCAATAGGAGGATGTGTTGCAAATAACCTCTCAACATGCCCAAATGGATTAGATATAAACATATGAGCAGTAGCATTTGAAGCATTTTTCATGGGTTTAGTATAGCCGCCAATTTTTTTTAATGCTGATGCCAAACCATATGGATCTCTTACAATATATGCACCAGTAGCATCAGCTAAATATTCCCTTTGTTGTGAAATAAAAGAACGAATAATCATAACAAGCAGTGGAGCAAGTACAGATAAAATTATACCAATAATTATAAACAATATTGCACTATTATCATTTTTATCTCTTCTTCTCTCACCTAGGCCAAAAAACATACCTCTGAACATAACATCTCTTAAAAGTATTATTAGTCCTGCAACAATTGCAACAACTGTCATAAGCAATATATCTCTGTTTCTTATATGTGAAGTTTCGTGTGCAATTACTCCTTGTAATTCTTCTCTATTCATCATTTGAAGCAAACCAGTTGTAACGCAGACAGAGGCATGTTTAGGATCCTTTCCTGTTGCAAATGCGTTAGGCTGCGAATCATTCATAATATATACTTTAGGTTTTGGTATTCCCGCCGCAATAGCAACTTCTTCAACAACATCATTTAAAACAGGATATCTTTCCGGATCAGCCGGTACAGCTCTTACAGAACTTATAGCTATTTTGTCAGAGTTCTCAAATGATATCCAGTTATAAGCAACAATAAAAATAGCTAATAGTATTATACCTGTAATACCCCAGTTAAAATACCAAATAAAAAAATATCCTATTGCAAAAAGAATCATAGAAAATATTACTAAAAACAAATAAGTCTTTTTAACATTTTCTGATTGCAATTCATAAAGAGTTTTTTTAGACATTATAAATTAACACCTCTTAAAATTAAAATTGTACATTAATTGGGCCTTTTTCTCCTTCTTCAACAGGATAATACTCTTTAGGTTTAATTCCCATTGTGCCTGCAACAATAGATGCTGGAATTCTTTGCTGGGCAGCATTATACTGCATAACAACATCATTATAAAACTGCCTTGCAAAAGCAATTTTGTTCTCTGTATTAGTCAGTTCTTCTTGAAGACTCAAAAAGTTTTGATTTGCTTTTAGATCAGGATAATTCTCTGCAACAGCAAAAACTGTTTTAAGAGCTTCTGTAATTTGATTGTTAGCATCTCCTACATCTTTAACCGTCTGAGCTCCCATTGCTTTAGCTCTTAAATCAGCCAGCTTTTCAAAGATTTCCTTCTCATGAGCGGCATATCCTTTAACTGTATTTACAAGGTTAGGTATCAAATCGTACCTTCTTTTTAATTGAACATCTATTTGAGCCCAACCATTTTCTGCTCTATTCCTTAGGTTTACAAAATTGTTATAAGTTAAAATATACCAAATTAAAATGATGGCAAATATACCAATTAAAATAATCCAACTCATAAATAATTCCTCCTTTTTTATTTTTCAAATAATTCTATTGTACTATAATACTACAATTATTTAATGTATATTAATTTTATTACACTTCCTTAAAAAATGCAACTCAAACACATATTTCAATCCTGATTGTTTTAGTTTACATTTAAAAATTAAAATTATTTTTAATATCTTTGTAAGATTTTAAACCATAAGCAAAATCAGCTTCTTTTATTGCTTTTATAATAGCTTTTTCCATCACTTTTGATGATAAAAAACCAACAACATTTATTTCAGCTTCGACTTGCCCTGTAGCTAATGCAAATATAGTATCTCCATCAAACATAGAATGAGCAGGTCTCATTGTTCTTCCATAACCATCATGAGCCATTGAAGCAATCTTATTTGCCTGTGCTTTTGTAAATTTACCATTTGTAATAACTACACCTATTGTTGTATTACTAAAAAAAAGATTCTGCTCTCTATCAAAAGATAAAAGCATTTGTTCCTCTGTGCTAATAATATTCTTTTTATCTTTATCAAGCAAGCCAGCTAATTGTTCACCAGTTTCTGGATCAAGAATATTACCTAGACAATTAACTGCAACAATAGCACCCACTTGCAATTTTCCAACCTCAACAGCATAACATCCCAATCCACCCTTCATAGCCCTTTCTATCCCAAAAAGTTTTCCTACAGAAGCTCCTGTCCCAGCACCTATGTTTCCACTTAAACATTCGTTTTTTTCTGCATTTTTGCAGGCTTCATAACCCATTTTAAAATCCGGTCTTATACTGCTATCACCAACATTTAAATCAAATAAAATAGCACTTGATACTATAGGTACTTTTGTTACATTAACATCAAATCCTATATTCCTTTCTTCCAAATATTTCATTACACCTGAAGACGCATCTAAGCCAAAAGCAGATCCCCCAGATAATACTACACCGTGTATTTTATCAACAAAATTCTGTGGATCAATTAAATCCGTTTCTCTTGTTCCAGGAGAACCTCCTCTTACATCAACTCCTGGGGTTGCACCATTATCACAAATAACTACTGTACATCCTGTACCAGCTTTTAAATCCTGAGCATTTCCTACCTTTATTCCTTTTATCTTATTAATATTTATTTCGTTTACACCCTTATACATTTTATAATTCTCCTTATGCAAATATAATATATTTTTATAATATCATATATGTTTAATAGTTTTAACAATTTATTAAAATTTTTTGATTTACATAGATTAAAATACTTAGATTCTATAATTTGCTTGATATCCCACTAAAACTAAAATACAACTTATTCAAGTTTTACAATTATGAATTTTTCAGTTTTATAGACATATTTACTTAGATGAGATAAAATAAAATCATGATTTGAAAATTATATTTCATTTAAAAAAGGTGGTGACAATATAAATATGTTCTACTTAGAAATTATTGTAGGTATTTTATTTTGTTCTTTTTGGTTATCACAGCTCATTTTTGTAAAACATCATTTAAATTGGTCAAATAAAATTGAAGAATCTGATGAAAGAGATGAAAAAATACCAGTAAGTATAATACATCCTATAAAAGATGTGGATTTTGAGCTTGAAAAAAATTTAGAATCACTTTTTTCACAAAATTATAAAGGTAAAGTACAACATATCTTTAGTTTTCAAGATCCATCAGATCCAGCTATACCAATAGTACAGGATTTTATAAAAAAATTTGATTATATAGATTCAATAATTACTATAAATCCTCTAATTGCTGGTCTAAATGGAAAAAGTTCAAATATGGTACATGGTATAAAACTAGCAAAATATGATACTTTATTATTCATTGATAGTGATTTAAGGGTAAATAAAGATTTTATTTTAAAAATGGTAAGACCTTTATCAAACAAAAAAGTTGGTTTAACAACTTGTGGCCAAATGAATATAGGTGGTAAAGACTTTTGGACAAGATTTTTTACGTTTTTACAAAATAGTGAAACTGATTTTATGTGGGCATTTTTTACTAAATTAAATTTAAATGTTGGTGCAACAGGAGCTGCTTTTGCAATTAATAAAAATCTTTTAGAAAATATTGGAGGTTTAGAGAGATTTGGAGGATCACTTCTTGAAGATTTGCATTTAGGAGAAACTTTGTATAAAAAAGGGTATAAATTAATTTTAGGGCCTTTTCTTATGTCATATGTTGATAAACTTCCTAAAGAAAAATCATTTAATTATGCAAAAAGATTAGGCGTTGGAATAAAATCACATATCGC
>JBNAVY010000029.1:0-24430 GCA_049700195.1 Thermoanaerobacteraceae bacterium
AACCTATGACCCCCTGCTTGTAAGGCAGGTGCTCTCCCAGCTGAGCTATGCGACCACAATATTGGTCGGGGTGGAGGGACTCGAACCCCCGACCCCATGCTCCCAAAGCACGTGCGCTACCAACTGCGCTACACCCCGACGTTCAGTGACAAAATAAATTATAATAAAAAATTGTTTTTTTCACAAACCCCATATACGGGCAAAATCCGCCGTTTCAACCATATAAACCTTTATAATCTTTTAATTCTTAGCAATTACACTTGCATTCTATATTATTTCTTTTGATTAACTGCTTAGTTTTAGTATATACTAAACATATTACAGAAAATTTATTTTTTTGTAATATGTCCGTAACAATCATTAAGTATAATCAAGTTATATATGAAAAATACATTAATTGCTGGAGGGATTTGAGTGAACTTTAAAAAACTTATATCACTTTTTGTATCTTCTGCTTTTATAGCTTCGATTTTACCGTTTCCTTCGGTATTAGCAGATACATACAACATTATTGCAAAAAATGAAACATCACAAATTATAAGCAAAGGTGTAACACATAAAAACATTACATATTTTACAACAGAAGGCTGGATAAATATAAATGTCTTAAATATAAATTTATCAGACAATTATACTGATGTTTCAACTATTTTTAATCCTAATGGTCTAAAAGAGAGAATGACAGTAAAAGATATGGCAAATTATGCTGGAGCTATTGCGGCTGTTAATGGAGACTTTTTTGATACTAAAACAGGTTTTCCTGTCGGTCCAACTGTTATAGATGGTAGATTAATAACAGATCCTTCAAATCCAGATAAACTTGCAGCCTTTTCAATAAATAACCAAAAACTCCCATCAATAGATTATTGGAGTAAAAGTTTATCAGTAATTTTGCCAGATGGTTCTTCAGTGCCTATCTCATCTATTAATAAAACAAGTACAAATTTTAATTATTTAAATATGTATACTACAGATTGGTCTAATATGTCTCCAGGTTCTTCAGAAAGCATACCAGATCTTGTTGAAGTCATTGTAGACAGGAATAATACCGTTTTAGAAGTAAGATACGCTCAGCCTCCCGTTGAAATACCAGAAGGAGGTTACGTGTTAGATACAGCAGGATTTTTAAAAGACATACTTTTAACATTAAAACCAGGTGATATTATACAAAAAAATATTACTACTACACCTTCATATGAAAATCTTGAAATGGCTGTAGGAGGAGGTACAATTCTTTTAAAAAATGGTTTAATATATCCCTTTACTCATGAAATTAAGGGTAATCTTGCAAGAACTGCTATTGGTTATACACATGATAAAAAAAGTTTAATTATTGCTACTGTTGATAATAGTTCAACACGTGGTATGTCTTTAAATGAAATGGCAAATCTGATGCTTTCACTGGGAGCATATGATGCTATTAACCTTGATGGAGGCGGCTCAACTCAAATGGTATTAAGACCCTTAGGTGATACACAAACTATTCTTCAGAACTTTGCAAAAGATGGATATGAAAGAAAAGTAGCAAATGCAGTTGCTATATTTAACAATGCTCCAAAAGGTAATTTATACGCTCTTAAAATTGAATCAGAAGATAAAAATGTTTTTGTAGGTTTTCATAGAAAATTAACAGTAAAAGGTTACGATGAAAATTACAACCCTATTGTAATAAACCCTTCTGATATTCAATTTTCTGTAAGCGGTATTTCGGGAAATTTTGATGGAAACTATTTTGTTCCTTCAAGCACTGGTGAGGGCATTATAACTGCAAGAATAGGCAGTGCAACAGGGATATATAAAATTACATCTTTAGATAAACCTGTAGACATAAGATTTAATCCTTATAGTGTATACATTGACAAAAACAAATCTATGCAAATTACTGTTACCGCTAAAAATATCAAAGGCTACAGAGCTTTAATCGATCCTCATGATATATCATGGGAAATTTATAATAACATAGGTACTATTGACTCTAATAATACTTTTAAATCATCATCTTCTGATATTAGTGGAGCTTTAGTTGCAAATGTAGCAGATAAAAAGGGAGTTTTAAATGTTAAAGTTGGAAATGGCTCTGATTTTGATAATTCTATGTTGCCTAAAGTACCTGATTTTTGGACTATTGATCCAGCAAATAAAGATGTACAAGTAAAAAATACTTCTGATTCTTTTAAATTTATGGTTTTTGGTGATACTCAGTATAATACCCTTTTAAAACTTCAATTATCTCTAAAAGCTGCTGATATAGCAAATAAGAATTACCCTCTTGTTATATTTACAGGTAAAGTAAATGACAGGGTATTAAATTCTCTTAAAACACAATATATAACAGTAGATAAAAATTTAGTATATGATTACAATAATTCCACTTTTATAGTATTAAATAATAAAGGTGGCAGTTTATTATCCTATGACAAAAACCAGTGGAGTTGGTTTTTGACTCAACTAAAAAATGTAAAAGGTAATAATCTTTTTATAGTGTTACCTCAACCTGTATGGGGCTCTGATGGTTTTAAAGATGATAAAGAAGCAACCCTGTTTGAAGATACTTTAAAAAATTTTAAAGAAACGACTGGAAAAAATGTATGGATTATTTATGGCAGCCAAAATAAATTTTATACAACTTTAAATGATGAAATTCGGTATATAACAAATTACGGTACAGATCCAAGAGGAAATACGACTGATATATATAAAGATTTTGGTTATATATCAGTAATGGTAAATGGTAAAGATTTAAACTATACATTTAATAATCTAATTAACTAAATATAACCTCTTCGATTAATCGGAGAGGTTATATTTTAGTTAAATTTTTGCAATATACTATTTAAAATATTCATCAGCTATTTTTATCAGATAATTTATTTCTTCTAAAGTTAAATATTTGCTTAAAATATCCATGATCTGTTTATCTTTATCTTCTGTAATTCCATCTTTTGATATTTCCATTATTTTCTCTATATTGTCATTCCCTATTTTTGTTATTATATTAATTACTTTGACTTTCTTATCAAAATCCATTTCCCTTTGAACTTTTAAAATTTCTTCAGGTGTAACTAATATTTTGTTTTTATCTTTTTGAGTTTTATTATCTTTAATTTCATCTTTATAAATTTCTTCTATTTGCCTGTTTTTTTCTTTTAGAAGCTCATCAATATATTTTTCTTTAAATATTCTTACTTTTCGTTTATTCTCGTCATCATCCCTTCCTTTTATTTCATATTTTTGTTCCATGGGTAATTTTATATCTTTTATATCGCTTTTTTGATTTGCATCGGCTATTTCTTCTGCTTTTTCAAATTTGTTATTTCCCATCATATAATCGCTAAAAGTATTTATCTGTGGATCTGCTGTAATTGGTTCTTCTGTTTTATAATTCAGCATAATTATAGTAATAAATAAACCAATGGAAAAAACAACAAGGGAATATGTAATAATTTTTTTCATATTGCCACATCCTTTTCAGGTGAGTTTGAACACTTTTATTATTAGTTAAGAATGATCTTTTAATTCAAGTTTATTCAGGAGGAGAGGATATGGAAGAATTACGCCTTGGATATAGAGATAAAAATAATATTTACTTTTTATCAAGCTTTCTAAATAAACATCTAAATTATAATTCTATTTTTTTATGCATAGGTACAGATAAATGTATAAGCGATTCTTTGGGTCCAATTGTTGGTGATATGCTATCAAAAGAAATTTCTGGCTTATATATATATGGAACATTAAAATATCCAATACATGCTATAAACCTTTTAGAAAACCTGGAATACATAAAAAAAAAGCATCCTTACTGCAATATTGTTGCAGTTGATGCTTGCATCGGAGATAAAGAAAGTATAGGTAAAATTTCTGCAAAAAAAGCACCTATATATCCAGGAAAAGGTGTCGGCAAGAACCTACCTGCTGTCGGTGATTTATCTATAACAGGCATCGTCGATACCTATGATGGATTAAAATTAAATTCTATTCGTTTAGGTTTTATCTTTGAAATGGCAGAAGTAATAGTAAACAGCATTAAGGCAGCATTAAAGCTCAAATATTAAATTATTTGAGCTTTAATGGTACTGAAACAAGATTTTGCATTGAACCATCTTCTGCATTTATTGAAAATACTTCAAGTATTCCATCCTGGATCTCTTTAACTGGTTTATATGATATAATAGTTTCAAAATCTCCCCAAGAAGGAGCAGATTCACTTGCTCGGGCAAAAGTTTCACATAAAATGTTTCCTCTTTTATCTGTGAGTCTTATATTAACATTACCTTCAAAAACTCTAGCTTTACCAATAACTTTAAAAGGGCTTGTGACCAGATTATTTTTAACTGGAGAAATAATTTTTATATTTGTTTCGTAAGAAATTTTACTTTTATCTGAAACAATTATCGCTCTTGCTTCTTTATTTTTATTTAAGATTATCCCAAGTTCATCTCCTAATTTTATTTCACTAAAATTAATATCTCTTTCCGCATATCTAAAACCTCCTTGCGTATCATAGCCAACTTTTGCCTGAAAATGTATAATTGCATCCGGAAGCACCTTTATGTCCGGACCTGCTTGATTTCTCATGTCTTGAGAATCCTGATACTCTCTTTCAATAGTAATGACTCTATTAGTATAATCTATATTTTTGACAATACCATATATAAAAGACTCTCCATCTTGAGGTTTTGTTTCTGGTATTTTAGTAAATTTAGCTTTTACATTATCTATAGTCCATATATTTGTTCTATCAACACCTAATGGTTGTATCAAAGTTACTAAATATACTTTATTGTCATGAACAGCATCTATATATGCAACTCCATTTGCATTGCTTAAAAGAGTAAATACATCTTTTTCGCCAAATCCTGCAATGCCACCTTCTTTGCTTAAAGTAAGTATAGGATCAAGTCTCCATGTGTCTTTTCCTAAATCTACTTTTGCCTGCCATTTTTTTGCAAGTTCAGGATTTGTATAAACATCTCCTGTAATAATTTCTCTCTTTAGAGGATCTAACCCTATATAATAATTACCAATAGTGTCAATTTTATTTCCTTCCTCCAAAAATTGAACATTATCTATGCCTGGAATGTCAGTTATAGTATTTATAATAGCTGCTACTTTCAATTTATCAATTTTATTATCACCATCAGTTGTATTAACAGCATTAATAAAACCTTTGGAAAAATTAACAAAAGCTGTACCATCTTGAACCTGAACAGATAATAATTTTGCATCAGAAGAAAAAACTGGTTTTTCATAAAATTCATCTGATGGTCCTTTTATCATTTCATTTAAAATAGTTGTCATAATATCTGAATCTTTTGATATATATCTCCTTTCAAGTACCAGCCCATTCATTTTATCATTTAAAAAATATAAAGAAATTTCTTTGGAAACATCTTGTGCCAATGGTTTGGGATTTATAGGTTTATTGTTGTCTTTAGCTGTTTTAGTAGCACAACCTGAAAATAATATTAATACTAAAAAAATTAATGGGATAAATCTTTTCATTTATATCCCCTCCCTTTATTATCTTTGTTTTACTTTAAATTATTTATCTATTCAAAAACATATAATACCTTACTATGATATATAATACTATAATTTTGTTACACTAATATTAAATAAAAATAAATTATTATTAATAAATTATTAAATTTGTTTTTTAGGAAGAGTAATTTTGAAAACAGTGCCTTCTCCAACTTTGCTTTCAACTTTTACATGGCCTTCATGTATATCAATAATTTCTTTTGCAATTGCAAGTCCTAAACCAAAACCTCCGCTTTTCTTAGACCTGGCAGTATCCCCTCTTGAAAAACGATCAAAAATATTTGGAAGAGTAGTTTCGCTTATACCAATTCCATCATCAGAAATAGTTATTAATACATTATTCTCATCAGTATTAAGATTTATATTAACATTACCACCAGGTTGGGTGTATTTTATCCCATTTTCTACTATATTATAAATCATCCTGTAGAATTTATCAGCATCAACATTTGCATAAATATCTTTGTTGTTTTCAAAAAAAATATTAACCTTTTTATTCTCAGAAAGAGCTTTTAAACTTTCCACGACATCATTTATTATATCACTTAAATTATATTCATTTAGTTTCAATGAATTTATTTTGTCCATTCGAGCGAGTTCAAGAAGTTCATTTACAAGACGCGTCATCCTGTCTATTTCAGAATCAACGTCTTTTAAAATTTCTTTATACAAAGATATATCAGTGCTTTTACTATCAATTAGAGATTCTATAAGAGCTTTAACAGATGCAAGAGGTGTTTTTAATTCGTGGGAAGCATCAGATACAAATTGCTTTCGCTCTTCATCAATTTTTTTTAAATTAAAACTCATTTTATTAAATGCTTGTGCTAATTTTCCTATTTCATCATTTCCTTTTATGTCTACTTTATAATCAAGATTACCCTGAGATATTATATTAGCTGCATTAGTAAGTCTATTTAAAGGATTAGTTATATAACCAGCTATAAAAAGACTTATTATACTGATCAAAAAACCTATACCTGTAAATATATATATCATCATGAATTTTATAGAATTAAGTAAATCAATTATATTATCTATTGAAGTTGATATTAAAATTACTCCACTTACTTTATCCTTTACAGTAACTGGAACAGCAACATACATAGCCCAGCTGTTATCACCAAAATTGTGGACACTAGTAGAACCTTTGCCTTTTAAAGCTTCTTTGACATCAGCATAATTTTTAATATTCTGACCTTCTAATTCTTTTGAAGCTGCTGAATCTACAATAACTTTACCACTAGCGTCAGTAAATATAACTCTGGAATCAATTTGTTTAGAGTATTCAACCAGAGTTGGCTCTATAAGATAAGATGATGTCCCTATAAATCGTGACACTATATTTGAAATCATATTTGCCTGTGTCAGATTAGAAATTCTTACATTATTTATATAGCTTGTATCAATATAATCATATAGATAAATACCTGTAGATATAAGTGCAATAATAAGTATGGTCATATATAAAGTGAATATCTTCCATCTAAGATTCATTTTATCACCTTACTTCATAAAATATCCTGAACCCCATTTAGTAAATATGTATTTGGGATTTGCAGGATCATCTTCTATTTTCTCTCTTAGTTTTCTAATGTGTACTGTTACCGTATTTGTATCACCTAAAAACTCAAATCCCCAAATTATATCTAATAGTTTATCTTTTGTAAACAATCTTCCAGGATTTGATGCAAGGAGCACTAAAATATCAAATTCTTTATTTGTAAGTTCTAATAATTTCCCATTTTTTCTTACTATGTGTTCTTTTGTATTTATATATAAATCTCCTTTTATTATTTCATCTTTATTTCTTATATATGGATTGTTAGCCCTCCTAAATAGTGCTCTTATTCTAGCTATCAACTCACGTGTATTAAAAGGCTTGGCAAGATAATCATCTGCACCCATTTCTATACCTACAATTTTATCTATATCCTCACCTTTTGCTGTTAACATTATTATAGGGATATTTGAAAATGTCCTTATTTCTCTGCATACTGTAAAACCGTCAATTTTAGGAAGCATTAAATCTAAAATAATTAGATCATAATTACCTGTTCTCACTTTTTCAAGTCCTTCTTCACCATCATATGCAGCATCAACTATATAACCTTCTCCTTCTAAAGAAAGTCTAAGCCCTTTTACAAGCATTTCTTCATCATCTATAATAAGTAATTTTTCCATATATCCACCTCCATATATAAGTATACCACATAAAAAAAATAGCCTGAAGGCTATTTTTTCTCTTCTCCAAAACCTGTTGATTCTCTTACAATAAGTTGATGAGGCAATACCACATGCATTTCTTCAATCGGTTCTTTGGCTAAAAGCTTAGTAAGAAGCCTCATACTTACAGCTCCAATATCATATGCCGGCTGTTGTATTGTTGTTATAGTGGGCCTGAAAATAGTTGAAATATAAGTATTATCAAAACCAACAACATGTATATCTTCTGGTACTTTTAATCCAGAATCGAATATAGCATTTATTGCAGCTGCAGCCATATCATCTGAAGCGGCAAAAACTGCATCTACTTTATGTTCTAATAATCTTAACATTGCAAGATATGCATTTCTAGTTTTAAATTCACCTTCGGCTATTAAATCAGGGTTATATGAAAGTCCATTTTTTTCTAAAGCTTCTCTATAACCTTCTATTCTTAAAAATCCACCAATAGGATCATTAAGCGGTCCTGATATCATTCCTATATTTTTATGCCCAAGTGAAACTAAATAATCTACTGCATCAAAAGCAGCTTTTTTATTATCGATAATAACACTTGGATATCTTTTCTCATTATCTTGAGTCCCAGATAATACTATTGGAATCCCGAAATCTCCTAATATTTCAACAATACTCTGCCTTATAATATCCCCCATAAAAATAATACCATCTACTTGCTTTTCTCCTAGTATCTCTATATATTTTATCTCTTTATCTTCCTTTTGATCGGTATTGCATAAAAAGATATTATAATTATACATAGCAGCAACATCTTCAATGCCTCTTACAACTTCCGGATAAAATGTGCTGGATATGTCTGGAACTATTAAGCCAATAGTATGTGTTTTTTGTATTTTTAAACTTCTAGCCAGAGCATTCGGTTTGTATCCAGTTTTCTTAATTGCATCAAGCACTCTTTGTTTTGTCTCGTCTGTAACTACAGCACTATTATTTAAAACCCTTGATACAGTTGCTATAGAAACTTTTGCTTCTCTAGCAACATCTTTAATAGTAGAACTCATTTTTATCACTCCCGCGATATCGTTTTCGCCTTATAGTTATTCTACTTTTTAAATGAAAATTTGTCAATAGTTTTTTAATATTTTTTTCATTTATTTTCATAAAAATTTTAGAATATATTATCATGATTATTCTTTTTGTTTTTATATGTCTGAAACCTTTCTAAAATAACTGGAATAAACGAAAATATTACGTACATTATTCCTGCTAAAATAATAAGTAATATAGTTAATATTTTATAAATATTTTCCATAAAATCACCCAAAAAATATATTACCGAAAACCGGTAATATATTTTATGATAGAGTATGAAATTTTGATACTTTACACTAAAAGCGTCTTCTTCTGATAAAAAAACTTATCAATTATATCAGCTACACCATCTTCATCATTTGTTTTAGTAATATAATCTGCTTTTATCTTTACAAGTTCTGAAGCATTACCCATAGCAACACCAAGACCAGCATATTCAATCATGGATAAATCATTTAAATTATCTCCAACAGCAACAACATTATCTCTTTTTATATTGTACATATTTGCAAGGGTTTTTAAAGCATTTCCTTTACTTACTCCTTTAGCGTTAACTTCAAGATGACCTCCCCCTGATGTCGATATAGTAAGTTTTTTTGCAATTTCGTCATATGCATCAGGCTGTATTGTAACAGGATTTTCTAGATCATTTAATGCATAAAGTTTTGCAGTACCGGTTCCAGTTGATTTTATAAATTCTTCTAAATTCCCTACAGCATTTACAGTAACATCGTTAAAAGACAAATACCATTTTACTCTATCGGTTATTTTTTCAACATACAAAACCTCATCAGAGTAAATGTTTATCTGATAACCGCAGTCTTTTAGCAATCTTATTGCAAATATTGCATCTTCGGGCTGTATAGGATTGTAATAATATATTTTTTTGGTGTAAACATCTTTAATAAGTGCTCCATTATAAGATATGATAGGTGCATTAATATTTAATTTTTCAGCATAAGGTAAAATAGATGTGTGCATACGACCTGTAGCAATAGTAAAAATGACTCCCTCAGAAATAATCTTATTTATAGCTTCTATAGTACGTTCAGATATTTGAGACTTGCTGTCAAGAAGACTCCCATCAGCATCGGTTACAAATAGTTTATACATATGTTTCAACCCCTAATTTTTATTTATCCCATATCTATATTATAACAGTTTGCATATTAGCATACTATACTATAAACTTACATAAAACGTTAACACTGAAAATTTTACATTTGCGATTTTTTTTTAACGATTTTTATACTTAAACTGAAATACAAAGTGCATATTTTATTCTTTTATAATATATACTATATTTATGATTCATGAAAAGTGCAGAAAGGGTTGTAGATATGCTTATACTTTTTTTTCGAACACTAATTTTATATGCTTTAGTTGTAATTTTTATGCGTATAATGGGTAAGCAGCAGATAGGGCAACTTCAACCATATGAATTAGTTGTAGCAATAATGATAGCAGATTTAGTAGCAATACCAATGCAAAACAAAGGTATACCTTTAGTTGCTGGTATTATACCTATTTTAACTTTGTTGCTTTCTCAATTATTCTTATCATATATTTCTATGAAAAGTCTCTGGGCTAGAACATTAATATGTGGTACACCAACAATACTTGTAGAAAACGGAAAAATATTAACCTCTCAATTACAAAAAGAAAGATATAATATTAATGATCTTCTTGAAGAGTTAAGAGTAAAAGGATATTCAAACATTAATGATGTAGAATTCGCTATTCTTGAAACTAATGGTAGTTTAAGTGTTATACCAAAAAGTGAAAAAAGACCTGTAACACCGCAGGATTTAAATCTAACACCGCCTTATGAAGGACTGCCTATCCCAATAATAATCGATGGTGAATTGCTTGAAAATAATATGAAAAAGGCTAATATACAAAAAGAATGGATATTTGAACAACTTTCAATGTGGCATATTAAAGATTTAAATGAAGTTATTTTTGCATCCTTAGATTCGAACAAGGTATTAACAGTATATAGAAAGGAAGGATAAATTTGAAAAATATTATTTATCTTATGCTTTCCATTTTAATATTAATTGTAGTTCTAGATATTATTACATATAAATATTTGGAGAAAACTTCTGATAATCTGTATGCCGTATTTAACGCAATAAAAATGGATATTAAAGCTAACAAATGGGATGATGCTCAAAACAAAATTAATTCAAGTGAAAAGGACTGGCAAAAAATGAGTAAAAAATGGGCAGCTTTAATTGAACATAGAGAAATTGAAGAAATTGAATTAAACATTGCTAAATTAAAAAGTTTTATATCTACCAAAAACAAGGATCAAAGTATGTCTATTCTTGAATCAATACAAATGTTAATAAAACATATACCTTCAAATGAAAAGCTAAGTATGGAAAATATATTGTAATAAGCGGAGTTCCCTCCGCTTATTGAACATTTACATCTACTATATCAGGTTTTATCTTGATAATTTTAATACTTAGATTTGTTGTAACACTTACATTAACAGAATGCATTCCAGGAGTTAAATTCGAAATATCAACATAAGCATTAAAATCAGAAGAAGTTGCTGAATTAACTATGCTTTCAGGACCAGACACAGTTATAATAATATCCTGGTTTGGTATAGTTGCAGTTCTATTGTCATTGCTTTTAATATTTATTGAATTTATTGTTATATCTTTTGTAATTATTTTTTGTATGTCTATATATACTTTTGCACTATTATCATTTTTTACAAGTTTTATGCCATCAGGAATATCAAAAGGAACACTTTCTGTAACAGGCGAATCTAAGCCAGAAATATCAATTTGTTTTGTATTTATAGTTTTAATAGAATTTAAAATTGTTTCATCACCTGTAATATAAATATATTCAGGCAATACATTTACTGCAACAACCTCATAGCCATTTACTGGTTTGCCAAAAACTTTTGCTGTAACTGGTACTCTAACAGATTTATTTACAGGTATATTTACTTCTATGAAATTTGGGTTAATAGTAACTCCTTTTACCTCTTTTCCATCTCTATCTATAGCAACTGCTGGAACAGAAATTGTTATATCTTCTTTTTTATATGAAACATTAACTTGTGCAATTACACTTTTTATAATATTTATCTTGCTTTCTGGACCGGTTATCACAACTTCCCCTGGTTTAGGAACTGCAGGCTGCATAGCATATCCATCCATTATATTTCCAACAACCTTTACAGACACAGGCATTTGCACTTTTGCAAGATTGTCAATATCAACTTTAATATCTGATGGATTAATAGAAACTAAAGAAACATTTCTTGGAAGTCCATCTATATTTATTGGAATAAGATTAGTACCATTTGAACTTACTCTGCTAATATCAGCAGAGGCTGATATGTTTTGTGCGGCGATATTTAATACATCACTTCTTCTTCCTCTTACTTTTACATTTACAGTATAACTTTTTTCATCTACTAAAGCTAAACCTTTTTTATCTAATGTATTTACATTAACAAGTTTAACAGGGACATTGTTAATTTCATAAGGTATTTCAGGATTTTCCTCTCCCATTACATAAAGCCAGAGTAAAAATGATAATACTAAAGAAAGCAATTTTATTGGTAAATTCTTAGTCAGCATGTTTATTCCCCCATTTCTTCCATGACAAGGTCTTGTTTTCTTTTACTGTAAACATGCTTGTTAACACTTCTTTTAAAGTTTTTGCATCAAGATGACGTGACAATCTGCCATTTTGTGCAAGTGATATTGTCCCTGTTTCTTCAGATACTATTATTGCAACAGCATCAGATATTTCTGTTACTCCTAGACCTGCTCTGTGTCTTGTACCTAATTCTGTACTTAAATTCTGATTATCAGTAAGAGGCAAGAAACAGCCAGCTGCCATAATTCTATCCCCTCTTATTATTACGGCTCCATCATGAAGTGGTGTGTTTGGTATAAATGTATTTATAAGAAGTTCACTAGAAACTTTAGAATCCAAAGCAATGCCTGTTTCAATCAATTCATTGAGCCCTGTTTTTCTTTCTAATATAATCAATGCACCTATTTTAGAACGTGATAAAAACTGTACTGCATCACAAATTTCACCTAAAACATCCGACATTTCTTTAGTATCATCATTTATAAAAAAGAAATTTTTCCTAAAAAATTCGCTTCTCCCCAAAGATTCAAGACCACGTCTGAGTTCAGGCTGAAATACTATAAGAAGTGCTAAAGCTCCAAATGTCATAATATTTTTTAGTATATAATTAACAGTTCTTAATTGTAACCATCCACTTACTTTTGTAATTACGATGAGAACAACCAGCCCTTTTAGCAGCTGTTCAGCACGTGTCTTATGTATAACAAGTATCAAACGGTAAAGAGCATATGCAGTAATTAAAATATCAACAACATCATTAATCCTAATTGTTTTTATAATATCAAAAAGTCCATTAAACAAAAAATTCACCCCTTGAGGCCTTTTTCTTATATATTACCTATTATATTAATTATACAACAAATTTTCATAAAAAATAATTTAATTTGCATTAAAAAAATATTTTAGTGGAAAAATATTTTAAGTAAAGTTTTAAGAGGGTGATTATGATTAAAAATTATGTCAATAACAATTCCTTTGATAATTCAGATATAAATAATATTTTAGTCCAAAACCTCTCAAAATATGATTTAAATATACCAGATCTTATAATAGTTGCAGATAACGGAATTATAAATTTGATAGGTTCTGTAAAAAATCAACAAGAAATGAATCTAGTAATAAAAGCTGCAAAAAATATAAAGGGAACAAAAAAAGTTATAAATAACTTGACCGTTAGAAAAAAGTCATAGAATGATTGATCATTCTATGACTTCAACTCTTATATTTTTTCTTCCAACCTGTTTTTTCAATGGATTTATTATGTCTCCATGAATTATAACATCAAGCGCTGATCTAAATGACTGACCAACTATTATTTCACTGATGTCATTTTCTTCCGCAAATTCCGCTAGAGTATTGGATATTTTTTTCCCTACAAGAATTGAAACTCTTCCACCCATTTTCTGTGCTAAATCAAAAAGTTCTAAGAGTACTTTGTTTTTTTTTAAATCATCAGATATATCATTATTTTTGTTAACGTATACAACACAAAACTCACCATTTGTTTCTTTAGCCCTCTCAGCACCTCTTTCAACAAGCCTGCGGCAACTTTTTTGAGGAGTCACACAAACCATGATCCTACTGTTTACTCCAGGCTCGTAACTTAGAACCATCTATAAAACCCCTTTCAGGCACAATAATACGATTCAATTATATTATATGTGATTTTAAATCCATATGTCAAATCCGTCTAAGTTGCTAATTTCTACTTATATTCTTTTTTTAAAGTTCTTTTTGAGGTTTTTCAAATATTCTTTAACATATATAACATTTTCTTTATCAGGTTCAATATCCCCATATACAATATTATTATAAATATCTGCAATTTTTTTAAAATCAGGTATTCCTATATTTTCAACTTTTATGGAATATTCTAAAGGAGTTTCTGTATCTAATTTTTTTATTCCTTTTTTAGACAAAAACTTTATAATCTTTTTATAGTAAAAAACTATAATATCTTTATTTGATTTTAACCTTATATTTCTGTTCTTAATAATTATATAAAAAACTATTATAGATATTAAAATTAATAACAAAGATAAAACTTTAATTTTATAATAATTATTAATTTTATCAACTTTATTATCATTTTTGTTTACTGTTTCAGATTGAAAAACATTTGTCTTTTTACCTTTAGATATTTCAATATCAGCATTAGCTAATTCTTCTGAAGCATTGAAAATTATTTCATCACCATTTATCATAGAAGTTCCATATTCTACGGCAGGATATTCAGCTGTTGGTTCAAATTTCAGCCAGCCATAATCATCAAAAAACACTTCAACCCATGCATGAGCATCTTCTGATGATACAGTATAGACATCCCCATTTAATGGGCTTGAAGGCATTTTAAAACCTACTACATATCTTGCCGGTATCCCAACAGTTCTTAACATGACAACCATTGAGGTAGCATAATAGGTGCAATATCCTTTTTTTAAATCAAATAAAAAATAATCTACAAAATCTCTACCTGGGGGTACAGGTTTTACTTGATATGAATAAGGAAATTTTCTTAAATAGTTTTCAACAGCTTTTACTTTATCATATTGGTTTTTTTCATTTTTAGTTATTTCATTTGTCAAAGTTTTTATTCTTTCAGGTAAATCAACAGGATACTCTAAATATTTTTTTCTGGTTTCCTGAGGCAATTGAGTATGACTTTTGGTTTTTAAATCATTTAGATCTACTCCAGGTATTAAATATTTTACAGTATAATAGTTATCATAATCAGTAGAATTTTTAGCTTTCAATATATATCCGCTTTCATCGTAAAAAGCATCTATACTCAGTTTGTAAGGCATCATAGGGGAAAATATTATATCAGATTTAATATTAATTGGTTTTATCTTAAGCTCATTTATTTTTACTTTTACTTTTAAAGCTGATATATTGACCAAAGGCTCATCTTTATTTGCAAATATGTATTTTTGAATAGTATTGTCCCAACTATTACCATCATATTTGTCATATACCATACCTCTTAGATAAGCACTTTCATTAGATTTTACCTCAAAGATTATCTGTTTAGATGGTTCAATACTTCCTCCGAGTTTCGTTGTGAAAGAAGTAAATTTTGTATCGTATGGAAGGTTTTTGGCTGACCTTATACTATTTCTCCAATTTTGTGTAAAAGTAAATGTATTATAAAACCAGTTATCAAGTTTTCCCCAAGTAATTGTATCAAAATTTTTAGGCATAATTTCTGCTGCCATTGTGTTTACTAAAATTAAAAAAATAGAAATTATTATAAAAAGAAAAACTGATTTTTTTGTATTCCTCTTTTTATAAAAGTTTTTTAAGCCTATATTAATAAAACTTGCAGCTATATAATATCCTAAATACATATATGCATTATCTACATAGTTATACCACTGAACCGTAAAAAATATTATCCCCAAAAATAAAGTTAAAATATCATTTTTAAAAATAAAATTAGACATTGTTATTATAAAACTTATTAATACAAATGTTAATATTATAGTAAAAATCATATATTTTTCTGTTAAAATATAAAAACCATTAGGGGTTTCATGATAGTTCATGTAAATATTTATCCATTTTATAAATCCATCTATATAAAAAATTAATTTCAGCATTAAATCCTTATAATAATAGAATATTATAATATCTGCAGCTAATATCAGTATTAATAAAAAGATAATAATCTGAGGCCTTTTCAATATAAACATAAAAAATAAAACAAGCAATGCATTAAATATTATAAGTTGATACTGTGGATAATTAAATCTAAAGCCATCTAAAGCAGAAAAAGATATTATAACTACTAATATTACATTAATCAAATATTCCGGTATTATTTTTCTGAGCTGCATGTTCATCTCCCCCAAGGGATTAACTTTATATCAAATTTGTTTAATTTATCTTTAATACCTTCCTGTAAATTAACATAAAACACAATTATATCTCTATTTGATTTTAATTCATAAAGTTCATTTAAAGTCTGGTTGTCTAAATATGGAGTAATAACTATTAAAATTATATTATAAGGTATGCTTTTACAGGATTTCAAAAAACTTACTAAGTCCTTTGAGTATACAGGAAAATTTTTTAAAGTGGAAATTTTAAAATAGTTGAAATCTTTAATGGTCTTACCGCTTAGCTGTACTTTCCCACTTTCATACTCTAATAAATTTACAGGAATGTTATTTTGCAAACAGAATTTTGAAACAGAAACCATACACTCTGCACATTTTTCATCCAATTCATCTGTATAATCTGATACATAGTGTTTTTCATATAAATTCCATAATAAATATACCTCTTTCGAAGCTGAAACCTCATATTCTTTAACAAAAAGCTGCTGTTTCTTTGCAGATACTTTCCAGTGTATTCTTTTCAGACTATCACCATCTATATATTTTCTAAGTCTTAGAATGTTTGTATAATCTTCATAAGCTTTATTTTTAATTTCTACATCTCCTAAATACTGTCTTGATGGTAAATCTATATATACATCAAATACCTTAGGCATAACTACGAATTTAAAATGTATATCAATATTTTGGCTTAATTTAAAAATTCCAAAAGGATCGCTTATTTCTGATATAAAAGGTCCTATATTGTATATACCTCTTTTTTTTGATTTAAATTCTTTTTTAACCTTTTTATTTTTTAAAGGAAGTAAGTAGGTTTCTTCTAAAAGTATATTATTATTATCAGAATCTCCCTCCAAAATTGCTATATTTATTACTGGTAATATGCTATTATTTATAATTATAATTTCATAACTCAGATCAGCTCCAACTGTAACCTCTTTATCAAAAGAATTTGTATAAAAACTTATATTCCTTTTAACATATAAAACATATAAATAGTTTAATATTAAAAAAAAAGCAAATTCATATACTAGAAAATACAACAATCTCCCACCGCTAAAGAGAGCAAAGGTAAGGAAAATAAAAAGGAGCAAAAATATAAAAATTCTTTTAGGCATATTTCTTTGGCACCGGTACTTTCAAAGAATCAATTATATCTCTTATAACCTTTTTTTCATCTATACCTTCGAACTTCTCTTCGCTTCTTAATATTATTCTATGAGATAATACAGGACCTGCAAGAATTTTTACGTCATCGGGAATTACATAATCTCTTCCATCGCAAAATGCTTTTGCCTGTGACGCTCTCATTAAATTTATAGCAGCTCTTGGACTCGCTCCTAATTTTATAGATTTATTTTCTCTGGTTTGTGCAACTATATTTACAATGTATTTTAGCATAGTATCATCTATACGGATATTTTTTACATTATTTTGCATTTGTATTATTTCCTCACATGTTATTATAGATGAGAGATTTTCTAAAGGATCTGATGTCTCAAAATTTTTTAGAATAGCCATTTCATCAATCTTGCTTGGATAACCTATTTCTATTTTCATCATGAATCTGTCAAGCTGAGCCTCTGGCAATCTAAATGTACCATCATATTCAATCGGATTTTGTGTGGCTAATACCATAAAGGGTTTAGGAAGCATATATGTTATACCATCAACCGTTATCTGTTTCTCTTCCATAGCTTCTAAAAGGCTTGACTGAGTTTTAGGTGATGTTCTATTTATCTCGTCAGCTAAAACAATTTGACTCATTATAGGACCTGGTTTAAACTCAAATTCATTTTTTATCTGATTATAAACTGATATGCCTATGACATCTGAAGGCAAAAGATCTGGTGTAAATTGTATTCGTTTAAAATCAGAGTTTATCGTCTTGGCAAGTGCTTTTACCAAAGATGTTTTCCCCACCCCTGGTATATCCTCAATAAGAGCATGTCCTTCGGCTAAAAGAGTAACTATAACCAATTCTATAGCTTCTCTTTTACCAATTATTACTTTTTCTATATTTTCAATCATACTGCTAATTAGATTCATAATCTCCCTCCGATTTTACAACAATCTTAATATTTGTCCCATGCTATCGACAATATAAGTTGGTTCTGCTTCTTTTATTATATCAAAAGGCAGTATTGACCATCTTACAGCAACACTTTTAACTCCGGCATTTTTAGCTGATAATATATCATATGGACTGTCACCAACCATAAGTGCATTTTGTTTTTCGCTCTTCAACATTTTAAGTGCTTTTAAAACCGGTTCGGCCTTGGGTTTATGTTCTACAGTATCTTCTAAACCTATTAATATACTGAAATATTTTTCTATATTAAATAGCTCAAGTCCTCTCTTAGCCAGATTCCTTCTCTTTGATGTAACTATACCCATTTTTATGCCTTTTTTATTTAATTCTTCAAGTGTATTTATTACATCTGATCTAATCTTTGTATACTTATCGTGATTTTCTTCGTTGAAACTTCTATAAGTTGTTAAAAGCAATTCCCAATTTTCTTCACTGAATCTTCTAAGAGTTGTTGGGAGAGGTTCTCCAAAGAATAAGGTTATATCCTCTGTTTTAATTTCATAACCTAAATGTTTTTTTATAGTATATTTGAATGATTCAATAATCAATTCATTAGTATCTATTATCGTGCCGTCAAGGTCAAAAAGTATTGTATCAACATTCATATTAATATATTTCCCCTTAAAAATATTCTTATTATTTTAAGTATACAAAAAAAAACCCTTCATAACAAGAGGGTTAATTTGCAATCATTTTATATGAATTATGTATCCAGATTTTCTTTAAAATATCCTATTATACCTTTATATATGGCCCATGCTATTTTATACTGATAATCTTTGTTATTTAGTAATTTTTCTTCTTCGGGATTAGACATAAAACCACATTCAACTATTACTGCTGGCATTTTAGCATTTCTCAAAACATAATAACTGTTTGAACTTTTAGCCATTCTGTCATTATTTGAATCCAATGTTTTCCTAAGTTCCTCTTGTATTTTTTCAGCTAATACTTTCCCTTTTGTGGAGTTATTTTGATAAAAAACCTGAGCCCCTTTATATTTAGACTGTGAAAAACTATTTAAATGTATACTTATAAATATATCTCCCATATTTTCATTAGCTTTTTCTACTCTATTTTTAAGGTCTTTATTAAGGTTAGTGTCGGAAAGCTCATCTGCTTCTCTTGTCATAACTGCAATTCCACCACTTTGCTCGATAATTTCTCTTAATTTTAAAGCTATTTCAAGATTCAGCTCATCCTCATCTTTACCATGTACTCCTGGTTTGCCTGGATCATTTCCTCCGTGTCCAGCATCTATTACAATAATTTTATTCATAATAGGTACATATTTAAAAACATAAACTTTGGAATAATTTAAAATATATGAAAAAACCCCTATTGAAAGAATAATTATAAAAAGAACAAATCTTTTTAATATCATAAAAATTACCTCCTAATTTCTACTCTATATAAAATTATTCAAATAAAAAAGATGTATGTCACTTAATAAATCAAACTACATATTATGTATAAAGAAAGGAGGATTTTATATGATAACTTTGGAATTCACATATTTAGTTAAGCAAGGAGATACCTTGTTTTCTATAGCAAAAAAATTTAACACTTCTGTAGATGCTATAATTATGAGAAATAATATAATTAACCCGGCATTAATATATCCAGGGCAATTACTTATAATTCCAGTTAAAGGAAGTTATTATACAGTAAAACCTGGAGATACTTTATATCTTATAAGTCAAAAATTTAATGTTTCTTATGACTCAATAATCAATACTAATAATTTAACTTATCCATACACAATTTATCCTGGTCAAACTCTTTTTATCCCAGGAGCATCTATTCCATCTCAGCCTGTTATGTCACCTCAATCACCACCATATTCAAAAACTCCTTGTCCATCTTATTATACAGTTATGGCAGGAGATACTATATGGAGCATAGCACAAAAATTTGGCATTTCAATTGATGAAATAATTAGAGCAAATTACCTTGTAAACCCTAATATGATTTACCCTGGACAAACATTAGTAATACCATGTCAATCGTCTTTACCTGTTGAATATCCTGTTCTAAAGAAAAATGACAGAGGGCCTTTTGTTACAAATCTTCAATCAAGACTTAAATCTTTAGGATTTGATCCAGGCCAAATAGATGGTATATTCGGTTCTAAAACTGAAGCTGCAGTAAAAGCATATCAGCAAAGTAGGGGACTGGCGGTATCAGGCATTGTAGATGATATAACATGGAATGCTCTTCTTTTTGGAACACAGCCCGTAATTGGAACTCCTTCATATGGAGGAATAGTGTATATTGTAAAACCTGGAGATACTCTTTGGAATATTGCTAAAATGTATAACACAACCATAGAAGCTATTCTAGATAAAAATCCTGAAATTAAAGATCCTAATCTGATTTATCCAGGTCAAAGAATCATAATACCTCAATCTATTTCTTCAGAGATGACTGAAAATTCACAAGAAACTCAGGATATTGCTGAAGAAAAAAGCGAAAAATATGAAGAAAAATAGTCAGGACATTCCTGACTATTTTTTTAGATTATCGATATATTTTTCAGCTACATATGCTGCTATTGCTCCATCTCCTGTAGCTGTAACTACCTGTCTTAAAGTTTTATGCCTTATATCCCCAGCAGCAAATACACCCGGAATATTTGTCTGCATATCATCATCAGTAACTATATATCCATATTCATCCATATCTATTATTCCTTTTACTATTTCGGTATTAGGACTATATCCTATTGCAACAAATACACCATCAACTTTTAGAGATTTTTCTTCTCCTGTTTTTACATTTTTCAATTTTAATCCTTCTACCCCATACTCACCTTCTATATCAGTAACAACTGTATCCCATATAAATTCAATTTTATCATTTGCAAATGCTTTATCTTGTTCCGTTTTTGTTGCTCTCAATTCATTTCTTCTATGTATAATATATACTTTCTTTGCAAACTTAGTAAGATATACTGCGTCCTCTACAGCCGTATTCCCCCCACCAATTACTGCAACTGTAGCATCTTTATAAAAGGCTCCATCACAGGTAGCACAAAAAGATATTCCAGAACCTATAAACTTACTTTCGCTTTCAATGCCAAGTCTTTTAGGTGTAGCTCCCATTGTAAGAATTATTGCCTTTGCTTCATAAGTTTTATTATTAGTATTAACTTTTTTTATGTCACCTTTTATATCAAGTCCTAAAACATCTTCATTTATTATTTCAAGTCCATATTTTTTTGTTTGGGCTTCCATTCTTGATATAAGATCAGGGCCACTTATCTCTTCAAAACCAGGATAATTTTCCAATTGATATGTGTTTACAATCTGGCCTCCAAGATACATTTTTTCTATTAAAAGGGTCTTTAATTTTGATCTTGTAGCATATAATCCTGCTGTTAATCCTGCAGGACCTCCCCCTAAAATAATTAAATCATACATAAAAATCACTCCTCCTTAAAGATAAAAATTTAATAATGGAAGCAGCATTTGCTGCCTCCATTATTATACCACAATATTTTTATCTTTACATCATTCCTGATGGTTGCATAAATTTGTTTGCTGCTTCTTGTATATCCTGATGCTGTGCAGGCTTTACAGGATACCACCCTCTTTGATTAATAGCTTTCCAAACCATGTCCTGATCTTGAAAAGTTGAATTTAATAAATTCATATAGTCACGCCTTATATTATCATTTGCAGATTCCACTACTGCATGTGAAAGAACTTCTACTGCAAGCTTGTAATCCCCAAGAACACTAGTCATTATATCTTTATCTGTTAAACCACTACTATTTGGCATATATATCCCTCCTATCGCAAATTTTTTAGTAATGAATTAAAATTGTTTTGACATTTTTCTGAAAGATTCTGGCATAAGGCTTTTAATTGCTGATCCTGGCAACGTGTTGCATATTCATTAAGGCTTTTTGCCATATTTTCTTGCAAGGAAAGTACATCATCTAAATACATTAATTCTTTGCTTGTTATTTGCATAAACACCCTCCTTCCTTTATATCAGTTTTAATATGTGCATAATACAAAAAAATATACGGTTAACCGTATATTTTTTGTATTATTTTATATACCCTTTTTTCTTTAATTTTTCTATATGATCCCTTAATTTTCCTTCGATATTAATATTATATTCATCTTCTAAAACAAACATCATAGATACAGCTACCTGAGCTACATCTAATAGTTCTTCTGAAATTTTCTCCATTATCTCTTGTTCTTTTAAATTTATCTTCTCTCCGTTTAAACCTCTAAGTTTACCAATAACCTGTGCTAATTCTCCTGCTTCTTCCATAAGTTTTAATGTAGTAGACTCCAGAGAAGGGGTTAGATTATTAAGTTTAGGTAAACTTATTTCTTTGAAGTTAGTATCCATATTTCACCTCATTATCTTCGCCCCATATAATTTGAAAGCCTGGGCAGAATTTCTTTTGCAACGTCATACATATTTTTTGAAATATTCCTAATATCCCACTGGGCATGTTCCGTATATCTTAAGTTGATAAAATGATCAAAAGCCCATAAATCCGTATCCATAATAACCATTCTTTTATGAGCATTTGTTATGACATAAGGTGCAACGTTTGGCAATTTATCATAAATTTCTATGTAAAATTCTTCAGAAGCCTTTATTGCTTTTTCTAAAATATCTGTGCAGCCTGCTGATTTTATATTTGGCGGAATAATATAACCATTATTTATAGAAGGTCTTGAAACTTCAAAATTAATCATTCTGTGCCTTAATAACTGATGCCAATTTGCTTCACTTATATTAAGCTGAAATTTTAATCTAACAGACCTGAAGGAATCAATCAAATGGTCATAGGGACCTATATCCTTAAGCGAATTTTCAATTATAACATCTTTTTCAGCTTCAGACATATTTGCTAAAGCAGTTTTTATACTTTCTAAATCTTTCCCTGTATATTTAAAAATCAAATGCATAAGAAGTACATCTTCAGGTTTGTATTTACCATCTTTCCCTGTATAGTCTATCAAAACAACATCATCAAATTTTTTAGTTTCTATTTTTTTCTTTGATATAACATCAAAGAGCCTTTCCTCAACTTTTGTTTGGTATATAGTAGGCTGAGTATGGCGCAACATACTTGGAGCAATTTTCTCTGCCTGTTCTATTATTTTTCTGCTTAAAATTTTTCCTTCTTCACTTCCATGGGCCATGAGTTTTCTTAAAATATCCTGAAGGTCTAGAGCATTTAAGGCAACAGCAAAGCTTGTTTTTGTTGCCAATATAAGTGCATATCTGGCATCCTCAAAAGCAATCTTGAGAACACGGTTTTTAAATTTATCTGTTGACTCATTTTCTTTTCTCTGTGTTGAATTTAGAAGATATTTAGTCAGTTCATCAACAAGAAGTTCATAAGTATTATATGAAGTATCCCATAATTCTAAAAACTTCTTTTTTAAGTCTGGATATCTTTCTAATTCATGTGGTATAACAACTTTATCTTTTGTAGGTTTTTGATACCTCTGGCTCCATTCAATAAACGCAGGTCTTTTATTCATCAATTCAATATCTCCAGACAAATGTCTTGAAATATCTTCTACACAAAGGTGCATCAAATGCTGTTCTGCAATTGAAGAATGGCCAAACTTTTCAACCCATTTTTCATGAAAATCTTTTGCCTTTTCAATTGCACCTTCAAGGTTCCATTCATTATTGTATGTAAAATCTTTAATATTTAAATCTCCGTCCGAAAGTGATTCAAGTATGTTTAACCTCCAACTAGTATCCCTCCTGCTAACCTTTGAATTGATAGGCGGAATTATAAATTCTGGTAATGAGTGTATAAAATATACGGGGCCATAAACATCTGTTACAAATCTTTTTAAAAGATTTTCTTCTTCAACAGATAAATCTCTCATTTTCATGACAAAATCTCCCTTCTTATGTCATTTCATTTATATATTTAATATATTATATCATAATAAATAAAAAAAGTTATCAAGTTTAGTTTTGATAACTTCAATTTCATAAATGGTGACCCATCCGCGACTCGAACGCGGGACACCCTGCTTAAAAGGCAGGT
>JBNAVY010000030.1:0-23940 GCA_049700195.1 Thermoanaerobacteraceae bacterium
ACCTGCCTTTTAAGCAGGGTGTCCCGCGTTCGAGTCGCGGATGGGTCACCATTTAAATTATAATTGAGAAGCTGTAACGTATATGATATAATAAAAATGAGTCAAGCGGGAGTGGCGGAATTGGCAGACGCGCTAGATTCAGGTTCTAGTGCCTACAGCGGCATATGGGTTCAAGTCCCTTCTCCCGCACCATTTAATGCGGACATAGCTCAGTTGGTAGAGCATCACCTTGCCAAGGTGAGGGTCGCGAGTTCGAGCCTCGTTGTCCGCTCCAAATTTTATAAAAATATGCGCCCTTAGCTCAGGGGATAGAGTTACAGACTTCGAATCTGGAGGCCGTGGGTTCAAATCCTACAGGGCGCACCAGATCAGGTAAAAAGTTATATATTTTAAAGATATGTGCGCCATTAGCTCAGTTGGTAGAGCAGCTGACTCTTAATCAGCGGGCCCTGGGTTCGAGTCCCCGATGGCGCACCATTTTAATATAATATGTAATAAATGCGGGCATGGCGGAATTGGCAGACGCGCTAGACTTAGGATCTAGTGTCATACGACGTGGGGGTTCAAGTCCCTTTGCCCGCACCAAAATCAAAATAAGATAATGCAATTAGCATTATTTTTTTATTTTAAAAATTTATTTTAATAGATAAATTCTTAAAATGTTTGATTTCTTTCACTTTAAAAGAAAAAAAACATATAATGATTTAGGTATATATTTAACAATAAGTTTGATAAAAAGCTTTTTTATGATATAATATTATAAGTTTAAGAGTATATATTTTGAAACATATGAATAGGAGGATTTACTTAATGAGTAGTAATCTAAAGAAAATTGAGAATAGCGTAGCTACAATAGAATTGACAATACCAAGTGAAAAATTTGATGAGGGTTTAAATTTTGCTTTTAAAAAGAATGCAGAAAGATTCAATATACCTGGTTTTAGAAAAGGGAAAGCACCAAGAGCTATTGTTGAAAAGTATTATGGCGAAGGTGTGCTTTATGAGGATGCTATAGAATATGTTTTTCCACAAGCATATGATGAAGCGGTAAAAAACCTAAAGATTGATCCGATTGATAATCCTGACATTGATATTGTACAAATTGGAAAAGGAATGGACTTAGTTTTAGAAGCAACAGTACCAGTTATGCCACAAGTTGAACTTGGAGATTATGATGGTATAGAAGTTGAAAAAATAGAGTATACTGTTTACGATGGAGATGTTGAACATAGATTAGAACATATGAGACAGGAAAATGCAAGAATAATTCCTGTTGAAGGCAGAGAAGCTGATATTGGCGATATTGCATTAATTGATTTTGAAGGTTTTAAAGATGGAGTTGCATTTGAGGGAGGCAAAGGAGAAAATTACGAATTAGAATTAGGGTCAGGGACATTTATACCGGGATTTGAAGAACAAATAGTAGGACATAATATAAATGATACCTTTGAAATAAAAGTAACTTTCCCAGAAGATTATAGGGCAGAGGAATTAAAAGGTAAAGAAGTTGTATTTAAAGTTACCTTAAAAGGCTTAAATAGAAAAGAACTTCCTCAATTAGATGATGAGTTTGCTAAAGATGTCAGTGAATTTGACACATTAGAAGAACTTAAAGCAGATATAAAGAAGAAATTAGAAGAGCAAAACAGGCTTGATGCAGAAAATGAAATGAAAGAGAAAGCCGCCGTAAAAGTAGTAGATGCTTCAAAAGTCGATATACCAGATGTTATGGTAGAAAAACAAATTGATTTATCCTTAAGAGAACTTGATTATAATTTACAATATCAAGGATTAAATCTAAATAAATATTTAGAAATGACCGGTAAAGACCTTAATCAATTAAGAGAAGAAATGAGAGAAGGCGCTTTAAAAAGAGTAAAAACTCAATTGGTTATTGATGCAATTGCACAAAAAGAAAAAATAGAAGCAACAGAAGAAGAATTAGAAAAAAAATTAAATGACTTGGCAGAGAATTACAGACTGAGCGTTGAAGAATTAAAGAAAAATCTTACTGAAAGTCAAATAAAAGGCATAAAAGATGATATAGCGTATTTTAAGACGATTGACTTTATTTTTAACAAGAGTAAAATAGTAGATAAAGAGGAGTGATTATATGAGTTTAGTACCAATAGTTGTAGAACAGACAAATAGAGGAGAACGTTCCTACGATATATTTTCAAGGCTTTTAAAAGACAGAATAGTTTTTCTTGGAGATGAAATAAATGATGTGACCGCAAGCTTGGTTATAGCTCAAATGCTATTTTTAGAGGCAGAAGATCCTGATAAAGATATATGGTTATATATCAACAGCCCTGGAGGATCAATTACATCAGGTTTTGCAATATATGATACAATGCAGTATATTAAACCAGATGTTGTTACAATGTGTGTTGGAATGGCTGCTTCAATGGGTGCATTTTTACTTGCTGCTGGAGCAAAAGGGAAAAGATTTGCTCTTCCCAACAGTGAAATAATGATACATCAGCCATTAGGCGGTACACAGGGACAAGCAACAGACATAAAGATTCATGCAGAAAGAATTATCAAAATGAAAGAAAAATTAAACAAAATACTTTCTGATAATACTGGTCAACCTCTAGAAAGAATCCAGAGGGATACAGAAAGAGATTTCTTTATGGACCCTGAAGAGGCTAAGGCTTATGGCCTCATAGACGAAATATTAGTTAGAAGGAAATAAGCCCCAAAAAAGAGGTGGAATTATGGCAAAGTATGACAATCAAAAACAGTTAAAATGCTCATTTTGTGGTAAAACTCAGGATCAAGTAAAGCGTCTTGTAGCAGGACCTGGTGTTTATATATGTGATGAGTGTATTGAACTGTGTCAGGAAATTATTGATGAAGAATTTGAAGAAAATATAGATATTGAAATAGGTGAATTACCAAAACCAAAAGAAATTAAAGAATTTCTTGATCAATATGTAATAGGTCAGGATAAAGCTAAAAAATCTTTAGCAGTTGCTGTTTACAATCATTACAAAAGAATAAACAGTCGTGTTAAAACAGACGATGTAGAACTTCAAAAAAGCAATATATTAATGCTTGGTCCTACAGGATCTGGTAAAACTCTTTTAGCACAGACTCTTGCAAGGATGTTAAATGTACCTTTTGCAATAGCTGATGCTACTTCTTTGACAGAGGCTGGTTATGTAGGTGAAGATGTTGAAAATATACTTTTAAAATTGATACAGGCAGCAGATTATGATATAGAAAAAGCAGAAAAAGGCATAGTATATATTGATGAAATAGATAAAATAGCCAGAAAATCTGAGAATCCTTCAATTACAAGAGATGTATCGGGTGAGGGCGTTCAACAGGCACTCCTTAAAATATTAGAAGGAACTGTTGCAAATGTACCTCCACAAGGTGGAAGAAAGCATCCACATCAAGAGTTTATTCAGATTGACACAACAAATATTTTGTTTATATGTGGTGGTGCTTTTGACGGCATAGAAAAAATAATTGAATCTCGTATTGGTAAAAAGACACTTGGTTTTGGTTCACAGATAGAGAGTAAGAAAGAAAGGCAAGTTGGTGAGATTTTAAGTCAAATATTGCCTGAAGATCTGCTAAAGTTCGGTTTAATACCCGAATTCATAGGCAGGGTTCCTATAGTAGTTACTTTAGATTCACTTGATAAAGAAGCTCTTATAAGAATATTAACCGAGCCCAAAAATGCTCTTATTAAGCAATATGAAAAACTTTTTGAACTGGACGGGGCAAAACTTGAATTTGATAAAAAAGCACTTAATTTAATAGCTGAAAAAGCTATAGCAAGGAAAACAGGTGCAAGGGGCTTAAGATCTATATTAGAAGAAATAATGCTTGATGTAATGTATGAAGTACCATCTAATGAAAATATAGAGAAATGTATAGTGACAGAAGAAACCATTTTAAATAATGCACAACCTACTATAGTTTATTCAGAAGTGCAAAAAACTAAGAAAAAGATAAAAAAGACAGAATCAGTCTCTTGAATCAGTTTCTAAAAGTAATAAATTTGTTTTTGTTTACATGTATCCCCCTTCTCCTTCACATAATAAAATAGTGAAAGGGAAGGGGGCTTAGATTATACACAAGAGGTGAAAATATGACGGAGAAAAAATATAAATTACCTATGATACCCTTAAGAGGTCTTACAATATTTCCATATATGGTTATGCATTTTGATATAGGAAGAGCAAAATCTATCAGAGCTTTAGAAGAAGCATTTATGAAAGACCAGTTAGTTTTTCTTGTTACACAAAAAGAAGCAGAGATTGATGAGCCATCTCAAGATGATATATATAAAGTTGGAACAATAACCAAGGTTAAACAGATGCTAAAACTTCCCGGGGAAGTTATAAGAGTTCTTGTAGAAGGAATAAGCAGAGCTTCAGTTCAGCAAATAGTAAATGATGAAAGTTATTATGAAGTAGAAGTATTAGAAAAAGACACGCAAGAATTAGATAAAAACCCAGAGATTGAGGCACTTATGAGAAGTGTTACAGCTTCATTTGAAGAATACATAAATTTAACATCACAGCTTTCAATTGACAATTTATACAGTGTACTTTCAATTGAAGAGCCAGGAAGACTTGCTGATGTTATAGCGGCACATATAAGCTTAAATCCTGAACAGAGTCAAAAACTTTTAGAGAGTTTTGATGTAAAAGAACGTTTAGAAGTGTTACTTGGATTTTTAATTAAAGAATTAGAAATATTAAATATTGAAAAAGAAATTAATATAAAAGTTAGAAATCAGATTGATAAAGTTCAAAAAGAGTACTATTTAAGAGAACAGTTAAAAGCTATAAAAGCCGAGCTTGGTGAAGCTGAGGAAATAGACCAGGAAGTTGATGAATATTTAAAGAAAATTGAAGATGCTAACCTGCCACAAGAAGTTGAAGAAAAAGCAAAAGAAGAAGTTAAAAGGCTTTCAAGGATGGGCCATGGTTATGCAGAATCATCAGTTATAAGAACGTATCTTGACTGGATATTAGAACTGCCATGGAACAGTGAAACAGATGATATTCTTGATATTAAAAGGTCAGAAAAAATATTAAATGAAGATCATTATGGACTTAAAAAAGTAAAAGAAAGAATAATAGAATTTCTTGCAGTAAGAAATTTTTACAACAAAATAAAAAGTCCTATATTATGTCTTGTAGGACCGCCTGGAGTCGGTAAAACTTCTCTTGGAAAATCTATTGCAAGAGCAATGAACAGGAAATTTGTAAGGCTATCTTTAGGTGGAGTAAGAGATGAAGCAGAAATAAGAGGGCATAGAAGAACATATGTAGGTGCAATACCCGGAGGCATAATAAATTCAATGAAAATAGCAGGTTCTAAAAATCCTGTTTTCTTACTTGATGAAATAGATAAAATGAGTTCTGATTTCAGAGGAGATCCTGCTTCAGCTATGTTAGAAGTTTTAGATCCAGAACAAAACTCAACATTTAGAGATCATTATTTAGATTTACCTTTTGACTTATCAAAAGTTTTATTTATAACTACAGCAAACTCTACTGACTCAATACCTGAACCCCTTCTTGACAGAATGGAAGTTATATATATTTCAGGGTATACTGAAGAAGAAAAACTGCATATAGCTAAAGACTATCTTTTACCAAAAATATTAAAAGAACATGGCGTTTTTGACAGCAGAATTATCATACAAGAGTCAGCTATAAAAGGAGTAATATCTGAATATACAAGAGAAGCAGGGGTTAGGGGGCTTGAAAAGAACTTATCCATGATTGTAAGAAAAGCAATAAAAAAGATTGTAGAGCAAAACGTAAAAACTATAAAAGTTGGAAAACAAAATCTTACTTATTACCTAGGAAAACCAATATACAAAGTAGATAAAGCAGGTAAAAAAGATGAAATAGGTACCGTTGTGGGGCTTGCATGGACAAGAACTGGCGGTGAAATATTGAATGTAGAAGCCTCTGTAATGCCAGGGAATGGAAAACTGACCCTTACAGGACATTTAGGCGATGTTATGAAAGAATCAGCACAGACAGGGTATAGTTTTATAAGAGCAAATGCAGAAAAATTAGGTATAAATAAAGATTTTTACGAAAATGCCGATATACATATACACGTTCCAGAAGGTGCTATACCTAAGGATGGACCTTCAGCAGGTATAACTATGGTTACAGCAATGGTATCTGCACTTAAAAAAGTACCTGTCAGAAAAGATGTTGCAATGACAGGAGAGGTTACATTGACAGGTAAAGTGCTTCCAATAGGAGGCTTAAAAGAAAAAGTTCTCGCAGCACATAGAGCAGGTATACTTAGAATAATTGCTCCTTTAGAAAACAAAAGAGATTTGGAAGATATACCACAAAGCATTAAAAAGAAACTTGAATTCAAATTTGTCGAAAAAATAGAAGAAGTTATAGATATAGCCTTAATAAAGGAGGATACCAATGAAAGTAAAAACAGTTGAGCTAAAAGCTACAGCATTTAATAGTTCACAGTATCCCAAAGACGATTTTTTACAGATAGCAATAGTAGGAAAATCAAATGTAGGCAAATCATCTCTAATAAATACAATATTAAACAGAAGAAATTTTGCCAGGATCAGTTCAAAACCTGGGAAAACAAGAGGTATAAACTTTTATCTCATAAATGACAAACTTTATCTTGTCGATCTTCCAGGTTATGGTTATGCAGAAGTTTCCAAAGAGATGAAAAAACAGTGGGGAAAAAACATTGAAGAATATCTTAATAAATCAACAAAACTTGTTCACGGCCTTTTATTAATAGATATAAGACGTGTACCAAGTGAAGATGATATAATAATGGCTGACTGGTTTAGATATAAAAATATTCCTTATACAGTTATAGCAACTAAAGTTGACAAATTAAAAAAGACGGAATTAGAAAAATCTTTGGAGATATTTACAAAAACTTTAAATATTAAAAAAGAAAATATTATTAAATTTTCCTCGTTAAAAAAAATAGGTGCAGAAGAAGTTTTGTCGGTTTTTGACGAATATGCCAATTGATTTATTCTGCTGTAAATTACCTATTTGTAACACTAAAACAATTGTATTAAAAATATATTAGTTGTATAATTAATATAGTACAGATAAAATTACTTTTAATAAGTTTAAATTTTACTTATTTTTGGAGGAATGATTTACTTGTTTAAAAGTGGTCTCGAAAGTAAAATAAATGAGGAAATGATTAAGCTTATAAAAGAAATTACGGGACGTGGTGCACAAGCTTCAAAAACAAGAATATGTGATGACATGATAATTGTAAGGCTTAGTAAAACACTAACACATGAAGAAATGCAGCTTGTTTCAACAGAAGAAGGGAAAAGACTTGTCAGAGAATTGAGAGCACAGCTTGATGCAATTGTAAGACCTAAATTTGAAAAAATGATTTTAGAAATAACTGGTGCAAAAGTTGTAAGTTTATATAAGGATATAAGTGTAAAAAAAGGAGAATATATATATGTTTTTATTCTTGACAAGAATTTAGAAGAAGAATTAAAAAATAGATAAATAATATCTGGCATACAAGATATAAACTTGTTTTGCCGGATTTTTCTACAGCTATATTTATAAAATAAAATTAAATAAATTTATGAAAGGAGTGAGATTTTGGATATTTCAATAAATCCCGCTGTAGTATTTACAATACCTTTTTTAGGAGGTATTCCTGTTACAATAACAGTTGTTGTAGAATGGATTATAATGTTTATTCTTATAATCAGTTCTGCTTTACTTACAAGAGGATGGAATGTTATTCCTACAGGTGTTCAAAATGTAATTGAATTTTCTATAGAAGGTTTTAATAATTTTGTTAAAGATGCTTTAGGTGAGCATTGGAAAACCTATGCTCCTTATTTAGGTTCTGTTGGACTTTTTCTTATAGTTGCAAATACAATAAGTATTTTTGGATTAACGCCTCCTACTAAAGATTTAAGTGCAACCGCAGCTCTTGCACTTATGTCGATAGCAACAGTGATTATTGCTTCTATCAGAGAAAAAGGTTTTATAGGGTATATAAAAAGTTTTTTTGAGTCGCCTATAGGATTTTTTGTAAAAATGCTGGATTTGTTTACACGTCCATTATCTTTGGCTGCCCGACTTTTTGGTAATATATTCGCAGCTGTAACAATAATGGAGTTAATAGCAAGTGTAGCTCCTATTGTTATACCAGCGGTTTTCAGCATTTATTTTGACTTATTTGATGGACTTTTACAAATGCTGGTTTTTGTATTTTTAACAATGCTTTATATTGAAGAAGCTTTAGAAGAATAATATAATTAAATCTGCAAATAAAAATATTTAAATAAAAAATAAAGGAGAGGATTTTAATGAATTTATTAGCTATTGGAGCAGGTATTGCTGCATTAACAGGAATTGGAGCTGGTATTGGAATTGGTATTGCAACAGGGAAAGCAGTTGAAGCTGTATCAAGACAGCCAGAGGCAAGGGGAAGTATAATGCAGTTTTTACTTTTGGGTGGTGCTCTTGCAGAGGCAACAGCAATATATGGTTTGTTAGTAGCATTTTTAATAATTATATTAAAACCATAAAAAGTATCAAATTTTTATAATGCTTTAATTTCCTTATGAAAGAAGGGAAGACATTGGGTTTTTTCAATATATGGACAGTATTTTTTACAATACTTAATTTACTTGTGCTTTATTATATTTTAAAAAGGCTTTTATTTAAGCCAGTAACAGATTTTTTAGAAGCAAGGGAAAATAAGATAAAGGCATCTTTGCAAGATGCCGACAGCCAAAAAAAACAAGCATATGAATTAAAAGAAAAATATGAAGGCATACTGAAAAATGCTGATGATGAAGGTAAAGCAATTATAGAGAGAGCTCAGAAGTTTGCTGATGAAAAAGCAAATAAAATTGTTGAACAAGCTAATAAAGAAGCTGCAGCAATAATGGACAGAGCAAAAGAAGAAGCAGAGCTTGAAAAAATAAAAGCAATGCATGATTTAAGAGTTGATATTTCTCGTTTAGTTATAGATGCAGCATCCCGCGTTATAGAAAAAAATATTGAAATTGATGATCAAAAGGTTGTTGATGAAGTTATTAAGGAGGCGGGAGCAACATGGCAGGACTGATATCAAAAAGATATGCTAATGCACTTTTTGAAATAGCAGTAGAAAATAAAAAAGTAAAAGATTATTATATTGAATTAAAAAACGCTGTAGAACTTATTACAACAGGAGTTATTTATCAAATTTTTAAAAGTAAAAGTATAAATAAATCCAGAAAAATTGATTTTATAAAAGAAGTTTTAAATAGTACAGATAAAGAAGTTGTTGATTTTATAAAAGTTATAATAATAAAACACAGAGAAAATCTCATAAAGGATATTTTTGAGCAGTATGAGAGCTTTTATAAAAACTATTATAATATGATTGATGCTAAAGTAATATCTGCTTATGAATTGTCTGCAGATAATAAAGAAAAAATAAAAACTAATTTAGAATCTTCCCTTAATAAAAAAGTCAATATAGTTTCATCTGTTGATAAATCAATACTTGGGGGATTAAAAATTATAATTGGCAACAGAGTTATTGATGGTTCTGTAAAGGCCCGGTTAAGTTCACTGCTTAAAAATATGGAGCAAGCTATGTAAATAATATGGCAAGAAGGTGAATATATGAATTTAAAACCTGAAGAAATAAGTTCAGTTTTAAAAGATAAAATAAAAAGTTTTGAATTTGATTTAAAGACACAAGATATAGGTCATGTTATACAGTCAGGTGATGGTATAGCAAAGATTTACGGTCTTGATAATGCTATCTATGGAGAAATGGTTGAGTTTGACAGTGGAGCTGTAGGAATGGTTTTAAATCTGGAAGAAGACAGTGTAGGTGTTGTTATCCTCGGTGATCCAGAAAAAGTAGAAGAAGGAAGTGTTGCAACAAGGACTGGGAGAGTAGTTGAAGTTCCAACAGGAGAAGGACTACTTGGCAGAGTTGTAAACCCTCTTGGAGAACCAATAGATGGCAAGGGTCCTATAAAGAGCGATAAAACAAGGCCTATTGAGTCGCCTGCACCATCTATTATTAATAGGCAGTCTGTAGATACACCGCTTCAAACTGGTATACTTGCGATAGATTCAATGATACCAATAGGTAGAGGACAGAGAGAGCTTATAATAGGTGACAGACAGACAGGGAAAACCGCTATCGCTATAGATACTATAATAAACCAGAAGGGCAAAGATGTATACTGTATTTATGTTGCTATTGGACAAAAAGCTTCAACAATTGCTGGAATAGTTAATATGCTTGAAAAACATGGAGCAATGTCTTATACAACTGTTGTAGCTTCAACAGCAAGTGATTCTGCTGCACTTCAATATATAGCACCATATGCAGGTTGTTCAATGGGCGAACATTTTATGTATGAAGGAAAAGATGCACTTATAATATATGATGATTTATCAAAACATGCTATTGCTTATAGGACTATATCTTTACTACTAAGAAGACCTCCAGGGAGAGAAGCATTTCCTGGTGATGTATTCTATCTTCATTCAAGGCTTTTAGAAAGATCAGCAAGATTATCAGATGAAATTGGTGGCGGATCACTTACTGCATTGCCAATTATTGAAACTTTAGCAGGTGATATATCTGCATATATACCAACAAATGTAATTTCTATAACAGATGGGCAAATATACCTTGAATCAGAACTTTTTTATTCAGGTATAAGGCCTGCGATAAATGTAGGTTTGTCAGTTTCACGTGTTGGTGGTGCTGCACAGATAAAAGCAATGAAAAAGGTAGCAGGGCAATTAAGGCTTGAATTGTCTCAATATAGAGAACTTGAGGTATTTGCACAATTTGGATCAGATCTTGACAAATCAACTTTAGAGCTTCTCCGTCAAGGTGAAAGAATTGTTGAAATAACAAAACAACCTCAATATCAACCTATGGATGTAGAAGACCAGGTTATTTCTATCTATACAGTTATGAATAAATATCTGACAGATGTACCGATTGAAAAAGTAAAAACTTTTGTAAAAGACCTTATTGAATTTTTAGAAATAAATTATCCAGATATAAAGAAAAATCTTCATGAAACAAAAAAATTAGAATCAGATACAGAAGAAAAATTAAAAGCTGCAATAAAGGAATATAAAGAAAAATACGCTGCAAAAGGTGATGCCTAATGGGAAAACGTGATATATCCTTAAGGATTAAAAGTACAAGGCAGACCCGTAAGATCACAAAAGCAATGTACCTTATATCAGCATCAAAATTTCAAAAGGCAAAAGTAATGCTTGATAATGTAAGACCATATTATAACAAAATACAGGTTACTATGGGTGATATTTTAAAACACAGTAAAGAAGCAACTTCACATTATTTTGAAAAAATGCATGAAGTAAAAGGTGATAGAAAAGAAACAATAATAATAATCACTGGAGACAAAGGTTTATGTGGCGCATATAACCATAATGTAATTAAAAAAGCTGAAGAAGTATTAAAAAAAGAAACTGCAAATGTTATGGTTGTTGGTGAAATAGGGAGAAAATATTTTATAGACAAAGGCTATAATGTTGATGTCGAATTTTTATATACAGCACAGAATCCTACGACAAGTGCTGCCGGTGAAATAACTGATCTAATACTTAATGCATATAATATGGGCTTGACAGATGATGTATATGTAATATATACAGAGATGCAGGGATTAATACAAAATGTAAAAACATTAAAAATTTTACCTCTTGACATTGAAAATTTTATTGACGAATCTAAGATAAGTGAAGAAGAAAATAAAAAAGAAATAACAGAGGATGAAAACATTAAAAATAGTAATGAAGGATTATATGACAGTGATATGATTTATGATCCTTCGCCTACGGCTGTATTTGATATTTTAGTTCCTGAGTATATAAAAGGACTTATATACAGTGTTTTAGTTCAGGCTTTTGCATCAGAAAACTTTTCTAGAATGGTTGCCATGGATGGGGCTACTACAAATGCAGATAAAATGATAAGCAAACTTACTCTTCAGTATAACAGATTGAGGCAGGCTTCTATAACACAAGAGATATCTGAGATAATAGCAGGCGCATCTGTATAAAAAGGAGATGGTAAATTGAATAAAGGATATATTACGCAGGTTATAGGTCCTGTTGTAGATATACATTTTGAAGACAAATTGCCTTTTATAAATACTGCAATAAAAATCCCGATTGATAATAGAGAAATAGTTGTAGAAGTATCACAGCATACTGGCGATAATACAGTTAGGTGTGTTGCAATGTCTTCTACTGATGGATTAAAAAGAGGTATGGAGTGTATAGATACAGGAGGACCAATATCAGTACCAGTTGGCAAAGGGACTCTTGGAAGAATGTTAAATGTATTAGGGCAGACAATTGATGAACAAGGTGACTTAAAAGACGTAACATATATGCCAATACACAGAAAGGCACCAAGCTTTGAAGAGCAAAGTCCTGCAACAGAAATACTTGAAACAGGCATTAAAGTAATAGATTTGTTGACACCTTATGCAAAAGGCGGAAAAATTGGTTTATTTGGTGGTGCAGGTGTTGGAAAAACAGTTCTGATAATGGAGTTAATACGTAATATAGCTACAGAACATGGCGGATATTCCATATTTACTGGTGTAGGAGAAAGATCACGTGAAGGTAATGACCTTTGGCATGAAATGCATGAATCAGGTGTAATAGATAAAACTGCTTTCGTTTTCGGACAAATGAATGAACCACCAGGTGCTAGAATGAGAGTAGGACTTACAGGACTTACTTTGGCTGAGTATTTTAGAGATGAAGAACACCAGGACGTTTTATTATTTATAGATAATATTTTCAGATTCATACAGGCTGGATCAGAAGTTTCAGCTTTACTTGGCAGGATGCCATCAGCAGTTGGTTATCAGCCTACACTGGCAAATGACTTAGGTATACTTCAGGAGAGGATAACTTCAACAAAAAAAGGTTCTATAACATCTGTTCAGGCGGTATATGTTCCTGCCGATGACCTGACAGACCCTGCTCCAGCAACTACTTTTACACATCTTGATGCGACAACGGTATTATCAAGGAGTATAGTTGAAATGGGAATATATCCTGCAGTAGATCCATTAGATTCCACTTCAAGGATATTAGAACCAAACATTATAGGTGAAGAACATTATTCTGTTGCAAGAAAAGTTCAGGAAATACTTCAAAAGTATAAAGAACTTCAGGACATTATTGCAATACTAGGTATGGATGAACTTTCAGATGAAGATAAACTGACTGTTTACAGAGCAAGAAAAATACAGAGGTTTTTATCACAGCCCTTCTTTGTAGCAGAAACTTTTACAGGTACTCCTGGCAAATATGTAACACTCAAAGAAACAATAGATGGTTTTAAGAAAATAGTTAATGGAGAAATGGATGACATACCAGAAGCCGCCTTTTATATGGTTGGTAATATAGATGAAGTATATGAAAAAGCAAAAACTATGAAATGAGGTGTATTATATGGGAGATAATACTTTTCATCTTGAAGTACTGACACCTCACAGGAAGTTTTATGAAGGAGATGTAGAAGAAATAATAGTTACAATAACTTCAGGCCAAATGGGAGTATTAAAAGGTCATATCCCAATGGCTGCTGCTTTAGGAATTGGCGTTTTTAAAATAAAAAAAGATGGAGAATGGAAAGAAGCTTTTATTTCAAGTGGTTTTATGGAAGTAAAAAGAGATAGTGTTACTATACTGTCAAGTGCTGTAGAATGGCCTGAAGAGATTGACATTGAACGTGCAAAATCAGCAAAAGAAAGAGCTGAAGAAAAATTAAGGCAGAAAAAAAGCCAGCAAGAATATGTTTTAGCAAGTGCAGCTTTAAGACGTGCACTTATGAGAATGCAAATTGCAAATAAACATAAAAATATGTAAAAATTACCTCTGCAAATATGTATAAAAACTTCCTATTAAGCTTACAATCTTAATAGGAAGAAAATTTGTGGAGGTGTTTTTTATGAAAAAGTTTTTTACCTTAGCAATAATAATAATTGTATCTTTTTTTAATATATATGCTTATGCAGATGATAAAGTGAATATAACAAAAAATGAAGCAGTTATATTATCAAAGCAAAAAATAGATGCATTAAAAGATTTTAAAAAATATAATGTGCAGTTTAGAGAATATACAAATAGTGGAAGTATTTGGCTTATAAATTTTTATAATACTGAGGAATATAAAAATGCAAATGTATTTATTGATGCACATACTAAAGAGATATTAAAATATCAAATATTAAATGAAGACATGCATAATAAGAATAATTTTAAAATCAGTTATAAAGAGGCAGAAAAATGTGCAAAAGAATTTTTATATAATATAAATCCATCATCTTTATCTCATTTTGTAGAGGACAAAAGTGTATATAACAGTGAAGCATCAGAAACATATAATTTTAGATATAAAAGAATAGAAAATGGCATAGAACTAATTTTTGATAAAATCGAAATAAGTATTGATAAGACAACTAAAGAAGTAGTATTTTACTCATATAAATGGACAAAAGGAGATTTACATGATCTTATAAATAATATGGATGTAAATGAACCAACTAAACTTTTTAAAGAAACAAAAGGATTAAAAATTGTAGAGTTAACAAAAAATGATAAAAACAGCTATTGCTTTTGTAAAAGCTATAGCTGTTTTTATCATTTTGAAGGAGAAATTTTACCTTGAGGTATTTCTGCTAAAATAATTCCCAAAAGCATAAATATACCGCCTGTTATTGCTTTTAAAGACATAACTTCACCGGCAATTAAAAATGCGGCAACTGCAGAAAAAACAGGCTCTAATGAAAAAATTAAAGCAGTATGTGTTGCTGTAGTATATGCCTGCATAGTATTTTGTGCGACATAAGCAAATGCTGTTGCAAATACGCCAGTTATAATAATGGCACCCCAGACGCTAAAATTAGTTGGGATAACAGGTGTTTCAAAAGTAAAAGAAGCAATGCCGCTTAAAATAGCAACAACACCTATTTGCAGTGTAGCAATAACAAAAGTATCTACAGATGATGCGAATTTTGCTATAAGTATTATATGCATTGCAAAAGCAAAAGCACATAAAAGAGTAAGAAAATCACCAAAATTTATAGAAAAATTTACATTTGTAGTTAAAAGAAAAAGACCTATCACAGCTAAAACAATTCCTGTAACAGCAGCTCTTGAAGGTTTTGATTTTAGAAAAAAAGCTTCAAAAATAGGAACTAAAACTACACTAAATCCAGTTATAAAACCAGATTTTGAAGCAGAAGTATACATAAGACCCATAGTTTGAAATGCATAACCGGCAAATAACATGGTACCTATAGCAGATGATATAATAAGAGTCCTTTTATCTATATTTAAAAGTTTTTTATAAAAAATTATTGCAAGGAGGAAAAAAGCTATAGAAAATCTTATAAAAAGGAAGTTATATACAGGTAGTATTTCTATAGCATTTTTTACGATAATAAAAGTTGAACCCCATATTATAGTAACAAGTACAAGTACCAAGTCGCTTCTTAACTGCTTTGACAATTAGACCCCTCCCTTTTTATAAAATAAAAACTAATAATTGAATTTATGTGCTATAGGCATTCTTCTGCCAGTTCCAAAAGCCTTTGAAGTTATTTTTAAACCAGGTGCAGCTTGTTTTCTTTTATATTCTGAACGATTTATTTTTTTGATTACATCTTTTACAGTAAATTCATCATAACCTTTTTTAATTATTTCTTTTAAAGATTTATTTTCTTCAATATACATCTTTAATATATCATCTAAAATTTCATAAGGTGGTAGTGAATCCATATCTGTTTGGTTTGGCCTTAACTCTGCTGATGGTATTTTATTTATTGTTGATAAAGGTATAATTTCTTTGTCTTTATTAATATATTCTGCTAATTCATAAACCATAGTTTTAGGCACATCAGATATAACAGCAAGACCACCGCTCATATCACCATAAAGAGTACAATATCCTACAGAAAGTTCGGATTTGTTTCCAGTGGTAAGAGTCATATATCCTTCTCTATTTGAAATAAACATTAAATAATTACCGCGTATTCTTGCCTGAATATTTTCTTCTGCCAGATCACCAATAGGTTGTCCATCTTGATTAAAAATAGAAAGATAAGATTTAAAAACTTCTTCAACAGGTAAGATTCTATATTTAACACCTAAATTTAATGCAAGTTTTTCTGCATCATTAATACTTCCTTCTGATGAGTATCTTGACGGCATTAAAATACCTAATACATTTTCGCGGCCTAAAGCTTCAACAGCAAGTGCACAAGTGACAGCAGAGTCAATTCCTCCACTTAAACCTAAAACAGCTTTTTTAAAACCTATTTTATCAAAGTAATCTTTAAGGCCCAAAACAAGTGCATCATAAACCCAGCTTATATCCTCTTTTGTCTCATTTATTTCCTCTTTAAAATTTATATTATCAGTATCTATTACATCCATGTCTTCATCAAAACTTTTTAGTTTAATAATTATATTCCCGTTAGAATTGACTGTAAAGCTTGAACCGTCAAATATAAGTTCATCATTACCACCTACCTGATTTACATAAATAAAAGGGAGGTGATACTTTTCTGTTATATTTTTAATCATTTTAACACGCATACTGTATTTTCCGTAAGTATATGGTGAAGCCGAAATATTAATAAAAATATCTGGATTTAATTTAAATTGTTCATCAAGAACATTTATAGTATAGTAAGGTTTATCCCAGAAAATTTTATCATTCCATATATCTTCACATATATTAACAGCAATTTTTAAACCCTTAAATTCAAAAACTTTTCTTACATCCGAACCGGAAAAATACCTTATTTCATCAAAAACATCGTAATTTGGGAGCAATGTTTTATAAAATTTTTCTTTAATTTCCCCATTATAGATAAAAAGAGCTGCATTATAAAGTTTATCATTTTCTCTAAAAGGAGTACCTAAAATAACACCTATATTATTTGAGCCAGGAAGAATTATTTCTTCAATATATTTTAAAGTTTCATCCAGAAAGTCAGGATTATAAAGCAGATCTTTTGGAGGATATCCGGTAACTGCAAGTTCTGGGAAAACTATAATATCAGCATTTTTTTCTTTTGCTTTTTCAATGCTTTTAACTATTTTACTGCAATTGCCTTTTATATCTCCCACAACAGGATTTAACTGTGCTAAAGCGATTTTCATTTATTTCACCTCGTGTTTTATATGAAAAAATTCCTATAAAAATATTTTAGCATATAATCATAATAAAATACACAGTTATGAAAACAAAAAGGATAGAATACCTATCCTTTACTGCCATTTAATAAGTTTTTTTTCAAAATAACTTATCAGTATATACATTAATGCAGCTAAAATTGATAAAATAAGCACACTTGTCATTACAATATCCATTTTAAATATCTGTCCACCGTAAACTATAAGATACCCCAGGCCAGCTTTTGATACAAGAAATTCTCCTGTAATAACACCTACCCAAGACAAACCAATATTTATCTTTATAGCAGAAATTATTGTTGGTATACTTGCAGGCATTATACATTTAACAAGTATTTGCCATTTATTTGCACCAAAAGTTTTTAAAAGCTTTATCTTATCTTCATCAACCTGCATAAATCCATTTTGCAGGCTTATAATAGTTACAATCAATGATATAGCCAGCGCCATTGTTATTATAGGAGCTTCACCATTTCCCATCCATACAATAAATACTGGCCCTAATGCAATTTTAGGCAGGCTATTTAAAACAACAAGATATGGTTCAGCAACTCTTGATAGAAAATCTGACCACCAGAGTATTACAGCAATTAGTATACCTAGAATTGTTCCAATAGTAAAACCTATTATAGTTTCACTTAAAGTTACCCATATATTCATTAATAGATAACCGTTTTTACTTAGAACAACAATGGTTTTAAACATCCTGGAAGGCTGACTGAACAAAAAGGGGTCTATTATTTTATAAGCTGAAGCTAACTCCCAAAGAGCAAAAAAAAGTATTAAAATAACTAATTGAGTAACTCTTACATAAAATGTTCTTTTTTTTACGGACTTTAAAAATTCCATATGTTCCCTTGAAATATATTGAGCTGCTTCATTATACATGGACATCTAACTCCTTCCATATTGAGTTGAAATATTCTCTGAACTCCGGAGCTTTTCTGCAGCCAAGGGGAGAATGATCTTCACAAGAGAGGACAATTGTATATATCTTTTTAATAAATGCAGGTCTTTTTGATAAAACTATTATTCTGTCACACATTGCTATTGCTTCTGAAATATCATGAGTAACAATTATAGCAGTTTTTTTCTCTACTTTTAAGATTTTATATACTTCATCGGATATAGCAAGCCTTGTTTGATAATCAAGAGCAGAAAAAGCTTCATCTAAAAGCAAAATATCTGGTTTCAAAGCTAAAGTTCTTATAAGGGCTGCTCTTTGGCGCATACCACCTGAAAGCTGGTTTGGATAATGATTTTTAAAATCTAAGAGTCCGTATTTTTTTAAAAGTGTTTCTACATATATTTCTGCATCTTTAGTGAGACTTTTTTGTATTTCAAGACCTAATATTACATTTTGCCATATTGTCCTCCATTCAAAAAGGTGGTCTTTTTGAAGCATATATCCCATTCTACCATATACCTCGACCTTCCCCGCCGATGGAACCAAAAGACCTGAAATAATTGAAAGCAAAGTAGATTTTCCACAGCCTGAAGGACCTATAATACCTACAAATTCACCTTCATAGATTTCAAAAGATATATTTTTTAAAGCTTGAGTTTCACCATCAAGAGTATGGTAATTAAGTGCAATATTTTTTAGTTCAACCATCTTTTTCCCCATAAAAGCACTCCTTTCGCAGTCAAAATTTTAGAAATGCTCAGAAAAATCGCCATAATATAAGGAATTTTTATAAAGTCAGAAAGATTTTATCTGAGCATTTTTTACAAAGGTTATTTATTTACATCTTTTACAGCCTTGTTTGCAAAAGTATTGTCTATGAGAAGATTTGAATCAACTTTAGATTTTATAACTTCAGCATTTAACAGAACATTTTGTAAAGCATCAAAATCTTCTGTTTTCATTACAGGTGTTGTACCCCATGTATTTTGATTTTTATATCTTTCTATTACTGTAGTCATAAGATCAAGATCAGAATCTGGGAAAAAGGATTTTATTGCTTCTGCAACTTCTTTAGAAGAATGAGTGTTTACCCATATCATGCCTTTATAAACGGCATTTGTAAAATGCTGTATTATATCAGGGTGTTTTTCAATATAGCTTTTTTTTGCGTTAAAAGTAGTATATGGAACATCATGACTTGATGCACCAACAGATGCAACAATATATCCGCCTTTTTCCTTTTCAACCATTGAAGCAGTAGGTTCAAACAAAGCTACATAATCAGCATCTGAAGACATAAAAGCACCTGCATTAGCTGTAAATTGGAGGTTTGTGATAAGAGTAAGATCTGTTTTTGGATTGATACCATGCTCTTTTAAAATATATTCAAGGGTCATTTCAGGCATACCTCCTGGTCTTCCTCCTATCACTTTTTTACCTTTAAGATTTTCCCATTTAAAATCTGGTTCAGGGTGTTTGCCCAAGAGAAAAGAACCATCTTTTTTTGTAAGCTGTGCAAAATTTATAAGGTAATCATCTTTTCCTTCTTTAAGTACATAAACTGTTGTTTCAGGTCCTTGAAGGCCAATGTCTGCAGCTCCTGATAAAACAGCGGTTGCAGCTTTATCTGAGCCCTGTGCAGTAGAAATAATGAGCTCTAAACCCTCATCCTTAAAAAAACCTTTATTTACAGCAACATAATATGGAGCATAAAAAATTGAATGTACAGTTTCAGTAAAATTGATTTTTGTTAAAGGCTTTTCTTTGTTGCTGCATCCAGTAAAGATAGAGCCAATTAACGAAATTACAATTGTAAAAACAATAAGTAATTTTATTTTTTTCATAAAAATCCTCCTTTTTAATTTTTCACTTTATTATATTCATTAAGGAGGATTATGTGCTTATAAGGCTTAGAATCAGTACTTATATATTTTTTATTTAATTTATTAGAAGGAAAAAAGAAGTTTTTGTCGAATTAATATATGTCATAGATTGTAAAACTTAAATTAATAACTGAAAAGGGGATTTGATATGGCACAAAAAGTTGCAGCAAAAAAGATTAAAATTCAAAAAAAACAAGAGGTTAAAAACCCGAATAAAGTGAATAATGCTTTTAATATTATATTTTACATAACCTTAATGATACTTATTTTTTATCCACCTTTTTTTAGAGGGATGTATTTTGAAAAAGAAATGCTTCCGACTATCGCATTAACTTCAACTATTTTTGTATTATGGGCTATTTTTAAAACAATATCTAAAGAGCCTGTAATAAATTCTGTTTTAGATTATGCTGCATTATCTTTAGCAGGAGCATATATAATTTCTACTTTTTTTGCTGTAAATATAAGAGCTAGTATAGGAGATGTATTAAGATATTTTGACTATATATTTATATTTTTAATGGTAACAAAAACAGTAAAAACGAAAAAAGAAATTTTTATATTGCTAAATGTACTTGTTTTAAGCTCTTTTGTTGTAGCCGTTATAGGTCTTGGATCTTCAGTAAATCTTATACATTATAATGGTTCATGGGTGGGAAACAGAATAAATTCTACTTTCCAATATGCAAATACCGCAGCATCATTTTTAATGGCTTTTTTTCTTGTAAATTTAGCTCTAATTTCATATACAGATAATAAATACTTAAAAGCTTTATACAGCATTACGGCTTTTACACAATTTTATGCATATATTTTTACACTATCACGTGGAGCATGGATTATGCTTCCATTTTTAGGCATAGTTCTTATGATCTTAATGCCTAAAGGAAAGAAAATTGAGCCTGTTATATATTTTATAGGTATAATTGTAGCAGCAGCATTACCTATAGCTAAATTTAATTATGCTGTTAATACAGGTACATATACGACTTTATTAAAATGGTATATATTTGGCGCTGTGCTTTCATCAGTTTTTATTTTTATGCTAAGTTTTATTATAAAATTTTTAAATAAAATAAACTCAAAAGTGATTGTAACTGTCGGTGTAGGACTTTTAATACTTATAATAGGAGCCAGTTATACCATATTTACAACACAAGTTCCTTTAACCTTAAAACATTCAGCAGATGAGCCTGATGGGAATAAAAGTGTAATAAGATTTGTAAATGCAGATCCTGACAGAATATACATATTAAAATACGATATAGCAGCACAAAATCCTAAAAACAAAGATTGGGCATATGGGATAATCATAAATAGCAGAAATGAAAATGATCAACCAACCCAAATTGCAGATTTTTATGACAAAGAAAGTTTTATTGGAGAAAAAACCATTGAATTTACAACTTTAAAAGATACAAAGAGAATTTCTATAACTTTTGCAAATAATTTTACCGATACATCAGTAACATTTACAAAAGCTGAAATTTATCCTAAAAATGACCCTAATGACATAAAGTATTTAACCTTAAAATATAAATATATTCCAGAAAACCTTGCATCAAGGATACAAGATATAAACTTAACAACACAAAGCAGTTCACAAAGAATGCAGTTTTATAAAGATGGATTAAAAATCTTTAAAGATTATCCTATATTTGGAGCAGGCGGCGGTGCATGGGCAGCTTTATATTTTAAATATCAGTCATATTTATACTGGACAACTCAGACACATAACTATTTTATGCAGGTATTGTTAGATACGGGAGTTGTAGGTATTATAGCATTGCTGTTCACACTCTTTTGTCTTTTGCTTGCAAGTATAAGAGTTTATAAAAATTACACCGATGAAAAATATAAAATATTATTTGCTGCTACTTTTATAGGTATATTGAGTTTATATGCCCATGCAGCTATGGATTTTGATTTGTCACTATCCGCTGTAACTATAGCACTGTGGGCACTGATAGGTATTGTAAACTCCTTAGATATATCATCAAATAAGAAGTTAAACAATAAGAAGGTTTACTTAAATTACGCTGTTATTACTGCAGCGATTATTATTGGTATAATGGCATATTCTCTTTCAACAGCACTAAGCTGTACCTTAAAAGGAGATGACTATTTAAAACAGCAGAATCTGATTTTGGCAGAAACTGAATACAAAAAAGCAGTCTCATATGACCCATGGAATGCAAAATACAGGATGGTTTATGGACAGATATTGACTTCACTTGCTGATCAATTAAAAGATGGAGCTAAACTTCAAAAAGCTATGGTAGAAGAAGAAAAAGCAGTACAGTTAGATCCTTTTAATTCTCAACTTAATGCACAGTTAGGAGCTTTTTATCTGGCTCATGGACAGATTGATTTAGGGCTGAAGTATGTACTAAAAGCTGCAGAAGTACAGCCATATAGACCAGAAAATTACCAGCAGCTAGCTGATGCATATTATAAAGTTGGTGCATATTATTTAAATAATAAAGATAATAATAAAGCTAAAGAATTTTTGCAAAAAGCTGTAGATGTAGAAAAAATGTATGAAAAAGTAAATGCCAGATCACTTGAGCCAAAGCCCATGACTGAGGCGACAAAACAGATAATAGAAGAATCAAAAAAGATGCTTCAGGAGATACATTAAAAGTGTATCTCTCTTTTTTATTTGAATAATTTTTAAACAAAAAATAATGTGAAGGAAAAAGTCGATTAATGTCGTATATTATACTATATGATATATTTTTGACATTAATTATATATTTCATTAATACATAATTAAGTTTTATATAGGAGGAAAATAAAATGATAAAAGTCGGTATAATTGGAGGAGGGAAAGGCGGGACAGCAATCCTAAATGAAATTAAAGATTTAGAAGATGTTTTTATAATGGGTATTGCTGATGTTGACGAAAAAGCATCGGGAATAATACTTGCAAAATCCCTTGGTATAAAAACTTTTAAAAACTGTGTTGATTTGTTAAATATACCTGAAGTAGAATTAATAGTTGAGGTTACAGGGAATCCTAAAGTACTCGAATTAATCCATGCAAATAAAAAAGAAGGCGTATCATTAATAGATGCAAATTCAGCAAAATTAATGATGGCAATCATTAAAGCAAAAGAAGAAACAGACGAGAAACTTTACATTCAGGCACAGAACTTAGCAAAAACTGCAGAAAATCTGACAAATACCATTAAAGAAATACGAAATGAGATAAAAGAAGTTGCTGATGGTGCAGAAGAATTAGTAGAAAGAAGCACTAGCCTTAGTAGTTCTGCTATTAGTGCAAAAGATTATGCAGAAAACATAAATGATGTTTTGATATTTATAAAAAAAGTAGCAAGTCAGACAAATCTCTTAGGGTTAAATGCTGCTATAGAAGCAGCAAGAGCAAAGGAGCAAGGGAGAGGTTTTGCTGTAGTTGCAGATGAAGTTCGCAGATTAGCTGAGGATAGTGGACAAGCAGTCGAAAAAATAAACAGCATATTAAAAAATATTGAAGGTTCTGTAGAAAAAATTGTAGAACAAACAAATAAAACATTAGAAGTAACACAAACACAAGCAGTGTCAACTCAGCAAATGGTATCTGAAATAAACCAATTAGAATCAGAAGTTGATAATTTAAGAAAAGTAGCAAAACAATTAGCAGATTTAAGAAAATAAATATAAAAAGTTTCCATAGAAAAGAAGGAAAATTTTATTTTATGTCGAATAATAAAATTATTGACCAAAATTTTGACAAAATCTAATAAATTGCATAAGGTAGTTTCGGCACCTATGATTATTTATTAGATCTTATTAAATGATAAAAAGTGGGGATAGCTTTTTTATGCTGATGTCCACATGGCGAAGCATTGCATTTTATTTGGGAATACATGGAAATTATACGAAATCATAATTT
>JBNAVY010000031.1:0-22824 GCA_049700195.1 Thermoanaerobacteraceae bacterium
ATTATCTCCGAATTTTTCATCCTCTATATCCTCTACAGTAGGTAGAGATTTAATTACATCTCCCATTTCATCTAATGTATTAAAAATTATAAAAGCTCTTGCTGATTTCATAATACAACCCTTGTCTATAAAAACAGTTATTTTATAAACATTATAATTATTTTTTAAAGCCTCTTCAATTATATCTTCTTCATATATATTTATATCATTATTATCATCAGCTAAGCTTTTTTCTTCATATTGACCAGCTTCGCTTTCATTAGAATTAAAATTAGTCAGTATGTACATTAATTCTTGTATATCTACATCATCATTGCCATTTTGAGCTATAGAATCAAGCATTTCTCCAAGAGTATCAACACACTTAAAAATTACGTCCATTATTCTTGAATTAATTTTAAGTTTATTATTTTTTACGTCATGTAAAATATCTTCCATTTTATGTGCAACTTTTGTCATGCTTTCAAACCCCATAGTAGCAGCCATACCTTTTAGAGTATGAGCTGATCTAAAAATTTCATCTATTACTTTTATGTTATCAGTATCTTTCTCAAGTAAAAGAAGATTACTATTTAAATTTTCTAAATGTTCCTGAGTTTCCTCTATGAAAATATCTATATATTGGTTATTTTCCATTATGTTCCCTCACTTTCACAATTATTTCATTAGGTATATCTTCTAAAGAAAGAATTTTATCTACAAGACCTGTTTTTGCAGCATTAAATGGCATTCCTTTTGCTATTGATGATTTTTCATCTTGTGAAATTATATAACTTTTTTCTCTGTTTAAAAACTTTATGCCTATAGAGCCATCACTTCCCATCCCTGTTAAAACAACTGTCACAATATAAATATCCAGTTTAGAAGCACTAATAATTGTTGCATCTATAGATGGATGATATATAGATTTGTATTCTGTTGAAAGCTTTATCTTTAAAGTGTCACTTTCACGTATGACAAGTAAGTTCTTATCACCTGGTGCAATATAAGCAACAGAATTTTTAATTACTTCACCATCCTCTGCTTCTTTTACTCTTATTTTACAGCATAAATTAAACCTTTCTGACATTAATTTTGTAAACTTGCTTGGCATATGCTGTACAATAATTATTGGAACATTTATATCTTCAGGTAATCTTTCTAATATAAATTGAAGTGCTTTTGGTCCCCCTGTTGAAGAGCCTATAAGAACAATACATTTTGGCAACATAGCTCATTCAATCCCTTTTATCCTGTTTTTTCTTTGCTCCTGAAAAATGTAACTTATAATTTTCTCTCTTGTTTTATTATCAACATACATATAGCAAAGACCAATCTCATATTCTTTACCCTCTAATTCTTCAAACCTTATAACTTTACTTAAAACATTTATTTCTGTATCTAATTTAAATTTGCAATTTAGAATATCACCTATAGAAAGTTTATTTCTAATTCTGCTTCTTAGACCACCACCACTTATGTCTTCAATTACACCTTCATAAATCTTATCTTCAGGATCGTTTTGTATTGTAAATGTAAAAGGAATAATTCTTTCTAATCTGAAATACTGTCTTCTTTGTAGTTTCTCAACCTGGCTTATAGCTTCAACCTGTAGTAAAAAAAGCTTACCGCTGAATCTATTTAATACTTTTGCATAAAAAGTATAAAGTCCTTCTTTTGTAAAATATATAATCTGTATAATCGATCCAATTCTTACAGGCACAATATGCCCATTATAAATAGGTGTATCAATAAGCAATGTACCATCTTTAGCAATATCCTGAATTTGCGATGAATAAGTGACTTTACTTTTACCTATATTTAATTTTAGTTTTTGACCTGGATTTAATTTATCAATTGTCATCTAAATCCCCCTTTTAAAAAGTTTATTAAAAAAGCTAAAAACCCCACCTGATTCAACATCAAAAGGTCTATCAGCAATTTTTGCAGCCATAGCCATAAAACTTTTTGATGTTTTGCTATTTTCATATTTTAAAATTATTGGTTTCTGTTCTTTTATACATTCCATAATTTTATAATCATATTCTAAATACCCAATATCATATACATTAATTCCCAAGTAATTTTTTACAACACTATCAAATCTATTATAAACTTCTCTGTATTCTTCAAAATTTTTAGCTTTATTTATAATAATATTTATTTTTTTGTCATTATTTTTAAAAGAATATTTTATAAGTGTATATGCATCCATTATAGAAGTCGGTTCGGGAGTTACTATTACAAAGACTTCATTACCAGCTTCTAAAAAGCTTTTTACAACATTATTTAATCCAGCACCAGTATCTACAATCACAAAATCAGAATAATAATCTAAAAGTTTAATATTGCTTAAAAAAATCCCCAGATTTATTTCTGCATTAGATACTAAATTAAAGTCCCCACCAGATGAAATATAATTAATTCCAAGCGGGCCTTCATTAATAACTTCTGCAATAGTTCTATTATTGTATATTACATCATATAAAGTATATTTGGGCATTAGCCCAAGTTCAATTTCAACATTTGAAAAACCCAGGTCGGCATCAATAATAGTAACTTTAAAACCCAATTTTCTTAGCGCTAATGATAAATTTATTGATATAAATGTTTTCCCAATCCCTCCTTTGCCACCTGTAATTATTAAAACTCTACTTTTTTTTGTTTTCTTTTCCAACAGAATTTTTCTCAAGTTTTCGGCTTGATCCATATTTAATTCCCCTTTATAATATTTAAAACTATCTCATCATAATTAGCTAAATATATATCATCTGGCACAATCTGTCCATTTGTAAAATAAGATAATGGTCTGTTAGCATAATATTTTGCATTTATAACAGAACTTAAATTATCAGTTTCATCTAATTTTGTAATAAGTAGCTTATAATCACCCGCAAATTTATACATATCAATTATCTTTTCTAAATCTTCTGATTTTGTAGTAGCACTTAAACAAAGAAATGTTTCATCACAATTGCTGTATTTAACAAAGGTTTTAAGTTCATTTATCTTTTTCTGATCTTTATGACTTCTCCCTGCAGTATCTACTAGAGCAATATCATATTCCTGAATCTCTGGTAACAATTTGTTAAATTCAAATATATTATTGACAACTTTTACTGGCACACCTAAAATATCACCATACGTCTTTAATTGTTCTACAGCTGCTATTCTAAATATATCTGCTGTAATTAAAATAACTTTCTTTTTTTCATTTAATATCAAATTAGAAGCTATTTTTGCAATTGTTGTTGTTTTACCAACACCAGTAGGTCCTATAAAAAGTACTTTTTTCTTTCTTGTAGTATCAAGTTTTTGCGGAATTCCCATAAATGAAATAAGTCTTTGCTGTAAAGTTTTGATTCCACTATCATTAAAAGAAGATATTCCTTCAGCTAAAGCTTCAGAAAGTTCTGGATTAATACCATACTTTAATAATTTATTTAACACTTTATTATCATTTTGGGGTTTTATTGCAACATCTTTGCTGGAAATTCCTGAATTTAATTTTTTTATCATAATTTTTAACTCATTAATATCATTTTTGATTATGTTGTTTACATTATTTAATGGTTGATCTTCAACTGCAGCCACTACTTCAACTTTATATTTACCAAAAAAACCCATTATTCCTTTATTACGAATCTTATTTTGATGAAGTATAACAGCATTACTTCCCATTTCCGCCTTTACCATTTTCATTGCTTCTTGATAATCTTGAGCTATATATTTCTTAACTTTCACTTAATTTCACCGTCCCAACCGAAAATACTTCTATATTAGGCATTAATTCATTATAAGAAAGAACTGCTATATCAGAAGATATCTGTTCTACAAGCCTTTTTAAATATATCCTTGTTATTGGAGCAGTCAATATAACGGCTTGTTCTCCTTTTAAAGTTATTTGTCTTACAGTTTCATGGATATTTTTTAAAATCTTTTGCATTGTTGTAGGTTCTATAGCTAAATATGTCCCATGGTCTGTCTGATTTATACTGCTTGATATAATCTGTTCAATATTTGGATCTAAAGTTATAACATTTAATTTTCCTGTAGGTGCATACTTGTTTGATATAGTTCTTGCAAGAGCTTGCCTTACATATTCAGTAAGTACATCTGTATCTTTTGTAATAGGTGCATAATCAGCTAAAGTTTCTAATATAGTAACTAAATCCCTAATAGATAATTCTTCTTTTAATAAATTAGACAAAACTTTTTCTATTTCACCTAAACTTAAAAGTTTTGGAACAATCTCATCTACTAATGCAGGATTAGTATTCTTTATATTATCAAGTAAACCTTGTACCTCTTGCCTGCCTAATAATTCATAAGCATGTTTCTTAATCAAATATGTCAAATGTGTTGCAATAACTGATGGAACGTCAACAACTGTATAACCTTTAGATTCTGCCTTAGGTCTTTCGCTCTCGTCAATCCAAACAGCAGGAAGTCCAAAAGCCGGCTCTCTATCTTTGATTCCACTAATATCATTGTCATGTTCTCCTGCACTCATAGCTAAATATTTGTCAACATATACTGTTCCTCTTCCAATTTCATTACCTCTTATTTTTATTATATATTCATTAGGCTTTAATTGAATATTATCTCGTAGCCTTATCATTGGGACAACAATTCCAATATCTATTGCTATTTGACGTCTTATCATAACAATTCTATCAAGTAAATCACCACTGGCAAGTGGTATAAGCTCATAACCAAATTCAACTTCTATTAAATCAACCTGTAATAAATCATATACTTTTCTAGGATCTCTTACATCTTCTAATTCTTTAATACTTTCTTCCTGTTCTTCATCTTTTTGAGCAATTTTAGGACTTTGTACAAAACTCAAATATAAAAACATTCCTCCAATAATCATTAGCGGAAGTTTAGGAAGCATTGGTACTAAAATAAGAGTCAAAAGTAGCCCTCCTGCTATTCTTAGTATTTTAGGTTGTTTAAAGATTTGATTTATAATATCTTTACCTATGTTTCCTTCAGATGCTGATCTTGTAACTATTATGCCAGTTGCAGTTGAAATTAACAGTGCAGGTATTTGATTTACAAGACCATCACCTACTGTTAATACTGTATAAGTATTTAGAGCTTGCATTGCGTCCATGCCTTTCATTAGCATACCGATAATAAAACCACCTAAAATATTTATTATTATGATTATAATACCAACAATAGCATCACCTTTAACAAATTTACTTGCTCCATCCATCGATCCATAAAACTTGGCTTCTTCTTGTATTTTTTTTCTTCTAATTACAGCTTCTTTGTCAGATATTAAACCAGCATTTAAATCAGCATCTATAGCCATCTGTTTTCCTGGCATAGCATCAAGAGTAAATCTGGCAGAAACTTCTGAAACTCTTTCAGCACCCTTAGTTATTACTAAAAATTGCACTATAGCAATTATTAAAAATATTATAAAACCAACTAAAGGGTTTCCTCCTATTACAAAATGTCCAAACGCATTAATAACGCTTCCTGCATATGCGTTACCAAGTACAAGTCTTGTACTTGAAATATTTAAAGATAATCTCAGCAATGTTGTAATAAGTAATACCGAAGGGAAAATAGAGAATTCCATTGCATCTTTAACATACATTGTTGTCAATAAAATAATTATTGAAAGAGTAATATTAAATAAAAGCAAAAAATCCATTACAATCGGCGATACAGGAATAATTATAATTAAAATTATACCAACAACTACAAGAGCTATGCTCAGTTCTGAAAATTTCAAAATATCCCTCCTATTCTCCCTTTAAGCTGTATACATAAGCAAGGACTTCTGCAACAGCTTGATACAAATCTGGGGGTATCATATCTCCTATTTCTGAAGATTTAAAAAGTGCTTGTGCCAGTGGCTTATTTTCTACAATCGGTATGTTATATTTATAGGCTTCTTCTTTTATTCTGTGTGCAATCAGGTCTTGGCCTTTTGCAACGACAACTGGTGCTGCACCAATATTTGTATCATACATCAGTGCTATTGCTAAATGTGTAGGGTTTGTAATAATAACATCAGCCTTTTTAATATCCTGCATCATTCTCTTCATTGAAATCTGGCGTTGCTTTCTTTTTATTTCTGATTTAATCTGCGGATTACCTTCTGTTTCTTTAAATTCCTCTTTGATATCCTCTTTGCTCATTTTTAAATTCGATTCATATTCTCTCCATTGAAAAATATAATCCATAATTCCTAAAGCAATAAGTATTATACCTATGCGAATAGTTATACCTAATACAATCTTTAGTGCATATTTTAAAATATCCTGAACTGACATATCTAATAACATTGGTATTCCTTTATACTGCTGTATTAAAAAAGAATAAATAATATAGAATATGATCACAATCTTTATAATTGATTTAGCTAATTCCATTAAAGCCTTCTTAGAAAAGATTCTTTTAAAACCTTCAACAGGGTTTAGTCTGTCTATTTTAAAATTTAAAGACTCCGTAGTAAAAATAACTCCAACTTGAAAATAAGTAGAAATAAAAGATACTATATAAATTACCAAAATAATAGGTGCAATTATTTTAACTGTAATATCTAAAACAAGACCACTTAAAATTTTTAAACCATTTATTGTAAAAACATCATCATTTGGTCCAGAATAATTAAAGTATAAAAACTTAACAAATGCCATTAGTTTTTCAAAAGAAGGAATTAAAAGCAAATATACTGCTAAAAATCCGATTATTATTATAAATGCCGATGTAATTTCCTTACTTTGAAAAACTTGTCCTTTCTTTCTGGCATCCTGGCGTCTTTTAGGGGTTGCTGGTTCAGTCTTTTCAGAAGCAAAAAGCTGTAGATTAATTGACATTATTCATCACCTATGCATAAATTTCATTAGCTCAAATATATCAGCATTCATACCATTAAACATAATATCAATAATTGCTAAATACATTGGCAACATTATTATCAAAGTAAAAATACCGACAAAAATTTTAAGTGGCATTCCTACCATAAAAACATTAAGCTGCGGTATAGTTCTGGAAATTACACTTAAAGTTAAATCAGTCAAAAATGTAGTCAAAATTATAGGTGCACTTATCCTAAATCCCAGAATGAACATATCTGACGTCATCTTTGTTAAAATATTAGAAATACTGTCTAAGTTGAAAAATATTCCTCCGGGAGGTATAATTTCAAAACTTTTTGCAAGTACAATAAATATAATATAATGTCCATTAATCAGCATAAATAAAAGTATTGTTAAAATATAAATAAAATTACCCATAATAGGGACTTGTGCTTCAGTATGTATTGCTAATACATTTACCATTCCAAATCCGATTTGATAATCTATAAGCTGTCCCGCTAAATATATGGCACTAAAAGCAATCATTGAGGCTAGTCCAATAATAAGTCCTACTAAAAACTCAGAAATTATAACCATAAAATATTGATAAAGATTAGAAGGCATATTTACTGGATAACTTATTATATTAAAAACTAAAATTGATGTAAAAAAACCCAAACTTATTTTAATTGTAGTTGGAACATTTTTTGTACCAAAAAAAGGTGTTAATATAAAAATTCCCAGCATTCTTACAAAAACAAGCAAAAATAATTCTACATTACTAGTTATATACTGTACAATATCCATATCATCTTATAAAACTGTTTATATTTAAAAACAGCCTTTCTGTATAATTTACTAAAGTTGTAAGCATCCAAGGTCCAAATAAAATTAACGAAACTAGTATAGCAACAATTTTTGGTACAAATGAAAGAGTTTGTTCCTGAATCTGTGTAGTTGCCTGAAAAATACTTATTAAAAGACCAACTGCTAATGCTATTGCAAGAAGAGGAGCAGCAATCATAAGTGTTGTTGTTAATGCCTGTCTTCCAATATCAAGTACAAGACCTGTAGTCATAACTATCACCCCTATCTAAAGCCAATAATAAGCGATTTGACAACTAAGTTCCAACCATCAACCAATACAAATAATAAAATTTTAAATGGTAAAGATATCAGAACTGGAGGCAGCATAAACATACCCATCGACATAAGAACACTCGCAACTACCATATCAATAATTAAAAAAGGTATATAAATTATAAAACCAATTTCAAAAGCTGTTTTTAATTCACTTATTATAAAAGATGGTATAATAACCCTCATTGGCAAATTTTCAACCTTATCCACTTTTAATTTTGAAATATTTATAAATAAATTTAAATCAGTTTTTCTTGTTTGTTTGAGCATAAAATCTTTTATTGGACTTTTTGCATTATCATAAGCTTCTTGTTGAGTTATTTTCCCTTGTGTATATGGAATAATAGCATTATTATTTATTTTTTCTCCTACTGGTGCCATTATAAAAAGTGTCAAAAATAGAGCAAGACCTATTAATACTTGATTAGGGGGCATTTGTTGCAGCCCCAGTGCGTTCCTTAAAAAGGAAAGAACAATAATTATTCTTGTAAATGACGTCATCATAATTAATATTGAAGGCGCCAATGAAAGAATTGTTAATAGCAGTACAATCTGAAGACTTGTTGTCATATCCTGTGGTTTAGGCATTAAACTGGTTATACCAGCATCTGCAAGGGAAGGTGCAGCATATATAGCTTTGTTGGAAAACATAGTTAATAAGAATATTATATAAAATGATAGTTTTTTCACTTTTTTTCACCATCTTTTTTTCCCATATATCTATTTGTGTACTTTTTTATTTTTTGTATAGAAAAATTAAGGGTCTGCGGAAAATCAATCTTGTCTTTTGCAACAATAGAAATTTCATTTTTATTTATACTTTTAAGGTAATTTATATTACCATTTGTTGCACCTATAAGTATATACTCACTTCCTACTCTTATTATATAAAGACCTTTATCTTTGCCCAAAGAAATAAAATCAAGTATTTCCATATTATTTGTTTTTGTATGTATATAAGTACTTTTACTTATAAATTTTGTAATAAAATATGCTGCAGCAATAATTAAAATAAATATAATTATAAACCATATAAGCTGTAATAAATAATTATAAGTGTTCACCTTAATTCCTCACTTCAATATTTTCTTAACAGCTTCAATTACTCTATCTGCCTGAAACGGCTTAACTATAAAATCTTTAGCTCCAGCTTGAATTGCCTCTATAACCATCGCCTGCTGACCCATAGCAGAACACATTATAATCTTTGCATTAGGGTCTTTTGCTTTTATAAGTTTCACTGCCTGTATGCCATCTACTTCTGGCATTGTAATATCCATTATTACTAAATCAGGATTTTCTTGAAAATACTTTTCAAAGGCAACTGCACCATTTTCTGCTTCAACTATACTCCCCAAATTATTTTTTGTTATAATATCTTTTATCATCATTCTCATAAATGCAGCATCATCAACAATCATTATTTTACTCACAAATGATTCCTCCTCATATATTATAAATTGCTAATTCTCTTATTCTGGTTGACAATATCTATAATTCTCACACCAAAGTTCTCATCTATAACTACAACCTCACCTTTTGCTATGTATTTACCATTTGCTAATATGTCTACAGGTTCTCCTGCAAGTTTATCCAGTTCAATCACTGATCCCTCACTTAATTCTAAAATATCTTTAATAAGTTTTTTTGTTTTACCCAGTTCAACTGTTATTGTCAAAGGAACATCTAAAATTAAATCAATATTATCTATACCCTCAAAATTGTGTTTTGAAATATCATCATCAAAGTTTTGAAAAATTACCGGACTAACATCAACTTTTATATCTTTTTTTATAGCTTTTTTTGTATCTTCATTTCTTTCATTAAAATTATAATTATCAGCTTTTACATTATTTAGCTTTTCTGTCCCCTCCTTTTCTTTTTCACCATCTTTTTCTTCAATTTCTATTATATCATCAAAATCTTCAGTTTGAAAAGTAGGTTCATCTATTTTTTCTACATTTTTCGACAGCACACTTTTTACAAGCTCTTTTGCAAAATCAATTGGTAATATTTGCATTATTTCACTATCAATAATATTACCAACTTCCATTTTAAAAGCAACCTTTACCACTTTATCTGTTGAAAAAGCTATGTCATCAGGCAAATATGTAGCAAAATCTACAATAAAAGCTTTTGGAGGAGAAATATTGATACTTTTATTTAATAAAGTTGCTAAAGATGTTGAGGCTGAACCAATCATCTGATTCATTGCTTCACTTATTGCACTTAAATGTAACTCTGTTATTTCACCAATTTCGACATTTCCAGTTCCACCCATCATTAGATCTGTTATTTTTATTACATCTTCTTCTTTTAAGATTAATAAATTTCTGCCTTTTATTCCTTCTGTATATTCTACATCAACTGCAACATATGGTATATTAAATTCTTTTTTTAAATCCTCCCATTTTATAACACTTACTTTAGGTGTAGTAATAGTGACTTTATTGTTTAATAAAGTGTATAGAGTTGTAGCGGATGTCCCAAAACTTATATTGCCTATTTCTCCTAATATATCTTGTTCCTCATCGCTTAAATTTCCACTGTCGGCGATATTTATATCAGTTGTGCTAAGACCTTTTAATAATGCATTAATTTCTTCCTGTGATAAGAATTCACTCACTTTCTTCATCTCCTTTGTAAACAACTCTAGTAATTCTGACACTGTATTTTTTGTTTTTTATACCAGGTATACCTTGAAACTTTACTTTTTTATCTATTACTATATCTACTGGATCTTTAAAATTTTTATCCAGCATTATGATATCTCCTACTTCAAAATTCAACAAATCCCGTATTGCTACAGTTGCCTGGCCAATTTCAACTTTAAGAGGTATGTAGGTTTTACTTATTTTCTCCTTTAAAAATTCAGATTTATTAGATTCCTCTTTTTTTAAATTTGAAAACCAGAACTTTGTAGTTAATTTTGGTAAGATTGGTTCAAGGGTTATATGTGGCAAGCAAAAATTAATCATTCCTTCAGTTTCATTTATTTTTATTGACAATGTACAAAGTGCAATTGTTTCATTTGGTGAAATAATCTGTGTAAATTGAGAATTTGTTTCAATTCTCATAAGTACTGGATTCATATCAAGTATATTATTCCATGGTTCTTTAAAAAGAGGAATAACCTGTTTAACAATTCTAGTTAATAATCCCATTTCTATTTCTGTGTAATCTCTCTCTAAAAGTTCACCTTTACCAAGACCCCCTAACAATCTGTCTAGAATTGCATAAGTTGTATTATTATTTAATTCAAACAAAATAGGACCTTCCAGGGGTTCTGCTTCAAAAATTGATATAAATACTGGGTTGGTAAGGGAATTACTAAATTCATAATAAGTAATTTGTTCAATCGAAATTACAGAAACATTTACCATGGTTCGCAAATATCCAGAGAAAAAAGTTGTCAGTGATCTTGCTAGATTATCAAAAATCATCTGTAAAGTTCGAAGTTGATCTTTTGAAAACTTGTTAGGCCTTCTAAAATCATATTGTCTTATTTTTTTATCAGAAGTTGATGTAATCTCTTTTACATCAAGGCCTCCTGTATTTACTGCTTTTAATAACTCATCAATTTCATTTTGTGACAGAATATCAGGCAAAGGGAACCCTCCTCCCTATTGAACAATAAATTCATCAAAATACACATTAACAACTTTGCCTTCACCTATTATTTTATTTATCGCATTTTTAATATCATTCTGCAGCTTTAGTTGACCTTCTGGCCCCTCGACATCTTTTTCAGTTTTGCTTCTTAATATTTGTATTATAAGATCACGAATTTTAGGATTTTGTTCTTCTAAAACTTTTTGCACATTTTTATCATAAAATTGAAGTTCTACTGAAGCTTTTACAAACTTTCCATCACCTTTTAAATTCGTTATAAATTCACTTCCTGGTGAATAATTATAATATGTTAATTCCTTAGGTTTATTAGAAGATGTACTATTAAAATACATAAAAGCTGCTCCAAAAGAAATAACAACTGCAACAACAACAATTAAAATTGTTTTATTATTCATATAAACACCTCTTTAGTTTAAAATCGATTATAAATACCAGATAATGTTTTGCGTTTATACTCAATAGTTTTAAGTATAATATCATCAACACTTTCTTTAACAACAATTTTTTTCCCTGTTGTTAAACTTATTACTGTATCTGGTGTTTTTTCAATAAATTCAATAAGTTCCGCATTTACAACAAACTCTTCCCCATTTAAACGGGTAACTTTTATCATTTTACCCCTCCATAATATCTGCAGGGCATAAGCCCTGCAGATTATCTCTTAAGATTTACAAGGTCTTGGAGCATTTCATCTGATGTTGTAATGATTTTAGAGTTAGCTTGAAAGCCTCTTTCTGTTGTTATCATATCAGAAAACTCATTAGCTAAATCAACATTTGACATCTCTAAGGTTCCTGGATTTAATCCACCTCTTGTTCCAGTCCCAGGTATTCCAATTATTGGTTCACCAGAGTTTACAGTATTTATAAACATTGTATTGCCTGTCTTTTCAAGACCCATAGGATTTTGAAAGTCTGCTATTGCAATTTGTCCTATCGTCTGTCTTCTTCCATTTGAATATATTCCTGAAACAACACCATATTTGTCAATATTTATACTTTCTAAAGAACCAGCAGCATTACCATTTTTACCAAGTTCTCTTAAATCAGTTTCGCTTGAATACATTGTAAGATTCGATAAATCAATTGAAACTGGTCCAATTGTTGCATTACTGTTTGCATTATTCATTGTAAAAGTTAAAGTTCCATTTGCAATTCTATTGCCATTGTTATCAGGTAAAATCTTACCATCTGATCCAAATGTCAATGTTCCACTACCGTCAATAGTTTGTATAGCCGGATCCTGCGAAGAAACATTCCATGTCCATCCATCGGCAGTATTTCTTGTAAATGTCATTGTTGCAATGTGACTTGCTCCTTGAGAATCATAAACAATTATATTATAGTTTATACTGCCATCTAATATTGTTTGGGAATCAAGGTTACCTCCTATTTCCATACTTGTTGTTGACAGTGGATTTATACTTGACCAGTTATTTAGACTGATCGGCACAAGATTACCTGTATCTGAATTTACCGTTTTGCCATCCGCAGACATCCATCCTAAAACTTTATACCCATCAGGTGTGACAAGATCTCCATGAGAATCAAAATTAAAATTGCCAGCTCTTGTGTATAAATTAGCCCCACCATTTGATACTATGAAAAATCCATTTCCATCGATTGATAAATCTGTTGGATTATCAGTTCTTTGTGCTCCTCCTCTTGTAAATAAAGTATCAATTGATGCTATTGACACCCCAAGACCTATCTGCTGGGGGTTAGTACCTCCTCCGCTACCTTGTGGTGCTGAAGCACCTTTTATTGTCTGGCTGAAAATCTCCTTAAAAGTCATTCTACTTGCTTTGTATCCAACTGTATTTACATTTGCTATATTATTACCAATAACATCCATCCTGGCTTGATGTGCTTTTAAGCCAGATACTGCAGAATACATTGACCTTAACATTATTTCTCCTCCTTTTTTTGTGCTGCTTGCTTTATCTGTCATTCAAAAGCGAAGAGCCTCCTAAATGGTCCAGCTCATATAATTACAGCACCATCTATATTTGTAAAAATACTATTTTTTAGAGTTTGACTATCTATTGCAGTAACAATTGTCCTGCTTTTTAAATTTACTACAAAAGCTTTATTATTAATAATAATCAAAGAATCTTTAATGCCTTTCTGCTCAGCTCTATTGACTGCTTCAACAAGTTTCTGGTAATCATTTTCTGTTAAATTTAAATTTCGATTTTTAATTCTATCAATAGAATGTTTAGAAAACTTAACTTCCTTAATTTCATTATCTAATATTCTCTGAAAAGATGTATCTGTAGTTTTATTTACTCTATTATCATAAAAGTTTTGATTAATATTATTATTTATTTTAAAAATTTCAGACATAACCCCCACCTCAATCAGATACAGCTGTTACTGAATCTAATGGAACATCAACATTCCCAACAACAAGATAATATTCACCATTTTTTCTGTAAATACTATCAACTTTACCAAATACATCGTTTATATTACCATTATTATTTAGTGTAGCATACACATTTTTGCCTAAAAGACCAATTGCTCTTAAATTATTAAATCCTGAATTCATATTCTGCATTTGCTCTAATGTAGAAAATTGAGCCATTTGTGCAATAAACTCTTTGTCATCCATCGGGTTTAAAGGATCTTGGTTTTTAAGCTGTGTAACTAACAGTTTTAAAAAATCGTCTTTCCCAAGAACGTCTTTATTTGTGTTTACTTTTTTATTTTGATTATACATACTGCTATAATCTGTGTTAATATTATTTATTTCCATTTAAAATCCTCCTTTCTTATGCTTTTAAATCTATATGCTCATCTGAAATAAGATTTACATGATTTGTAATACTTAAATTGTCAAGCTCATAATGATTTTTTAACATGTTAAGCCCCTGGTCTTCTTGATTATTACCCTTATAGCTTTCATCTTTAAAATTTTGTCCACTATACTGAGGTGTAAACTGCATATTTTTATCAACTGTAACATTAAAACTGTCAATTTTAATTCCTTTTGTATCAAGCTGATTGCTTAAAATTGCTAAATTACTTTCTATCTGATGCTTTAATTTTTCGCTATCTGTAATTACATGTGCTGTTACATTTCCATCTGCTGTAACTAAATTAATTTCAATTTTCCCAAGAAAATCAGGCTTTAATTGAATTTTTACTGATGATAAATTTTCTGCCTTTGAAATTTCAACATTTTTTACTATCTGATCAAATACAGATTGTTCCATTGGTTTTAGCTTTTCATTATTACTACCAAGAACATTGATATTACTCCTTTTGTCAGGCACATTATTAATAAAAGTAATATTATCCTGCACTTCTGTTTCATTTTGATTAGCTGTTTTTTGAGTTTTGCCAATAAAATCATTTTTGTTACTATTCTCTTTTATTTGTATATCATTATTTCGAGCATTATTTAGATTTTTATCATCATTATTTTGTGAAGTATTTTCTTGTGTATCAGTATTCGTTTGTGTAGATTGAGTGTTTAAAAAATTATTACCTGATATTTTTATATTTGTTTTATTAATAACATTAGGTTCTATTTCTTTTTTATCTGATTTTGAACTATTATCATTGTTATTTATAATAGTAATATTTTTATTATTAATACTAATTTCTTGATTTTTTGGTATCTTATCAAATATACTTAATATTTTTTTGACATCTATTGTTATATTAAAATCTTGTTCCAATTTATCTACAATTTGTTGTAAAACTTCTTCTCTAGATAAATTGCCTTTATCATTTAATAACGAATATATATTTTTTTGAATTAATAAATTTAAATCTTTTATATTCTGATTAGTTAAATTTGACGTAAAATTCTCGTTTTGCAATTCTTCAATTAACTTGTTTACAAATAAATAAGTTTTCTCATCTAAAATATATGTTATTTCATTATTTTTTTCATTTATATCTATATTTTTAGAATTATCTTTTATATTTATCTTAGATGAATTTTTGTCTGCAGTTGTTGTTATTTTACTTTTAAGATTATTTGATTTATCTTCTGAAGTATTTTCATTTTTAAGTTTATCATTATAAATAAACTTATTAAAATCTTTAACATCAATTTTTTTATCATAATTTTTTTTCATTGAAACAGGACTTTTTACGGGTAATAAATTTTTTTCTGCAATTACAACCATTTTATCACCTCCTTTCAAGGTTTTAATTGAGCATTTTTGATTAATATATTTGTAATTTTTGCTGCTTTATCCGATTTTAAATTCTCTAATATTTTCGATGCAGTATCTTTATTTACTGTAGTAAGAACAGTTATTACATCATTATCACTCATATTTTCTAAAATTTTAGCAGCATTTTGCGGATCCATATTTTCATAATATGAAGCTATATTCTTCATGCTTAGTTGCTTTGCTTCAAACTGTAATTTCAGATTTTCAAGATCACTTTGTGTTTTATTAAGTTCTGACTGCTTTGAATTAAGTTCATTTGTTAATGTGTCAATTTGTTTTTGTTTATCTTTAATTTTTTCTTCTAGATTGTTTATATTGATTTCATAACTTTTAATTTTCTGATTTAACTCATCAATTGGACTTAATTTATTAGATACCACATTTGTATTTATTAGTCCTTTTATAATTGGTATTTTACTTAACTCCTTAGTGATAATCCCTTGTAAATTAAAAATGTTAAAATATACTAAAGCTGCAGAACTTAACAGAATTAAAATGATAGATAAAATTATTAAAAGCTTTTTTAAAGATTTTTTCTTAACAGGTTCTTTTACTTGTACATCTTTATTCTGCATCTTCATCCTCCTAATAGGATTTAGCTGTTTTAAAACTTATTTGTTCATCAACAAAGTTGTTATACTCAATATTCTGCATATACTTAAATTCCTCTAGTTTCTTTTCTTTTAAATTTTCTAGGGCTTTTTTTTCTTTACTTATTTCTACTAAATTTTTTTTAGATACTTCAATACTGTTTTGTAAAATATTTATTACATATTTTTGGTTTTCTATACTTTTGAAAAGAGCTTTTAGATATGTATCATATTGAATTAATTTTGAAATTTTTGTTCCATTAATTAATTCTTTGTAATTTTGATTTAAATTTTTGTTTGCTTCATTTATAAGTTTATTAAGTTTTTCTTTTTCTAAATTTAAATCATAAACTAACTTTGCTAATTTATCTTTTTCAATCTTTTCTTTTTGTTCTTTAATACCTAAAATAGGCTGTAAATTAAATTCAAATTTTTTCAAAATATCACCTGCTTATTGATTTTTTCAGTAATTCTTTAGTAGTATCAAAATCATAAGCTTCATCAACTTTTTGCATTAAAAAATTGTTCATACTATCATTTAATTCAATTGCCTTGTCTATTTTTTCATTACTACCAAATGTATATGCACCTATATTTATAAGGTCTTCAGACTCTGTATAGGTTGCTAAAATATCTTTAAATTGGGCAATATATTCTTTATGTTCGTCAGTTATTATATCATTTATAACTCTGCTTACACTGCTTAAAACATCTATTGCAGGATAATGATTTTTGTTTGCAAGTTTTCTTGAAAGAACTATATGTCCATCTAAAATTCCTCGAACTGAGTCTGCTATAGGTTCATTTAAATCATCACCATCAACGAGTACCGTATATAGAGCTGTTATAGACCCTTTTCTTGAACATCCTGATCTTTCAAGGAGTTTTGGTAAAACTGAAAATACTGATGGGGTATAACCTCTTGAAACAGGAGCTTCGCCTATTGAAAGCCCTACTTCTCTTTGAGCCATAGCAAAACGCGTGACGGAATCCATCATAAGTAATACATCCTTACCTTGATCTCTAAAATATTCTGCTATAGATGTAGCTGTCATTGCTCCCTTTACTCTTATTAATGCAGGTGTATCTGATGTAGCAACTATAACAACAGATTTTTTTAGTCCCTCTTCTCCAAGGTCTTTTTCAATAAATTCATTTACCTCTCTGCCTCTTTCTCCAATTAAAGCTATTACATTTAAATCTGCTTTAGCATTTCTAGCCATCATACCTAAAAGTGTACTTTTACCTACTCCACTACCGGCAAATATTCCTATTCTTTGTCCCTTACCGCAAGTTAAAAGTCCATCTATAGCCTTAATACCAAGTGGCATTACTTCTTTTATTCTTTTTCTTTCTAGAGGATCAGGAGGAGAATTGTTAGTGCTAATAGCTTTATCGTATTTTAAATTTCCTTTATGATCTATAGGATTTCCAAGACCATCTAAAACACGGCCAAGCAGATTGTCTCCAACATTAATTTTTAAATTTTGTCCTGTAGCAATGACTTTGTTACCTGCCCCTATACCCTCCATATTACCGAGAGGCATTAAATAAACCTTCTCTTCTTTAAATCCTACAACTTCAGCTAAAACATCGACTCCATTTATTGATTTTATTTTACATATTTCACCTATGTTTGATAGCGGACCATTACTTTCTATTGTAAGGCCAATTACTTGAGACACTCTGCCATAATATTGAATAAGTTTTTTTTCAGATAAAACCTTGAAATATTTATCAAAAACCCCATTACTCATTTAATACACCTACAATTATATTTTTAAATGCCTCAAGCTGTGTATATATGCCAGAATTAATAACACCAGAATTTGTATCAATAATACAATCGCCTTTTTTTAAAGATAAATCTTTTATTATATTAATATCATCAATAAATTCTACTGTTCTTAGAAGTTTCTCTTTATTTTTTATTACATTTTCATAATCACTTTCAGATATTCTCACTGTTACCTTCTCAAAATTGTTGTAGTTTTCTAATCCTTTTTTTATTAAATTTAAAATTAAATCCTTATTTTCTTTTAGATTTATATCTATTATTTTTTCGACAGATTGGACTATAAGACTTATCATGTCACTTTCAAATTCCTTATATAATCTTTCTTTTTCTTTAATAATGTCTTCTTTTATATGCTTTGCTTCTTCAATAATCGAATTTGCTTCTAATTCACCTTTTTCAAAACCTTTATTATATCCTTCTTTATACCCTTCTTCATAGCCTTTATTTTTATAATCGTTTAAAATTTTCTCGGCTTCCATTTTAGCATTTATTAAAATCAATTCAGCATCTTTTTGTGTTTTTTTAATTATATGGTTTTGTACTTCTGTAGTTTTTTTTACAAGTTCTTTAATTGATTTTATTTCTTGTGAAATCAGCATTTTTTTATTATTTTGTGGCTTTTCAATAGTATTTTCAGATTCTTTTTCAGGATCTGTATGGATTTTATTGCAGTATTGATTTATTTCAAGAACAACTGGAGATGAAAAATTAATATTTTTATATTTCAAGACATTATACAATTATCTCATCTCCTCCTCCTCTTGATATAACAATTTCACCAGCTTCCTCAAGTTTTCTGATTATATTAACAATTTTCTGCTGGGATTCCTCTACATCTTTTAATCTTACAGGTCCCATATACTGTATATCTTCTTTTATCATATCTGCAAGCCTTTTTGACATATTACTGTAAATAACTTTTTGTACTTCTTCATTAGAACCTTTAAGAGCAAGTGCAATATCGTGATTATCAACTTCTCTTAAAACTCTTTGTATTGATCTGGAATCTAATGTTAATATATCTTCGAAAACAAACATTCTTCTCTTGATCTCTTCAACAAGTTCTATATCAATCGTTTCAAGTGTATCAATTATGTTCTTTTCAGTCCCTCTGTCAACAGCATTTAATATATCTACTATAGACTGTATACCTCCAGAAGAAGTATAATCTTGTGTTACTAGTGATGAGAGTTTTTTCTCTAATATTCTTTCCACTTCTTTCACTATTTCAGGAGAAGTACTTTCCATAGTGGCTATTCTCATAGCTACTTCGGCTTGAAGATTTTCTGGCAATGAAGATAATATCGATCCTGCTTGCTGCGGCTTTAAATATGACAATATCATAGCTATAGTTTGAGGATGTTCATTTTGTATAAAATTTAAAATTTGTGAAGGCTCTGCTCTTCTAACAAAATCAAAAGGTCTTACTTTCAAAGTTGATGTCAATCTGTTTATTACTTCAAATGCCTCCTGTGCTCCTAAGGCTTTTTCTAATACTTCTTTTGCATAATCAATACCGCCTTCTATTATGTATTCCTGAGCAATACACATATTATAAAATTCATCTAAAACTTTTTGTTTTTCTTCAGGTGTTAAATTTTTTACATTAGCAATTTCCAAAGTCAATTGTTCAATTTCATCTGCTTTTAAATTTTTATAAACTTGTGCAGACACATCTGGTCCCAGTGCAATCATAAGCATTGCACTTTTTTGTTTTCCTGTCAGAGATCCTCTTGCCATATATTCACCACCTACTCTTCATTAAGCCATGTACGTATCAATTGTGCAACTATCTCTGGCTTTTGTTTTATAAATTTTTCAATTTGTTTTTTCTTTTCATCCTTTTCAGATGCATCTATATCAATTTCTTCAATTTGCTCTATCATAGAAAGTGCTTCTTCTTCAGGGCTTACCTGTATATCTTTTTTCTTTTTTCTAATAGCAACCACAGCTATTATTCCCCCTAAGAGAAGTGCAGCTAAAATACCTGATAATAAATAAGGCAATATCGTGCTTTGAGTTTTTGTCTTAGCCTGCATCTGTTTTAATAAATCTTGGTTAAACTGTATTCCTTGAACCGAAACAGTTACAAGTTTCCCACCAGCAGCATTTGTTACAAGATCTGATATCTGTTGTTTCATCGAATCATTAAGATTTTTGTTAACTACAACCGCAACAGAAATGTTTGATATTTTCCCTTGAGCAGAAACAAGGCTAGTCTTAATCTGATTTATTTCATAATTTATAGTTGTTTCACTTTTATTGTAATCAGATGTCCCATTGCTTCCACTAGGATTTACTGGCGGATTATTGCTTGATTGTCCTACAGAAGTTTGGCTATTTGTTCCAGTTGCTTTTTCCTTTAAATCTTGTACACTTCTTATAATGCCTTTGTTGTCATTTCCTTGAACTGGCTGATATTCAATTCTATCTTCTGTTTTTTTATCAAAATCTAATATAACATTAGTTCTTACCGCAACATTACCAGGTCCGAATACTTGTTCCAACAGTGTTTGTATACTGTTTTGAAGATCTTGCTGGACTTTGTTCTGCATTTTAAATTGCGTATCAGCAGATTCTAAATTTGAATCTACTTGTGCTGTTAATATCTTACCATTACTGTCTATTAAAGTTACGTTTTCAGGCTTTAATCCTTCAACACTTTTAGCAACAAAATCAATTATTCCATTTATCTGAACTGCAGATAATGTTACATTATTTTTTAGTGTAAGCATAACAGCAGCAGTTGCGGAATTAGAACTATTTGACAGGACTAAATTGTTTTGATCTGGAACCACTATATTAACTACAGCATCTTGCACGCCATCTATTGTTTTTAAGGAATTTCTTATTTCATTCTGTACAAAGTAAAGATATTTTTGTCTTCTCTCCTGGTCTGTTGTAGCAAGAGAATTATTCATTGCATCCTGAAAACTGAATCCTCCTTGAGGAATCCCTTCTGTTGCAAGTTTCATTCGAACTTCATCTTTATATTGTGAAGGTATCAAAATTGTAGATCCATTATTAGAAAGTTCATAAGGTATTTTAAACTCATTTTTTAGTTTATCTACAACTACTCCTGCATCTTTAGCATTTAAATCGGTATATAAAACCTCATAATTAGGCTTATTTAATATGTAAACTAATAAGCTTATACTGCCAATTAATAAAATAGCAATAATTCCAATTTGTATTTTTTGTTTTCGTTCAAATTTATTCCAAAAGTTATTTGCTTGTTCTTTTAGTGTTTTTAAATAGTCGGGCATTAATTCACCTCATTTCAGACCCAGAAATTTAAAGTGGCATTCGCATAATCTCCTGATATGCTTCAAGTACTTTATTTTTTATTTGTATAGTTAGTTGTAAAGCTACATCTGCTTTTGCAGCATCTATCATTACTTTGTTTATATCATCAATATCACCAGTTACTAATTTTTGGTCATTTTGTTGTGCTTGAATCTGAAGCTCATTTACATTATTTAATTCAGATTTTAAAAAATCGCTAAAATTAACTATCTTATTATTTGGTAAAGCCTGCACATTAGTATTATTCATATCAACAGGAGTAACAGCCATAACTTGATTTATCATTTAGATTCACCTACGCTTTCCCAATTTCTAATGATTTTTGCAACATGGATTTAGCAGCATTAAAAGCAGTCACATTTGCCTCATATGCTCTAGTAGCCGAAATCATATCAACCATTTCAGAAACTACATTTATGTTTGGCATCTGTAAATAGCCATCTTTATTTGCATCTGGATTACCAGGATCATATACATCTCTAAATGGTGTGGTGTTATCCTCAATAATGCCTGTAACTTCAACTCCAGCACCACTAAATGACCCCTTGACTTTATCAAATATATCTTTAAAGCTGTAATTTGGTTGTATTTCTTTAAATGTTACAAGTTTTCTCTTATAAGGGCCACCCTGAATAGTTCTTGTTGTATTTACATTGGCTATGTTTTGAGAAATGACATCCATTCTTACTCTTTCTGCTGTTAATCCTGATGCACTTACATCCATTGCACTAAAAAAATTCATTATATTTACCTCCCATCTTTAACAGCTACCATAATTGTATTTAGTTCGCCATTCACTCTTTGAACAAGTGAATAATAATATAGCTGATTTTTAGCTAAATTAGACATTTCTGCATCAATATCTACATTGTTTCCATCAAGTCTCATAGAAGTTTTATTTTCTTGAACAATTTCTGGCTTAATCTGTTCTAAAGGTAAAGGTCCAATAGGAATATGTTTTGGATTTGTAATATAACCTCTTAATTTTTGACTTGTCAGAGATTCTTTGAGTAACTCACTAAATTCAACGTCAGATCTTTTGAAATTTGGAGTTTCTACATTAGCAATATTATTGGAAACTACCTGGTTTTTTATTGTGGAAGCATATAATGCTTTCTCAATTAAATTGACATTGCTAAAACCAAAATCCACCAAAAATCTCCTCCTTATTTATTGGCATAGTATACATTATTCGACAAAAATCTCAAAATTCCTTCTAAAATACTCCATAATATAAAATTTTACCTGAATTTAATATTGTTTTTTGTAAAATTATATCATATTTTATCGAATATTATTATAACATTATGTAATAATTTACACCATAAGAAAAAAGCCCTATTTTTATAGGACTTTTCA
>JBNAVY010000032.1:0-21877 GCA_049700195.1 Thermoanaerobacteraceae bacterium
AATTTTATTAAATTTTTTAATAATGTTTATAGATTTTAATAAAATTGATAACCTAGTTATACAACTAATTTTACTAACAACAACATAGAAGTAGATTTTGATAATAATAAAATAAAACTTCCAAAACTTAAATGGGTAAAATGTAAGTTACATAGGAAGTTTGATGGAAAGATAAAATCTGCTACTATTTCACAAGTACCAAGTGGAAAATATTTTGTATCTATATTAGTTGACACAGAAATAAAACAATTACCACAAAACAATAATGTATATGCTTTTGATTTAGGACTAAAAGAATTTTTAATAGATAATTATAATAACCATATAGAGGACCCTAAAGCAATATCAAAATATGAAAAGAAGTTAGCAAAACTGCAAAGACAAGTTGCTAAAAAGAAAAAAGGAAGTAAAAACTGGAATAAACAAAGAATAAAAATAGCAAAACTACATGAGAAAATAAGTAATGCCAGAAAAGATTTTCAACATAAATTATCTTCAAAGATTATTAACGAAAACCAAGTAATAATCAGTGAAGATTTAGCTGTAAAGAACATGATAAAAAATCCTCATCTTGCTAAAAGAATATCTGATGTAGCGTGGAGTGAATTTTGCAGACAACTGGAGTATAAAGCAATGTGGTATGGTAGGACATATTATAAGGTTAGCAGATGGTTTGCATCATCACAAACTTGTTCAGAATGTGGTTATATAAACAAAGAAGTAAAATTATTATCCGTAAGAGAATGGGTTTGCGATAATTGTGGTACTATTCATCAAAGGGATGAAAATGCTGCACAAAATATGTTACATCAAGGATTAAGAGAATTAAGTATGGCTATATAAATTAATATAAATAGGGTAGGAACTATCCGAAGTTACGCCTGTGGAGTTAGTAGGTTACGAGGACGAAGAAGCAGGAAGAAGCCTACGACTTCAGTCGTGGGAGGTTCACTTATAAACAATTACAAATAATAGGGGAGAAGCAGATGCAGACAAAGGATACTAATACAAAACCAAAAAATAATAATTATTTTTATGTTTTATTATTAATTTTAATTCTTATTTTATTTACTACGTCGATAACTTATTTTTACTTTATTTTAAATTCTAATACAATTATTAAAGGTGTTTTTATAAATGGAATAAGTATAGGAGGATATGACAAAAAAGAAGCTATTTCTATTTTAGAACATAATCTTTTTTTGCCTGATGATCTAAAAATTAACCTTAAATACAAGGATGATACATTTACTTTATTTAAAAATGACATAGACTTAAAATATGATTACAAAAAAATCATAGATGATGCTTATAATATAGGGCGTACAGGTAACCCGGTTGAAAGAATTAAGAATATATATGAAATATCTAAAAGTGGTGAATACTTAATATATTATCCAGAATGGAACTCAAAAAAAGTGAAAGATTTTATAGAAAAAGTTTCTAAAGATATTGAAATTAGTCCTATAGATGCAAAAATACATATTTTAAATGGTACCATTAATATAACTGATGATAAAGATGGCATAAAAGTAAATAAAACAGAGACTTTTAATAGAGTTAGAGATTGCATAGATACTATTATAAAAAACAATGAAAATTCTGGAGATGTTCTGATTGCAACTGAAAAAGTTGAAGCTAAAGTTAAAAAAGCTGTATTAGCACAAATCAAAAGTAAAATTGCTACATTTTCAACATCATTTAACCAGAATGATGTAAATCGCTCTGAAAATTTGTATATAGCTGCAAAAGCACTTAATGGAGCAATTTTAATGCCTGGTGACAAGTTTTCCCTTAATAAACGCTTAGGTCCTCGTATTATTGAAAATGGATATAAAGAAGCTCCAGTAATTGTAGGAAATAAACTTGTTCCTGATATTGGAGGAGGAGTTTGTCAGGTTGCGACAACATTATATAATGCAGTATTAAGAGCAGATATTAAAATTGATGAAAGATATCATCATACGTTTCCAGTCGGGTATGTTTCACCAGGGCAAGATGCAACTATATCTGGCGATATACTTGATTTAAAATTTGAAAACTCATCAAAATATCCTATTTATATTGAATCTTTCTTAAATGGTAATCATTTTGTTGTTAATATATATGGATATACAAAAGATTTATCAAAGAAAATAGAAATCTATTCTGAAATAGTTGAGAAATATGAACCTAAAATAACCTATGTAGATGATCCCACTTTACCTGAAGGTGAAGAAATTATTGAAGTCCAGGAGCATACAGGGTATAAAGTTAATATATATAGATTAGTTTATATAAATAATGTTTTATTCAAAAAGGAATTTTTATATACCGATGTATATAAAGCAGTAGACGGGATTATAAGAAAGGGTACTAAAAAAGTAGATAAGCAAAAAACTGAGCGGGAAGTAAATTCTAAAGAAAATGATAATAACATTCCTTCTGTTCAACCTGAATTGCAGGAAGATTTAAATGGTGAACCACAGAATATATTGCCTACAAATTAAAAGCGAGTATATTACTCGCTTTTAATTTTTTTAAGTTTTTGACAGGTTGGACAATATCCATAAAAATATAGACGTTGTTCTACCAAATCATATTCAGTGTGTTTTTTTGCTTCTTCTAATACATTTTTTAATTGTAAATTTTCAAGATCTTCAACCTTACCACAACTTAAGCATATCACATGAGGGTGAGAACTTGTATTTGCATCATATCTGAAACTTCCTTCACCTACATTTATTTCTTGAATAAGTCCTATGTTTTTGAGCATTTCTAATGTCTTATAAACCGTAGCAAGACTCATTGTAGGAAAATCTGAGGACAATTTTTTATAAATAGTTTCAGCACTTGGATGCTCATTTGTGTTTTTTAAAAAGTTTATTATAGCTAATCTTTGAGGCGTTACTTTAAGCCCTTTTTCTTTTAATAGTACAGCGGTTTTTTCCATATAATCACTCCGATCAATAGGAATAAATAATAACTTTTATCCCCTAATATATCATGTTTAAATTATAATTCTTTTAAATAATAATGTCAATTATTTTAATAGATTATGTAAAGTAGTCTTTTATGAAAATTTAATGTATAATTAATATATAATAGATATAATAGACAAGGAGTTGAAATTAATGGATTACAAGCTTATAGCTATTGATATGGATGATACTTTATTAACCCATGATAAAAAAATTTCTGAGGAAAATTTAAGAGCTTTAAACAAGGCTTATAAAGAAGGTATTTATGTTGTAATATCGACAGGAAGAGTTTATGCTTCTGCATATGCTTATGCCGATATGATAGGTTTTAATACATTTATTATTGCAAGTAATGGTGCTTTATTAAAAGATCCATATAATCAAACTATTTATGAAAATATCTTAAATTTTAATAGTATGAAAAATATAATTCAAATATGTAACAAATATAAAACTTATTTTCAATTAATTACTGATACAACTGTATATTCTCCTCAACTGACAAATAAATTTCAAAGATATAAAGAATGGAATAAATTATTTAAGTCAGAATTAAAAGTTGATGTTAAAGAAATAAAAAAACCATTGGAAGATATAAATCATATAAAAGATGATATATTAAAAATGATTATTTTTGATGAAGATGAAAATACATTAAAAAAAATAAGAGCTGAGATTGAAACTGATAATTTAATACAGCTTACAAGTTCTTATTACGACAATATAGAAGTAGTTAATAAAGGAGTAAGTAAGGGAAGAGCCTTAGAAATTTTAGGAGATTATTTAAATATAAAAAGAGAAGAAATGATTGCAATAGGTGATAGTGAAAATGATCTTGCAATGATTAAATATGCTGGATTAGGAGTTGCTATGGGAAATGCAATAGATTCTGTTAAACAAGCTGCTGATTATATAACAAAGACAAATATGGAAGACGGAGTAAAACACGTAATTGACAAATTTATTTTTAAAACAACTGATTAGCGAAGGAGGTTATTTAATGAAAAAAACTGTACTTCTTCAAATAACAGGATATGTTCAGGGGGTTGGTTTAAGATATTCTGTATATCAAAAAGCATATTCACTAAATTTAAAAGGATATGCAAAAAATCTTTATGATGGTAGTGTACAAGTTGTTGCAGAAGGTGATGAAGATAGTATAAAAGAGCTTATTAAATTCATAAAAAAAGATTTAAAATGGGCAAGAGTTGACAATGTTAATGAAACTTGGATTGAATATAAAGGCGAATTTAGCAGTTTTCAAATTTTATAAAATCCAAATTTTATATATTTAATGAATTGAATAAATATGATATAATATAATATATAAATATATTAAAAATGTGTCTATAAGACACAATTTTTTATAATTATTCTTAAAATATTAAATTTTTAAGGGTGTATGAATATGAAAATGGAATTTGATTTAAAATTACAACAGACGCAAAAATTAATTATGACACCTGAATTAAAACAAGCAATAGAAATATTACAGCTTAATGCATTTGAGCTTAATAATCTTGTTGAAAATGAAATTGAAACTAATCCACTCCTTGAAAAAGAAGAAAGTATTGAAGATGTTGATATTATAGAGTTAACAAAATATATTCAAAGAGATCAATATAACATATATAATACAGATTCTGATGATGACGAAGTGGAAGATACTTATGAAAACTATATTTCTTCGAAGCCTTCCCTAATTGACCATCTGATGTTTCAACTTCATGTAACTCCAATAGATATAAAATTAAAAAAGATATGTGAGTATATAATTTATAGTTTGAATTCTAATGGTTACCTTAAGGATTCTACAATGGATATAGCTAAAGCTTTAAAATGTGACGAAAAATATGTTATAGATGCACTTAATATTGTTCAAGGTTTTGATCCTGCAGGTGTTGGGGCAAGAAATCTTAAAGAGTGTTTAAAACTTCAACTTATTTCAAAAGGAGAATTTAATGGACTTATAAAAGATATAATAGAATATCATCTTAATGAAATTGCAGAAAACAAGTTTGCATATATTTCAAAGCTTTATAATGTGAGTATTAAAGAAATACAAAATATAGTAGATAAAATAAAAAGTTTAAATCCAAAACCGGGGAGTAATTTTTACACTGCTAACGATGTAAAATATATTACTCCAGATGTCTATGTATTAAAAGATAATGATGATTATATAGTTTTAGTAAACGATTCACTATTGCCCAGGCTTAAAATTAATAATCAATATCAGAAAATTTTAAACGGTTTAGTTGATGATGATGTCAAAAACTATATATCTTCAAAATTGCAGTCAGCATTCTGGCTTATTAAAAGTATAGAGAGCAGAAGAGAAACCCTTTATAAAGTTGTTAAAGCGATTGTTGAAGTTCAAAAGGGATTTTTTGATGAGGGAATTAACTTTTTAAAGCCTATGATACAAAAACAGATAGCAGAAATGATTGATATGCATGAATCCACTGTAAGTAGAGCTATAAATGGTAAATATGTTGATACACCAAGAGGCTTGTTTGAAATTAAATACTTTTTTCAATCTGGCATTTCAAATAGGGATGGTGATGAATTATCTTCTGAATCCATAAAAAATCTTATCAAAAAACTTATTGAAGATGAAAATCCACAAAAGCCTCTTAGTGATCAGACAATAGCAGATATTTTAAAAGAAAAAAATATAAATATTTCTAGAAGAACAGTTACAAAATATAGAGAGGAATGCAAAATACCTTCAACTGTAAAAAGAAAAAGATATTAAATGAGTATATAATAAATATGCTAATTTAAACTATTGAAAAAAATACACTTATAATGTAAAATGATAGTGTAAAAGAATATTTTTTTAACGATTGTGGGACATTTGTTTATATAATGGGTCATGAAATGTCCTAAAGAGGGTAAATTCGGAATGAAAGACATAATATCTTTACAACAGAAAATAGTACCGGAACTTATAGAACTCCTTCAAAAAAGGTATACTATTATGCGTAATATTTATTATGGACAACCTATAGGAAGACGGGTTTTATCTCATCAACTTAATATGGGTGAGAGAATAATAAGAACAGAAGTAGCCTTTCTAAAAGGTCAAGGTCTTATTGATATTAATTCTACAGGTATGACTGTTACAAAAGATGGAGAACTGCTTCTTGATAATTTAAAGGATTTTATACATGAATTAAAAGGATTAAAATATATTGAAGATATTTTAAAAGAAAAATTAGAGATTAATAATGTAATAGTTATTCCTGGCGATGTTGAAGAAGATCCTATGATAAAAAAAGACCTTGGTAAGTCTTGTGCATTATATTTAAAAAGCATTTTAAAAGAGAATAGCATAATTGCATTAACAGGGGGTTCTTCTGTACTTGAAGTAGCTGAAAATTTGCCTCAAGTATATAATTCTTCTAATATTGTTGTAGTGCCGGCGCGAGGAGGTCTAGGCAGAGAAGTTGAAAAGCAGGCAAATACGATAGCAGCAATATTTGCTAAAAAACTTGGAGGAACATATAAAATGCTTCATGTACCTGATAATATAGGGAAAGAAGCTGTTATGTCATTATTAAATGAGCCAGACATTCAAGAGGTCGTAGATATATTAAAAAAAGCGGATATACTTATTTTTGGCATTGGGCGTTCTGATGTTATGGCACAAAGGCGTAATTTACCTCCAGAAATTAAAAATTATCTAAAAGAAAAAAATGCCACTGCTGAAGCTCTTGGTTATTATTTTGATAAATTTGGCAATGTTGTATATGCAACACCAAGTATATTTTTATCAAAAAATGAGTTTGCCAATATAAAAAATACAATTTCAATTTCAGGTGGCAAGAGTAAAGCTGAAGCAATAGTATCAACATGCCGGAGCGGCAATGTTGGTGTACTTGTAACAGATGAAGGAGCAGCTTTTGAAATATTAAAAATAGTATAAAACACCAATGGTGTTTTAATAAATAAAGATTTTTTAAGGAGGAATAAAAATGGCTGTAAAAGTAGGTATTAATGGTTTTGGAAGAATAGGCAGAAATGTATTCAGAGCAGCAATAAAGAAAAATGCTGATCTTGAAATTGTTGCATTAAATGATTTAACTGATGCAAAAACTTTAGCACATTTATTAAAATATGATTCTACTTTTGGAATATTTGAAGGAGAAGTAATAGCTAAAGAAGATTCCTTAGTTGTAAATGGGAAAGAAATAAAAATATTTAAAGAAACTGATCCAGCTAAACTTCCATGGAAAGAATTAGGTGTAGATATTGTTATCGAGTCTACAGGAAGATTCACAAAAAAAGAAGATGCCATAAAACACATCGAGGGTGGTGCTAAAAAAGTTATTATTTCAGCACCAGCAAAAAATGAAGATATTACAATTGTTTTAGGTGTTAATGAAGACAAATATGATCCTAAAAATCATCATATAATTTCTAATGCTTCATGTACAACGAATTGTTTAGCTCCATTAGCTAAAGTTATAAATGACAAGTTCCATATTAAACAAGGCATGATGACAACAGTGCATTCATACACAAATGATCAGAGGATACTTGATCTTCCTCACAGTGATTTAAGAAGGGCTAGATCAGCAGCCATGTCAATTATACCAACTACTACAGGTGCTGCTAAAGCATTGCATTTAGTTATTCCGGATTTAAAAGGAAAATTAAATGGTTTTTCTTTAAGAGTGCCAACACCTGATGTTTCAATAGTTGATCTTGTAGCAGAAGTTGAAACTCCTGTTACAGTTGAAGAAGTTAATGCTGCTTTAAAAGAAGCTGCTGAAGGTGAGTTGAAAGGAATATTAGGTTATTCAGAAGAACCATTAGTTTCTATGGATTATAAGGGAGATCCAAGGTCATCTATTGTTGATGCTCAGCTTACTATGGTAATTGAAGGGACATTAGTAAAAGCTGTTTCATGGTATGACAATGAATGGGGTTATTCAAACAGAGTTGTAGACCTTGCTGAATACATAGCAAATAAATTATAATTGATATATAAAGGTTCAACTTTGCTGGGTTGGACCTTTATATTCCATAATACAAGAATAAAAGGAGGTATGAATATGAAGAAGACTATAAGAGATATTGACGTTAATGGCAAAAAAGTTCTTGTACGAGTAGATTTTAATGTGCCTATGGATTCTGAAAAAAACATAACTGATGATATACGTATTAAAGCTGCACTTCCAACAATCAACTATCTTATAGAGCACGGCGCTAAAGTTATTTTAGTTTCACATCTTGGGAGACCGAAAGGTAAATTTAATCTAGAATATTCATTAAAACCAGTATCAGAAAGGCTTTCAGAACTTTTAAATAAATCTGTGTTGATGGCAAAAGATGTTATTGGGCCTGATGCTAAAGAAAAAGCGAAGAACCTGAAGGATGGAGAAGTTCTTCTTTTAGAAAATGTTCGTTTTTATCCTGAAGAAGAAAAAAATGACCCGGAATTTGCTAAAGAACTTGCATCCTTAGCTGATATTTATGTTAATGATGCTTTTGGAACAGCACACAGAGCTCATGCTTCAACAGCTGGTGTAGCTAAATATCTGCCTGCAGTTTCGGGATTTTTAATAGAAAAAGAACTTAAGTTTTTAGGTGATGCTTTAGATAATCCCAAAAGACCTTTTGTAGCTATATTAGGCGGAGCAAAAGTATCTGACAAAATAGGGGTAATAACAAATCTTTTAGATAAAGTAGATAGTTTATTAATTGGCGGAGGTATGGCTTATACATTTATAAAAGCTAAAGGTTATGAAATTGGTAAATCACTTCTTGAGGAGGATAAACTGGATCTTGCAAAAGATTTAATGGAAAAAGCAAAAGAAAAAGGTGTGAATCTTATGCTTCCATTAGACACAGCTATTAGTAAAGAATTAAAACCAGGATCTTATTATCAAGTTGTAAATATAGAAGAAATGCCTGCTGATCAAATAGGTGTTGATATTGGACCTAAAACTATTGAAGCATATTCAAAAATCATCACAGAGGCTATGACAGTTATATGGAATGGACCTATGGGAGTGTTTGAAATACCTGAATTTGCCAGAGGTACAGAGGAAATAGCTATGGCTATGAGTCAATGCAAAGGTACAACTATTATAGGTGGTGGAGATTCTGCAGCTGCAGTTGAGCAATTGGGCTATGCAGATAAAGTGACTCATATATCGACAGGCGGTGGCGCTTCATTAGAGTTTTTAGAGGGAAAAACTCTGCCAGGTATTGATGTATTAAATGATAAATAGTAAAGAGGTGTATTAAATTGAGAAAGCCGATAATAGCAGGTAACTGGAAGATGTATATGACACCTTCTGAGGCAGTAAATTTGGTACGTGAGCTTGTCCCCCTTGTAAAAGATTCAAATACAGAGGTGGTTGTAATTCCTCCTTTTGTTGATTTAACTGTAGTAGAAAAAGAAATAAATGGTACTAATATATCTCTTGGCGCACAGGATATGTATTGGGAAGAAAAAGGTGCATTTACTGGTGAAGTGTCTCCATTAATGTTAAAAGAGATAGGAGTTAAATATGTTATAATTGGTCACTCTGAAAGAAGACAATATTTTGGAGAAACTGATGAAACAGTTAATAAAAAAGTTTTGTCTGCTTTAGATCATGGCTTGATGCCAATAATATGTGTAGGTGAGTCATTATCACAAAGAGAAGCAGGTAAAGCTTTTGAAGTTGTTGAGAATCAAACAAAAGAAGCTTTAAAAAATGTGCCAGAGAAAGAAATTGAAAAAATAGTAATTGCATATGAACCAATTTGGGCTATTGGAACTGGTAAAACAGCTACATCTAAAGATGCAAATGAAGTAATAAAGTCAATACGAAGTACTGTATCTAAATTATATGGTAGTGAAATATCACAATTAGTAAGAATTCAATATGGTGGAAGTGTTAAACCTAATAATGCTGCTGAATTGATGGCAGAAAGTGATATTGATGGTGCTTTGGTTGGTGGAGCAAGTCTTGTTGCAACAGATTTTGCAAAAATCGTCAACTATTAAGGAGAGGATTACATGCCAGGCAAATTAGTAATGCTTACAATTTTGGATGGATTTGGATTATCTGAAGAAAAAGAAGGTAATGCTATTTATTCAGCTAATACACCCAATATTGACTTTTATTTAAAAAATTATCCTAATACATCACTAATCCCTAGTGGATTGGCAGTAGGGTTACCAGAAGGTCAAATGGGGAATTCTGAAGTAGGACATTTAAATATTGGAGCAGGAAGAGTTGTATATCAAGAATTGACTAGAATCTCTAAAGATATAGAAGAAAGGTCTTTTTTTAAAAAGCAGGAGTTTATAAATGCTGTTTTAAATGCTAAAAATAATAAAGGTAAACTTCACCTTTTTGGTCTATTATCTGATGGGGGCGTTCATAGTCATATAACACATCTGTTTGCTCTTATGAAATTAGCAAAAGAACAAGGTTTAAATGATGTTTATATTCACGCTTTTTTGGATGGAAGAGATGTACCACCTTCTTGTGCAAAAGAATATATACAGCAATTTGAAGATGAATCAAACAAACTTTCTATAGGTAAAATTGCAACTATATCTGGAAGATACTATTCTATGGATAGAGATAAGCGCTGGGATAGAGTAAAAAAAGCATATGATGCAATAGTCCTGGGCAAGGGTATATATGCGGATTCTCCATTAGAAGCATTAAATATTGCTTATTCTAAGGATCAGACAGATGAGTTTGTAGAGCCTACAGTTATACTTGAAAATGGTAAACCAGTTGCAACCGTAGATGAAGGAGATTCAATAATATTTTTTAATTTTAGGCCTGACAGGGCAAGAGAATTAACCCATGCATTTACAGATAAAACTTTTAACTTTTTTGATAGAGAAAGAGGTTATTTACCATTATATTTTGTTACAATGACGCAATATGACGACACTTTAGAAAATGTTAATGTTGCATATAAACCAGAGAAATTAGAAAATACTTTAGGTGAATATTTAAGTAAAAAAGGTATAAAACAATTGAGAATTGCAGAAACAGAAAAATATGCCCATGTTACATTTTTCTTTAATGGTGGTATAGAAAAGCCAAATGAAAATGAGGAAAGAGTTCTTATACCATCTCCAAAAGTTGCTACATATGATTTGCAACCTGAAATGAGTGCATATGAAGTTACTGACACAGTTATACAAAAAATAAAATCTAATCAATATGGTTTTATTTTACTTAATTTTGCAAATCCTGATATGGTTGGACATACTGGTGTAATGAGTGCTGCAATAAAAGCAATTGAAACTGTTGATGAATGTGTTGGTAGAATAGTAAAAGCTGTTGAAGATGTAGGAGGTACTATTCTTATAACTGCAGATCATGGAAATGCAGAACAAATGGAAGATTTAAAAACCAAATCACCTCAGACAGCTCATACTACAAATCCAGTTCCTTTTATTGTTATAGGTGAAGGAGATATTGACCTTAGAAAAAATGGTATATTAGCAGATATAGCTCCAACTGTTCTTGAAATAATGGGGTTAGAAAAACCTATAGAAATGACTGGTGAGTCTTTAATTATCGGTAAGTAAAATATTAAATTTGAAAGGAGAATATTATAATGTCAACAATAATTGATATTTATGCTAGAGAAATACTTGATTCAAGAGGAAATCCTACTGTAGAAGTTGAGGTAGAACTTGATAGTGGTGCAATAGGAAGAGCAGGAGTGCCCTCAGGTGCATCTACAGGAGCCTTTGAAGCTGTAGAATTAAGAGATGGTGATAAAACTAGATATATGGGAATGGGAGTATTAAAAGCCGTTCAGAACGTAAATGATATAATTGCACCTGAGATCATTGGAATGGAAGCAGAAGATCAAGTTTCTATTGACAATGCTATGATTGAATTAGATGGTACACCGAATAAAGCAAAATTAGGTGCTAATGCTATTTTGGGAGTTTCTTTGGCAGTTGCAAAAGCAGCAGCTGAGGAATCCGGATTGCCACTTTACCAATATATTGGCGGAGTAAATTCAAAAGTTATGCCAGTTCCGATGATGAACATTTTAAATGGTGGTAAACATGCTGATAATAATGTTGATATTCAAGAATTTATGATAATGCCTGTTGGGGCAGAAAATTTTCATGATGCTTTGAGAATGTGTTCAGAAGTTTATCATAATTTAAAAAATGTCCTGCATTCAAAAGGACTTGGTACTACAGTTGGTGATGAAGGTGGTTTTGCACCAAACCTAACATCAAATGAAGAAGCAATAGAAGTTATTATAGAAGCAATCGAAAAAACAGGATATATTCCAGGCGAAGATATTGCATTAGCATTAGATCCCGCATCAACAGAAATGTATAAGGAAGATGGCAAGTATCATTTTGAAGGAGAAGGAATAGTTAGAACATCGATAGAAATGGTAGATTTCTGGGAAAAGTTAGTTGACAAGTATCCAATCATTTCTATAGAAGATGGACTTGCTGAAGAAGATTGGGATGGATGGAAGCTGATGACAGAAAGGCTTGGTAAGAAGATTCAAATTGTTGGTGATGATTTGTTTGTAACAAATACAAAAAGACTTTCTAAAGGAATAAATATGGGAGTTGCAAATTCAATACTCATAAAACTCAATCAAATAGGTACATTAACAGAAACACTTGATGCTATTGAAATGGCAAAAAGGGCTGGATACACCGCAGTAGTTTCTCACCGCTCAGGAGAAACGGATGATTCAACAATAGCTGATCTTGTAGTAGCAGTAAATGCCGGTCAAATAAAAACAGGTGCACCTGCGAGAATTGATAGGGTAGCTAAATATAATCAACTTTTAAGAATTGAAGAAGCTCTAGGTGGGATATCACAATATCTTGGCAAACAAGCTTTTTACAATTTAAAAAAATAACAACTAAAGGGAAGCTATAAAAAGCCTCCCTTTTAAAAATTCTACTTGAAATTTTTTAAATATGTATATATAATATATTATGTGGCATTGTGTATAAAAATTTTATTATATTTAAAGTTACATAAATTTTATAAGGCGGTGTTTTTTTATGCTAAAGACTGTATTTTTAATTTTGCATGTTTTAGTAAGTTTGTTTATGATTGTTGTTATATTATTACAACAAGGTAAAAGTGCCGGTATTTCAGGAGTTATAGCGGGCGGCGCTGAAACTTTTTTTGGAAAAAACAAAGCTCGTACAATGGAAGGTACTTTGGAAAGACTTACAACAATAAGTGCGGTTATTTTTCTTATAACATCTTTAGTATTGTCATTGTTGATGGCACGTTAATCCAAATTTTAAATAGACGTAAATAGATCTGCTAAAAACCCTTTAAGGGTTTTTATTTTTGATTTTTGCTTCAAAAATTACCTTTGATTGGCATGGTGATAATATGAAGATAAGGGAAATATCAGAAGAATTAGAATATAGATTTCTTTCTATTCATGGAACAAAAAGTTTTGAAACTAAGGGTCGTGATATATATGAAGAAAAATGCGATATTAGAACTGAGTTTCAAAGGGATAGAGATAGAATCATTCACTGTAAAGCATTCAGGAGATTGAGCCATAAGACACAAGTTTTTATTTCTCCTGATGGTGATCATTATAGAACCAGACTTACTCATACTTTAGAAGTATCACAAATAGCACGTACAATATCAAGAGCACTTCGTTTAAATGAAGATTTAACAGAAGCAATTGCTCTTGGCCATGACTTAGGGCATACTCCTTTTGGGCATTCGGGAGAAGAGGTACTCAATAGACTTCTAAAGGATGGTTTCAGGCACAATCAGCAAAGCCTCAGGGTTGTTGAAATACTTGAAAATAATGGACGAGGATTAAATTTGACATGGGAAGTATTGGATGGCATATATAATCATTCTACATCAGGGAATCCTAATACACCAGAAGGTAAAGTTGTACAAATATCAGATAAGATAGCATATATTAACCATGATATTGATGATGCTATAAGAGCAAAAGTTTTAAATCCAGACGATCTGCCTAAAGATTTACTTGAAATATTAGGTGATAGGCATAGTAAAAGAATAGATACTATGGTAAGAGATGTTATAATGAACAGCCTTGATAAACCAACTGTTTCGATGAGTAAAAAAATTTATGATGCAACATATAGTTTAAGAGATTTTTTGTTTAAAAAAGTTTATATAGGTTCTAAAGCAAAAAAAGATGAAGATAAAGCAAAAATGGTAGTTGAAGAACTTTTTAACTATTTCTATAAAAATATAGATAAAATGCCTGAAGAATTTATAAACTTTATCGATAAATATGGGGTCGAGAGAGTTGTAGCAGATTATATTGCTGGTATGACTGATAAATATGCAATAATTAAGTATAAAGAAATTTTTTTAAATGAAAATATTGATGAAACAAATTTTTTTAAAATTTAATTAATAATTTAAAAGAAGGATTTAAAGATTTTTTGTCGAATATATATTGTTTGTTAGATCTAAAAGTTTTTTAATTTTAAAAAGGATTTTAACAATTTTTGTCGAAATAGAATAATAGGTGGTGTAAATGGCTTATTCAAACGATGTTATAAATAGAGTTATTGAAGAAAACGACATTGTTGATGTTATATCAGAATATGTATCTTTAAAAAAATCTGGTAAGGATTTTAAAGGTCTTTGTCCCTTTCATCATGAAAAAACACCATCTTTTAGCGTAAGTCAGGAAAAACAACTTTATCACTGTTTTGGATGCAATGCAGGCGGCAATGTTATTACCTTTGTAATGGATATTGAAAACATTAGTTTTATAGAGGCTGTTGAAATGCTTGCTGAAAGAGCAGGGATAAAAATTGAACAATCCAATCTTACGGAAGCTGAATATAAAAAAAAGAAGTTAAAAGAAGAGATTTTTAATATAAACAGATTAGCAGCTATATACTTTTATAAAAATTTGCGCTCTAAAAAGGGACGCTTGGCTTTTGATTACTTAATAAGAAGAGGTCTTAATGAAAATACTATAAAAGCTTTTGGATTGGGTTATGCTGATACTGACGAAGACAGTCTTGTTAGATATTTTAAAGATAATAATTATAATGAAGAAATATTGTTAAAAGCTGGACTAGCATTAAAGAAAGGCAACAGATGTTTAGATAGATTTAATGGCAGGGTTATTTTTCCAATAATAGATGATAAAAATAATATTTTAGGTTTTGGCGGGCGAGTTTTAGATAATTCTTTACCTAAATATATTAACTCTCCTGAAACTGAGATATTTAAAAAAAGCAAAATATTATATGGTCTAAATTTTGCAAAAAAATCAAATAACGAGAGTTTCATAGTTGTAGAAGGATATATGGATGTAATAGCTTTGCATCAAGTTGGCATAGATTCTGCTGTTGCTTCATTGGGTACCGCTTTGACAGCAGAACAAGGCAAACTGATAAAGAAATACAAAGAAAAAGTTATTATTTCTTATGACGCCGATGAAGCCGGTTTAAATGCTACTTTAAGAGGACTTGATATACTAGATGAATTAGATTTAGAAGTTAGAGTATTAAGGATTCCAAGCGAAAAAGATCCAGATGAGTTTATAAAAAAAGAGGGTTTAGATTCTTTTAATAAATTGCTTAATAATAGTACAGATTCTTTAATTGAATTTAAATCTAAAATATATTTAAAAGATCTTAATCTTGATAATCCAGAAGATAAAATTAAATATATCAGAAGGATAATTAAAGATATTGCCAGAATAACTGACAAAATAAAACGAGATGTATATATTTCTGCTTCTGCAAAAATAGCTCAAATACCTGAAAATACAATTAGATCAGAAATTGATGGTTTTGTCAATAGGTCTAGAAGTAAAATTGAAAAAAATAGGTATACAGTTGGCAAGAATAGGCATAATAATATATACAGCAGCGAAAATTTTATATCACCTGAAAAATATTTAATTGCTCTTTTACTATATGACAATAATCTTTATAAAGATTTTAAAAGTATTATAAATAAAGAGCTGATAGTTAATGATAAATTAAAACCAATCTTTCAGGTTTTAATTGAAACCTTAGAAAATGACAATAACGTTAATTTGAATAATATAAGCCATCTAATGGAAAATCAGGAATTAAAAGATGAGTTTGGTGATATTATTAAAATTTTATATGAAACAAATGACATAAAGCCTAAAATTGTTTATGACGTAATAAATAAAATAAATTTTAATAATCTTGTTAAAAAAAGGAATAAAATTAAAGAGGAAATAAACAAAGCATATATTGAAGGAAATATAGAAAAAGAGAGAATGTTGTTAAAAGACTTGCAAATTTGTGAAAAGGAGATGCTAAAGATAAAAAATGGTTGAAAAGAAAGTAACCAATAGGGAGGGGAAACCCATGAACGAAGAATTACCAAAAGTAGCCATAACTGAGCTTATAAATAAAGGTAAGAAAAATGGTATTTTAACTTTTAACGAAATAATGAATTCTTTAGAAGATATTGACTTGAATCCTGAACAGATAGAAAAAGTCTATGACACTTTTGAAGATATGGGGATAGAAATTGTTGGGGAAGAACCACATCAAGAAGAAATACCTGAAGAAGATATAGAACTTGATTTGACAGTGCCAGAGGGAATAAATATTGATGATCCTGTTAGAATGTATTTAAAAGAGATAGGTAAGATTCCACTATTATCCTCAGATGAAGAAATTGAGCTTGCGAAAAGAATTGAAAATGGAGACGAAGAAGCAAAAAAGAGACTATCAGAGGCAAATTTAAGGCTTGTAGTAAGTATTGCTAAGAGGTATGTAGGAAGAGGAATGCTTTTTCTTGATCTCATACAAGAAGGTAATTTAGGTCTTTTAAAAGCTGTTGAAAAATTTGATTATAGAAAGGGTTATAAATTCAGTACTTATGCAACATGGTGGATAAGGCAAGCAATAACAAGAGCAATAGCAGATCAGGCACGCACAATACGAATACCTGTTCATATGGTTGAAACTATAAACAAATTGATAAGGGTTCAAAGACAGTTATTACAAGAATTAGGACGAGAGCCATCTCCAGAAGAAATTGCAAAAGAAATGGATATGTCTGTAGAAAAGGTACGAGAAATTATGAAGATTGCACAAGAGCCAGTGTCTTTAGAAACTCCTATAGGTGAAGAAGAAGACAGCCATTTGGGAGATTTTATACCTGATGAGGATGCACCTGCACCTGCTGAAGCAGCAGCATTTACAATGTTAAAAGAACAGCTTATTGATGTTTTAGATACATTAACTCCAAGGGAAGAAAAAGTTCTGAGGTTGCGTTTTGGCCTAGATGATGGTAGAGCAAGAACATTAGAAGAAGTAGGAAAAGAATTTAATGTAACAAGAGAAAGAATAAGGCAAATAGAGGCTAAAGCATTAAGGAAATTAAGGCATCCTAGCAGGAGTAAAAAGTTAAAAGATTTTCTTGATTAAGATTTAAAAAAGGCATATTGACAATATTATAAAAATAAGTATAATAAATATTGTATTCCTCAGTAGCTCAATGGTGGAGCAACCGGCTGTTAACCGGTAGGTTGTAGGTTCGAGCCCTACCTGAGGAGCCAAATCAGGGCCTTTAGCTCAGTTGGCAGAGCGGTCGGCTCATAACCGATTGGTCCGGGGTTCGAGTCCCTGAAGGCCCACCATATTATTTTATGTACTAAAAGTCTTAGCATTTGAGTTATATCAAATGCTTTTTATTTTTTAAGATTAATTATATGGAGAGGTTAAATTGAAACTATCACCCAGAATGGTTACCATATTAAAACATGTGCCTAAACAATTAAGAGTTGCTGATATAGGTACAGATCATGGATTTATCCCAATATATTTAGCTTTACAAAATTTATCAAACTATATTGTTGCATCAGATGTTAAACAAGGTTCTTTAAATAAAGCAATTAAAGAAGTAAAAAAATATAACTTAGAAAAAATGATTGATTTAAGATTAGGCAGTGGTCTTTCAGTTTTAAAAAAAGGAGAAGTTGATGTTGCTATAATTGCAGGAATGGGTGGTATACTAATTTCTGAAATTCTACAAAAAGATGAAGAAATTGCAAAAACCATAAATAAATTCATACTTCAACCCATGAAAAGCTCAAATTTTTTGAGAAAGTTTCTTTATAAAAATGGCTATAAAATTATTAATGAAGATCTTGTAAAAGAAAAAAATAAATTTTATGAAATAATTATAGTCGAACATGGTTGTCAAAAATGCAAAGATGAAATATACTGTGAAGTAGGGGAACCTCTAATTAAGAATAATCATATATTATTAAATGAATTTATTCAATATAAAATAGATAAACTAAAAAATATAATTATCAATATGCCATCCGAAAGAAGGACTGAGAGGTATAATGAGCTGGTTTTAAAATTAGAAAGATATGAGGTGTTATTAAATGAGCTTAAAATGTCAGACAATAGCTTCAATGATGGATAAATTAGCTCCTAGTAAATTTGCTAAAGAGTGGGATAATGTAGGTCTAATTGTTGGAGAAAGTTCGAAAGATGTTTCTAAGGTATTAGTTGCTCTTGATGCGACTTTTGAAGTTGTTGAAGAAGCAATTGAAAAAAATGTTGATATGATTATAACTCACCATCCTTTAATTTTTAAACCAATTAAAAACATTAGGACTGATAATCCTATAGGTTATTTGCTGACACAACTTATAAGACATAACATATCATTATATTCTGCTCATACCAGTTTCGATATTGCTTCTAATGGCATGAATGATATTTTATCAAATGTGTTAGGTATAAATGATACTGAAGTTCTGGATGTTACATATAAAGAGAACTATAAAAAAATAGCTGTTTATGTTCCGCAAGGATATGAAGAAATTGTTAAAAATGCTATGTGTAATATAGGTGCTGGTTTTATTGGCAATTATAGCGATTGTACTTTTCAGACGACAGGGATAGGGAGCTTTAAGCCTTTAGAGGGGACTGATCCTTTTATAGGTGAAATAGGAAAAGTTGAAAAAACTCCAGAAGTAAAAGTTGAAACTGTTGTACCTGAAAGACTATTGAATAAGGTAATAAATGCAATGATAAATGTTCATCCATACGAAGAAGTAGCATATGATATATATGGTCTGGAAAATGAAGGAGAAAAATATGGTTTAGGACGTATAGGATATATTAAAGAGATGACATTGAAAGATTTAGCAGAACAAGTAAAAGTAAAATTAAAAATACCAAATTTAAGAGTTGTTGGTGAACTAAAACGATTGGTAAATAAAGTAGCAGTATGTGGGGGAAGTGGTGCAGAACTTATTACTAAAGCAGCATATAAAGGTGCAGATGTATTAATTACAGCAGATATTGGATATCATGATGCTGTTGATGCAAAACATTTAGGACTTTCAATAATTGATGCTGGTCACTTTGGTACAGAAAATATTGCTGTTAGATTTATTGCAGAATATATTATAGATGAAGTGCAAAAAAAAGAAGATGACTTAGAAGTAATAGTTAGTGAAAAACAAAAAGATCCTTTTATATTTCTATAATATATTATAGTGATTGGTGTAAAATGGTATTTGACATCTTTGACTGTATATGTTAACATAAAAATAGAACAAAATATGTGAGTAAGCCAGATGGTCGCGTGCATTTTGCATGAGGAAAGTCCGAGCTCCATAGGGCAAGGTGCCGGGTAATACCCGGTGGAGGTGACTCCAAGGAAAGTGCAACAGAGATATACCGCCTTAAATTTAATTTAATATATTTATTTTTAATATATTAAATTAAATTTAAGGTAAGGGTGGAAAGGTGAGGTAAGAGCTCACCAGCTTTCAGGTAACTGATTGGCTATGTAAACCCCACCTGGAGCAAGGCAAAATAGGAGGGATTTAAAGTGGCCCGCTTTTCCCTCGGGTTTAGCCGCTTAAGGGGTCAGGCAACTGGCTTCTTCAGATAGATGACCGTCTAATACAGAACTCGGCTTATAGACTTACTCACATTTATTAAACCTGCTATTGCAGGTTTAATTTTTGCTACAAATAATAAATATTTGTTTGTGTAACAAATTTTTGTTTGATTTAAAATTGAATTTTTGATAATATTATATATGTAATTAATAAAAGGAGTTGGTAAAATGAGTATACATATAGGAGCAAAAGAAAATGATATTGCAAAAACAGTCTTACTTCCAGGAGATCCATTAAGAGCGAAATTTATAGCTGAAAATTTTTTAGAAGATGTAAAATGTTATAACGAAGTAAGAGGCATGTATGGTTATACGGGTTTTTATAAAGGCAAAAGAGTTTCAGTTCAAGGAACTGGAATGGGTGTGCCTTCTTTATCAATATATGTAAATGAACTTATTACAAGCTATAATGTAAAAAATTTAATTAGGGTTGGCACTTGTGGTTCATTCCAAAAAGACATAAAACTAAGGGATGTAATACTTGCTATGGCATCTTCAACAGATTCAGCTATAAACAAAATTAGATTCAATGGAATGGATTTTGCACCAACAGCAAGTTTTAAACTATTAAAAAAAGCATATGATGTAGCACTAGAGAATGGAATACAACCTAAAGTTGGTAATATATTGACAAGTGACACATTTTATCATGATGATCCTGATGATTGGAAGTTATGGGCTAAATTTGGTGTTTTAGCAGTTGAGATGGAAACAGCAGGTCTTTATACATTAGCATCAAAGTACAATGTTGATGCACTTACAATTTTAACTGTAAGTGATAGTTTAGTTACAAATGAAGCTACATCATCAGAAGAAAGACAGAAGACTTTTATTGATATGGTCAAAATAGCTCTTGAAACAGCTGAGTAAAATTTTATAAAAAATGAGGAAATAATTCCTCATTTTTTCTTTAATAAAAGTATGTATAATTTATAAGTTAAAAAGGGTTATAGGTTACCTTTATTAACCTAAATATATTATACAAGGAGAGATCAAAGTGCAGCCTATCAAGTTTAAACCAATTTTTATTGAAAAAATCTGGGGAGGATATAATTTAAAAGATAAATTTGGTTTTAATATACCTAAAGATACCCAAATTGGTGAAGTATGGACTATATCAGATAATAGGACAGCTGTAAGTGAAATTGAAGATAGTATATTTGAGGTAAATAATTTGAATGACCTTATAAAAAAATTTCCTGTTAAAATTTTAGGCAATGAAAATTCATATAAAAGATTTCCCTTGTTAATAAAATTTATTGATGCACAGGACAAACTTTCAGTACAGGTACATCCTGATGATAAATATGCGTATAAATTTGAAAATAAAGATTTAGGGAAAACAGAAATGTGGTATATTATTGATGCAGAACCTGGCTCAAAACTTATTTGTGGCTTGAAGGACGGGACAACTAAAGAAAAATTTATTGAATTAATGGAAACAAATAGGCTTGAAGAATGTTTAAAAGAAGTTAATGTTCAAAAAGGTGATGTTATTTTTATACCGTCTGGAATGGTACATGCAATTGGCAGTGGAATATTAATATGTGAAATACAACAAAATTCTGATCTTACATATAGAGTTTATGATTATAATAGAATAGATAAGAACGGGAAAAAGAGGGAACTTAATATTGACAAAGCTTTAGATGTTATTGATTTTAACTTGAGGACTGAAAAAATTATTCCTAAATTTAAAGAAATTGATGGTGGACTTATTGCAACACCTGTAAAATCACGATATTTTAATACTGATATTATAAAAGTATATAGCAAAGTTAATTTTAAAACATATGGTAATTTTAATACTCTTACTGCTGTTGAGGGCAATTCTATTATAACTAATGGTGATAATCGTACTAAAATTCAAGCTGGAGAAACAATTTTAATACCTGCATGCATTGAAAATTACGCTATAGAAGGTAAATCAACAATTTTAAGATCATATATTTAGTTCTTGACATAAATATTTCATCATTATATAATAAAAGTCAG
>JBNAVY010000033.1:0-21710 GCA_049700195.1 Thermoanaerobacteraceae bacterium
TAATACTCTTATTGTTGCACAGAATACTGCAGAAGAATTAAAGAAAAACGCCTCAAAAGAAGCAGAATTAATAATACAGCGTGCTCAGCAGAATGCCGAAAAAATTCTTGAAAAGGCTAATCAAGAAGTAGTAAAAGTCAGGATGGAATTGGAGAGTTATCGCAAGCAATTAAATATATTTAAAGCAAAATTCAAATCGCTTCTTGAAGGACAGCTTGAAACAGTAATTTCTATTGATGATAGAGAACTGTTTGTAGATGAGGAAGAAAAGAATGGAGAATAGATTAGGTGTTGTTGGTATACTTATTCACAACAGAGAAGATGTTTCAGAAAAAGTAAATCATATATTGAGTGAATATGGTAATATTATTGTTGGCAGGATGGGCATACCTTATAAAGACAGGGGTATTTTTGTTATTGCCTTAATTGTTGATGGTACAACAGACGAAATAGGTGCTCTTACCGGAAAACTTGGAGTATTAAAAGGAGTAAAAGTAAAATCTGCTTTAACTGTATAAGAACTATTGACTAAAAAGTATTGGTATTATATAATTGTTTAAAAATATTAATAAAAGCTATGACAAGGAAGAGTAAGCAAATACAACTTTCAGAGAGTTGGCGGTTGGTGAAAGCCAATAAGTATGTTTTGCTGAAAATCACCTTTGAGCTGCAGGCTGAATTTAGTAAGCTGTGCCGGATTACCGTTAATTTATCAAGTGATTAGGATAATTTTGTCTTAATAAATAGGGTGGTACCGCGAACTCCTCGTCCCTGACGGGGGGTTTTTATTATTTTAAATATTAGGAGGGTATATTGATGGATTATAATAAAACACTTAATTTGCCAAAAACCGACTTTCCAATGAAAGCAAATCTCCCATCTAGAGAACCAGAAATTTTAGATAAATGGTATGAGATGGACATATATCACAAAACTCTGAAAAAAAATGAAAATAAAGAAAAATATATTTTACATGATGGTCCTCCATATGCTAATGGAAATATACACATAGGGACTGCAATGAACAAAGTTTTAAAAGATATTGTTGTGAAATATAAAACAATGGCAGGATTTAATTCACCTTATGTGCCGGGGTGGGACACACATGGTCTTCCTATTGAGCAACAAGCAATTAAAACATTAGGGATAAAAAGGCATGAAGTAGGAGCAGTTGAGTTTAGAAAAGTTTGTAGAGATTTTGCATATTCTCAGATTGAAAAACAAAAAGCACAATTTAAAAGGTTAGGGGTACGTGGTGATTGGGATAATCCTTATCTTACTTTAAAACCAGAGTATGAAGCAAAGCAAATTGAAGTATTTGGTGAAATGGCCAAAAAAGGATATATATACAAGGGTTTAAAACCTGTATATTGGTGTCCAAGTTGTGAAACAGCTTTGGCAGAGGCTGAAATTGAATATTTTGATGAAACATCTGATTCAATTTATGTTAAATTTAAAGTGAAAGATGATCAAGGAAAGTTTAAAAATTATATTGATAAATTAGACAATGTGTATTTTGTAATCTGGACAACAACAACATGGACAATACCTGCTAATTTAGCTATAGCTTTAAATCCTGACTTTGAATATGCTCTTGCAAAATTTGGTGATGATATATATATAGTTGCAAAAGATATGCTGGACAATTTAAAAGATGAAGCAAATCTTCCCGATTATGAAATATTAGCAGTATTTAAAGGGAAAGATCTCGAAGGTATTAAGGCATCACATCCACTATATGATAGAGACTCTATAGTAATTTTAGGTGACCATGTAACTTTAGAAGCTGGAACAGGATGTGTGCATACAGCTCCAGGACATGGTGAAGAAGATTTCTTAATTGGTCAGAAATATGGTCTTGAAGCATTAAATCCTGTTGATGACAAGGGTTATTTTACAGATAAAGCTCCAGGTTATTCAGGGTTATATTATGAAGAAGCAAATAAACTTATAAAAGAAGATTTAAAAAAGGCAAATGCTCTTGTTGCAGCAAAGAAAATAACTCACTCTTATCCTCACTGTTGGAGATGTAAAAGTCCTATTATATTCAGGGCCACTGAACAATGGTTTGCATCAGTAGAAGGTTTCAGAGATGAAGCATTAAAATCTATTAAAGATGTAAATTGGTATCCTGGTTGGGGACAAGAAAGAATAACAAATATGGTAAGAGATAGAAAAGATTGGTGTATTTCAAGACAAAGGATATGGGGAGTACCAATTCCAATATTTTATTGCGAAAAATGTGGCAAACCTTTGATAAATGATAAAACAATTGATGCTGTAAAAAATTTATTTAAGGAAAAGGGTTCTGATGCATGGTTTGAAATGACAGCAGAAGAAATACTTCCTGAAGGCACTGTATGTGAATGTGGTTCTTCAAAATTTAAAAAAGAAACTGATATAATGGATGTTTGGTTTGATTCAGGTTCTAGTCATGCTGCTGTTTTAGAAACACATCATGATTTAAAATGGCCTGCTGACCTTTATCTTGAAGGTTCTGACCAGCATAGAGGATGGTTTCAATCATCACTTCTTACTTCTGTAGCAACACGTAATAGAGCTCCTTATAAAAATGTTCTTACACATGGTTTTGTTGTTGATGGAGAAGGAAGAAAAATGTCTAAATCTTTAGGTAACGGAGTTGATCCAGCAGACGTAATAAATGAATATGGTGCAGATATACTAAGGTTATGGACGGTTTCTGCTGATTTTACATCAGACATGAGAATATCAAAAGATATATTAAAACAAATGACTGAAGCATACAGAAAAATAAGAAATACAAGTAAGTTTTTATTAAGTAATCTTTATGACTTTGACCCTGATAATGATAAATTACCTTATAATGAACTTCTAGAAATTGATAAATGGGCACTTTATAGGTTAAACAGGGTTACTAAAAATCTAACAGAATCATTTGACCAGTATAAATATTATGATTTTCTCCATGAAGTTCATACATTTTGTGTTGTAGATATGAGTAGTTTATATCTTGATATATTAAAAGACAGATTATATACTTATCCTGCCAGATCAAAAGAAAGACGGGCTGCTCAGACAACTTTATACAATATTCTTGATTCATTAGTAAGGTTAATAGCACCTGTACTTACTTTTACATCTGAGGAAATATGGTCATATATGAAACATGATAAAAATAATAATTTTGAAAGTGTTCAACTTGCAGATTGGCCTTCAGAAATAAAAGAATATAATAACAGACATATAATTGACAAATGGGATAAACTTTTTGATATAAGAAAAGATATTTCTAAAGCTTTAGAAATTGCAAGGGCAAATAAAGAAATTGGGCATCCTCTTGAAGCTTTAATTGAATTATATCCTTCAAGAGACTTATATGAGTTTTTTAAAGAATTTAATGACTTTGAAACTATATTTATTGTTTCAAAAGTTGTTATAAATACCCCAGAAAAAATATCACCTTCTAATGCATATGAAAGCGATGATTATAATTTAAAAATCGTTGTAAAACATGCTCCGGGAGAAAAATGCGAAAGATGCTGGATGTATAGTGAATCTGTAGGTACAATACCTGAACATCCAACAATTTGTGCAAGATGTGCAGAACATATAAAAGAAGATTAAAAAATTAAAAGGGGAAATTTCCCCTTTTAATTTCAGGAGGTATAAATATGAGCGAAATAGGGATAATAGGGGCAATGGAAGAAGAAGTTGATATATTAAAGAAGCTATTTACTTCTTATGAAATAAAAAAAATAGCAGGCTTAGATTTTTATACTGGATTTATAAAAAACAAAAATGTAACTATTGTACGATCAGGGATTGGAAAAGTAAATGCTGCTATGGCAACACAGATTTTGATTTCTGAATTTCACACAAAAATAATTATAAATACAGGGGTTGCTGGTGGAATTAAACCAGATATAAAAATTGGTGATATAGTTATTGCATCAGATGCTTTAGAATATGATTTTGATGTAACTGCTTTTGGTTACGAACTTGGGATAATACCACGAATGGAAGACAGTATTTTCAGAGCTGATGAAAAGATCATTGAACTTGTAAAAAAAGCAGCTGATCAAGATACAAAAAATAACGTTTTTATAGGCAGAATTATTTCCGGTGACAAGTTTGTTTCATCAAAAGAAGATGCAAAAAAATTAGGTGAGATTTTTAAAGCTTATGCTGTAGAAATGGAAGGAGCTGCAATAGCTCATGTTGCTTATCTAAATAATGTACCTTTTGCAATAATCAGAAGCATATCAGATAATGCTAATGATGAAGCTTTTGTAGATTTTGATTCTTTTGTAAAAAAAGCAGCTGAAGTTTCAAGTAATATTGTTGAGAAACTTATACAAGTAATGTGAGGTGTATAAATTGCCTATATCAAACCTAAGTTTACAAATATTACCTGTTGTACCGGAAGATAAAATATATCCGGTAGTAGACAAAGTAATAGATTATATTGATAAGACAGGTATTAAATATATCGTTGGACCTATGGAAACAACAATGGAAGGAGATCTTGATATTTTATTAGATATTGTAAAAAAGGCTCAGGAAATATGTATTAGTGAAGGGGCTAGCCGAGTTATTTCAATTGTGAAAATAGATTATAAGGATACAGATATCACTATGGAAGAAAAAATAAAAAAATATAGTTAACATTTTAAAGAAATTGCATAAAATATATTGACAAATATTTTAATACGTTATAAAATTAAAACAATTAAACTTTTTTAAAACTGATGAACAGGAATAGTAAGTATTTGTGTGTAGTTTCAGCGATTCTGGACCGGTGAGAGCCAGATACTATAGCATATACTGAATGGACCTGCGAAGTGAAATGTGAAATTAAAGTAGCATTATCCGGTAGTCTACCGTTAAAATGACAGGGTATCGAGAAATCCGTACCTATTAAGATGTCTTGTATCATAAGGTGGCATAGCGAAATTTAGCATTTCGCCCTTTTGGGTGAAATGCTTTTTGTATATACAGGACAAATTGGGTGGCACCACGAGTCACTTCGTCCCAATAGGCGAAGTGACTTTTTTTATTTTTCAGGAGGTGAAGATATGCTAAATATTACTGAAGAAGAATTTATTACACACAAAAAAAGTGATTATATTTTTCCTGTTTATATGGAGATAAATGGAGATGAATTAACTCCTGTAAGTATTTTTTATTCCATGAAAGGCAAAAAGAAATTTTTATTAGAAAGTGCAAATGGGAAAAACAGTTTTAGCAGATATTCTTTTATAGGGAAAGATCCTTATATGTCTATTTTAAGTAGAGAACAAAACATTAAGATTTATAACAATGATATAAAAGAAAAAAGAGGGATTGTTTTTGAAGAAATAAAAAACAATATATTAACTGAATACAATTCCCTTGGGCTTGAAATACCATTTACAGGAGGTGCTGTAGGATATGCATCATATGATACTGCAAAACTTTATGAAAAAATTCCAGATAAAAATCCAGATGAAATAAATATACCAGATGCATATTTTATGTTTTACAAAAGTTTTATATGTTATGACCATTTTAAGCATAAAGTATACTTTGTATACAATGTATTTAAAGAAGATACATGCTCATATAATGATATTTTAAATGAACTTACAAGCTTATCTTTGGAGATAAAAACAAATAGCGTAAAATTTCATGATTTGCCACCACACAAAGATGTATTAATAAGCAGTAATTTTGATAAAGATGAATTTTTTCATATTGTTAATAAAGCTAAAGAATACATCAAAAAAGGAGAAATATTTCAAGTTGTTTTGTCCCAAAGATTAAAAGCAGAAACAGAATCAGAGGCTTTTGATATTTACAGAAGACTACGTTCAAGTAATCCATCTCCATATTTATTTTATATAGATTTTGAAGAATTTCAACTTATCGGTTCTTCACCAGAAAGTCTTGTAAGTGTTTTTAAAGATAAAGTTACTACAAATCCAATAGCAGGGACAAGGCGAAGAGGCAAAAATATAGATGATGATTCAAAATTAAAAGAAGAATTATTGAATGATGAAAAAGAAATAGCTGAACATGTAATGCTTGTAGACCTTGGAAGAAATGATGTGGGTAAAATCAGTGAGTTTGGGAGCATAAAGGTTGAAAGATTTATGGAAGTTGACTTTTATTCTCATGTAATGCACATAGTATCAACAGTTTCAGGTAATTTAAGGATGGGACTTACAGTTTTCGATGCTTTAGTCTCGTGTCTTCCTGCTGGTACGGTTTCAGGTGCACCAAAAATAAGAGCAATGGAAATAATAGAAGAACTTGAAAAATCAAGAAGATCTTTTTACGCTGGAGCTGTAGGTTATTTTTCTTATAATAAAAATATGGATATGTGTATTGGAATAAGGACTATTCTTTTAAAAAACAAAACCGCATATATTCAGGCGGGAGCCGGTATAGTGTATGATTCTGTTCCGGAAAAAGAATATTATGAAATTTTAAATAAAGCTATGGCACTCAAGGAGGTTTTGTAATGATCATCATAATAGATAATTATGACTCTTTCACATATAACTTATACCAATATATAGGGGAAATTAAAAAAAATATTTTTGTTGTCAGAAATGATAATATTACAGTTGATCATATTGAAAAAATGAATCCTGAAAGAATTATATTATCTCCTGGGCCTGGCTTACCTGAAAATGCAGGCATATGTGTAGAGCTAATAAAAAATTTAGGCTATAAAATACCAATACTAGGTATTTGCTTGGGGCATCAAGCAATAGGATATGCATTTGGTTCTAAAATAATAGGTGCTGATATAATAATGCACGGTAAAACATCAGTTATTTATCATAATAAGGAGTACATTTTTAAAAACATAAAAAATCCAATAAAAGCAATGAGATATCATTCTCTTATAATTGACAAAGATACATTGCCTGAAAAATTAGAAATTACTGCAAAGACAGAAGACGGTATAATAATGGGCATAAAACATGTAGAGTATCCTGTTTTTGGCCTACAGTTTCACCCTGAATCTATATTAACAGAAGGTGGTAAAGAAATTATAAAAAATTTTTTGGAGGGGATTTAGATGATAAAAAAAGCTCTGAATAAGATTATAGAAAAACATGATCTTGAAGAAAGTGAAGCTTATGATCTGATGATTGAAATAATGGACAAAAGCATATCTTTGTCTTTAATAGGCGGCGTACTTATTGGCTTGCGATTAAAAGGAGAAACAATAGAAGAGATAACAGGATTTGCAAAAGCGATGCGCGACAAAGCAGTAAAACTTAGCTTGAATATACCTTATGTAATTGATACATGTGGTACTGGCGGAGATGGTAGCGATACTTTTAATGTTTCAACAGCTGTTGCTATAATAGTTGCAGCTGGAGGAGTAAAAGTAGCAAAACATGGGAATAGAGCCGTATCAAGTCAAAGTGGTAGTGCTGATGTTCTTTCAAGTTTAGGATTTAATATTGATATGGAACCTGAAAAAACTAAAAAACTAATTGAAGAAAAAGGTATGGGTTTTTTATTTGCTCCCAGATATCATACTGCGATGAAAAATGTAGCTAATGTGAGAAAAGAGTTAGGGATAAGAACAGTTTTTAATTTGTTAGGACCACTGACAAATCCAGCCTTTATTAAAGGTCATGTTTTAGGAGTTTATGACAGAAAACTTACACATACTATGGCAGAAGTTCTTATAAACCTTGGAATAGAAAAAGGCATGGTTGTTAATGGATATGATGGCTTAGATGAAATAACAGTTACAGGGCCGACCCTTGTGTGTGAAATAAAAGATGGGAAAATAATTGAATATATATTAGATCCTCTAGATTATGGTATACAGTATAGCGATTTAGAAGATTTAAAAGGCAGAGGACCTGAAGAAAACTCAAAAATAATTTTGGATATATTAAAAGGGGAAAAAGGGCCTAAAAGAGACATAGTTGTTTTAAACTCAGCAGCTGCATTATATGTAGGTAAAGCAGTAGAGAGTATAAAAGATGGAATAAAAATGGCAGATAATTTAATTGATTCTGGGCTTGCTTTTTCAAAGTTTAATGAAATTTTAGAATACCAAAGGAGGCTTAACTAATGATACTTGATGAAATTATAAATAAAAAAAGAGAGGAGGTTGAAAAGAAAAAAATTATAATTTCAGAATTTGAATTAAAAAATTCTATAAATAAAAAGTATCATGGCAACTTTAAAAAGGCAATTAATAAAAAAGGTATGTCGATTATTGGAGAGATTAAAAAAGCATCACCATCAAGAGGACTTATAAAAGAGGATTTTAATCCTTCACATATTGCTTATATATATGATAGATGTAATATTGATGCAATATCAATACTTACAGAGAAAAATTATTTTAATGGAGATGATTCGTATATAAAAGTTGTTAAAAATATAACACATAAACCTATTTTGAGGAAAGACTTTATTATAGATGAATATCAAATATACGAATCAAAAGCTTTGGGAGCAGATGCAATTCTATTAATTGCAGAAGTATTAGAAGAAAATATATTTAATTTTTACATTACAGCAAAAAATATTGGATTGGATGTTTTAGCAGAAGTTCACGATAAAAAACATCTTTATTTAGCATTAGATGCGGGTTGCGACATAATAGGAATCAATAATAGAAATTTAAAAAATTTTGAAGTAGATTTAAGTACAACACAAAAAATCATAAAGTATATACCTGAGGGGATTTTAAAAGTGTCAGAAAGTGGAATAAAAACACCCCAAGACATACAAAAGCTAAATCTTTTAGGAATTGATGGAGTTTTAGTTGGAGAGACCTTTATGAAATATGTTGATGATATATTTTTAATCAAAAATTTTATATATGAAAGTAGAAAGGGGGAGGATTTTCTTGACGAAGGTCAAGATCTGTGGCCTTAGAAGGAAAGAAGATATCGAGTATGTGAATATGTTTAAACCAGATTTTGCGGGTTTTGTTTTTGCTAAAAGTAAAAGGAAAATAGATTTAAAGAAAGCAGCAGACCTTATAGGCTTACTTGATAAAAAAATAAAAAGAGTCGGGATTTTTTCGAATCAATCAATAAGCCAAGTAATATCAATTGCAGACATTTTAAATCTTGACATACTTCAGTTTCATGGTGATGAAACTCAGGAATATCTTGAATACTTTAAAAGTTATACTTTGTGGAAGACAATAAAAATTAAGACAAAAGATGATTTAAAATATTTTGAAGAATATAAAGTTGATGCAATTTTATTTGATACATTATCTACTTACAGTTTAGGAGGTACAGGAGAGATTTTTAACTGGGATATAATAGAAAACATCAATTTCAATAAACCAATTATATTAGCTGGGGGGCTAAACTCAAACAATGTTACAAGTGCTATAAAAAGAATAAAACCTTATGCTGTTGATGTTTCAAGTGGTGTTGAGACAAATGAATTTAAAGATCCTGATAAAATAAAATTATTTATAGAGAAAGTGAGGAATTTTAAATGAATGGAAGATTTGGTATTTATGGTGGTCAATATGTTCCTGAAACTATAATGAATGCACTTATTGAACTTGAATCAGAATTTGAAAATGCAAAAAAGGACGAGAATTTTATAAAGGAATATAAGTATTATTTAAAAGAGTATTCTGGGAGGCCTACACCTTTATATTTTGCAGAAAATCTTACAAAAAAATTAGGTGGAGGGAAAATTTATCTTAAGCGTGAGGATTTGAATCATACAGGTGCACATAAGATAAATAATGTTTTAGGTCAGATTTTATTAGCAAAAAGAATGAACAAAAAAAGGATTATAGCAGAAACCGGAGCAGGGCAGCATGGAGTTGCTACAGCAACTGCAGCAGCGATGTTTGGTATGGAGTGTGAAATATTTATGGGCGAAGAAGATATAAAAAGACAATCTTTAAATGTTTTCAGGATGAAACTTTTAGGTGCAAAAGTAACAGCAGTAAAATCTGGGACAAAAACATTAAAAGATGCTGTTAATGAAGCAATAAGAGATTGGGTAACAAACATAGAAAATACTTTTTATGTAATTGGTTCGGTTGTAGGGCCTCATCCTTATCCTACTATGGTAAGAGATTTCCAAAGGGTAATTGGAGATGAAACAAAAGAACAGATAATACAAAAAGAAGGGAAACTTCCGGATTATATAATTGCTTGTGTTGGTGGTGGAAGTAATTCAATGGGGATATTTTTCCCTTTTATTGAAGAAAAAAGTGTGAAGCTAATTGGTGTAGAGGCTGCAGGAAAAGGAATTGATACTTCTGAACATGCTTGTGCTATGGCTAAAGGTAGTGTAGGAGTTCTTCATGGTATGATGACTTACCTATTGCAAGATAATGATGGCCTTATAATGCCTGTTTATTCAATATCTGCAGGACTTGATTATCCCGGTGTAGGTCCTGAACATGCATTTTTAAAAGATATAAAAAGGGCAGAATATGTTTATGCAACTGATGAAGAAGCTTTATCTGCATTTATGGATTTATCACAATCAGAAGGTATTATTCCGGCTTTAGAAAGCTCTCATGCTTTAGCATATGCAATGAAATTAGTCCAGAAACTCAATAAAGATGATGTTATTGTTGTAAATTTGTCAGGAAGAGGAGATAAAGATGTAAATACGGTTGCAAATATTTTGGGGGTGACGTTATGAATAGAATAGATGATAAATTTGAGGCATTAAAAACAAATGGACGTAAAGCTCTTATAACATTTATAACAGCAGGAGATCCAAACCTTGAGTCAACTTATAATATTGTACTTGCTTTAGAAGAGGCTGGAGCAGATATAATTGAACTTGGAATACCATATTCTGATCCTTTAGCTGATGGCCCAACAATACAAGAAGCATCTTTAAGAGCACTTAAAAATAATATCAGTATACAAGATATAATGGAAACAGCTAAAAAAATAAGATTAAAAAGTCATATACCTATAGTTTTTTTAGTCTATTATAATTCTATTTTTAAATATGGTACAGAGAGATTTTTAGAAGATTCTTATAAATCTGGAATAGATGGAATAATAATTCCTGATCTACCTCTTGAAGAGAGAAAAGAAATGCTTGATGAAGCTGCTAAAAGAAATATATATCTTATACCGTTAATTGCACCAACTTCAAAAGACAGGATTAAAAAAATATCACAACAAGGGAAAGGATTTTTGTATTGCGTAACATTAACAGGTGTTACTGGGGCAAGGGAAGATATCACAACTAATATAAAAGAGTATATGGATACTGTTTCACAATTTACTAATTTGCCAAGGGCATTAGGTTTTGGAATTTCTACACCTGAAATGGCAAAACAGCTTAAAAATTATTGTGAAGGTATAATTATAGGAAGTGCTATTGTAGAAAGAATTGCTAAGAGTTATAATAAATCTGATATGTTAAAGGAATTAAAAGATTTTGTATCAAGTGTTAAAGAAGTTTTGTGAAGGTGGTTTAAATGGTTTATAAACTTATAAATAAAGATAATAAAAAAGCTTCATTTAAAATAGGCGACTTAGATATTTTTAAAGAAAAGATGTTAATAGCAGGGCCTTGTGCAGTAGAAAACGAGGATATGCTTTTTAAAACAGCGGAAAATGTTAAAAAAGCTGGTGCAAATATATTAAGGGGAGGGGCATATAAACCTCGAACCTCTCCTTATTCTTTTCAGGGTTTGGGTATAGAAGGACTTAAAATATTAAGAAATGCAGGAGATGCATTTAAACTCCCTGTTGTAACTGAAATTTTAGATCTAAGAGATATAGATATTATATATAAATACACTGATATATTTCAAATAGGTTCAAGAAATATGCAAAATACACCTTTATTAAGAGAAGTAGGGAAAACTGACAAACCTATTTTATTAAAAAGGGGTTTTTCAGCTACTTATGAAGAATGGTTGTATGCTGCAGAATATATAGCTTTAGAAGGAAATGCGAACATTATTATGTGTGAAAGAGGAATAAGAACTTTTGAAACATATACAAGAAATACTTTAGATATTGCTGCTATACCTGTTATTCATGAGCTTTCAAATCTTCCGGTTATTGCTGATTTAAGTCATGGTACAGGGAGAAGGAGTCTGATTTTGCCTATGGCTAAAGCGGCAATTGCAGCTGGGGCTGAAGGTATAATGGTAGAAGTTCATCCAGAACCTGAAAAAGCATTATCTGATGGAGAACAGTCATTAACTTTTGAAGAATTAAATGAATTAATAATAAATATAAAACAGTATGGTTAAATAAATATTATTGAGATTTTCATAAAATTAGTATATAATTATTAATATAAAATTATTATCTAAAGATAATAATTTTAAGAGAGGAGGTATTTTATGATAGAAGTCGGGGATAAGGCACCTAATTTTGTACTTAATAACCATGAAGGTAAGAAAGTTTCATTATCTGATTTTATAGGCAAAAAAGTTGTTTTGTATTTTTATCCAAAAGATAATACACCAGGATGTACTAAAGAAGCTTGTTCTTTTAGAGATAACATTAAGCCTATAGAAGAAAAAAATGCAGTAGTTTTAGGTATTAGTACGGATGATGAAGTATCTCATAAAAAATTTATAGATAAGCTTAATTTACCTTTTATACTTTTAAGTGATAAAGACGCTAAAGTTTCTTTAGATTACGGAGTATATAAAGAAAAGAATATATATGGTAAGAAAAAGATGGGTATAGAAAGATCAACTTTTATAATTGATACTAAAGGAATTATTAGAAAAATATACAGAAAAGTTAAAGTAGACGGTCATGTAGAACAAGTATTGGAAGCATTAAATGAAATATAAAGAGTTTAGGAATTCCTAAACTCTTTATATTTCATTTAATTTTTTATATGGGGTATTATATTTATATTGTATTTTAATTTAAAATTAAAATAAGAAGTATTTAAAACTTCATTTTATTTAATTTTTGTTGTAAACTAGTAATAAGTTAATTTTTGATTGTATATTTTATAATATGAGTTGTTAAAATAAAGGTTTAATTTGGTACTAATAAAGTATTTAATTGTGGAAAAATTAATTGTGAGGAGGAAAACGTCTTGAAAAAAGACATAGATGTAAATAATACAGATGAAAAAAATATTACTACTAATAATAATATTTTATTGAATTTAATTAAAAAGCAATTAGATCAAATGTCAGAGATGATGGAGAAAATGAAAATCGCTGATTATGTTGAACTTATGCAAAGCCCATACAGGTTATTATGGCTAAATTTTATAAGTGGTGTTGCGAGAGGATTTGGGCTTGCAGTAGGTTTTACTATATTAGGGGCTATAATAATTTATATTTTGAATCGATTAGTAGTATTAAATTTACCCTTTATAGGCGATGTTATTGCAGATATAGTAAGAATAGTGCAACAAAAGCTTTATTAAATTAGGAGATGATTTATTTGGATAGTAATAAACTTTAACATTTTAGGCAATTACTTATTAAAGAAAAAAATGAAATATTAAATACGATAAAACAAATGAATGAAAATGAAGGAATTGGTGGAACTGGCGAAAGAGATTATTATCATGAATTATCTTTAATAGATAATCATCCTGCTGATATAGCTTCAGAAGTTTATGAAACAGAAAAAAACTATGCATTAAAAGAAAATGAAGAACATATTTTAAACCAGATTGAAGATGCTTTAAAAAAGATGCAAGACGGTAGTTATGGTATTTGCAATCATTGCCACAAACCTATTGAAGAAGATAGGCTTGAAGCCTTGCCATATACTGCTCTTTGTGCAAAATGTGCAAAAGATAATGATCTTAACAGAAATGATTTAAAAAATTCAAGGCCAAATGAAGAACGTCTTTTGAGAAATCCATTTAGTGTTGCTGATATAAATGAAAAAGGTGAAATACAGTTTGATATAGAAGATTCTTATCAAGAAGTAGCAAGATTTAATAAAACTAAAAATGGTTTAGATAATTATGATGATGTATACGATGATGAAAATGCAGGCTATGTTGAAATAACTGATAAAATAAGTAATGAAGATTATAAAAAAACTTTATAAAATCTCCGGGATTCCGGAGATTTAAATTAAATTTAACAATTGGCTTATATCGTTTCTAAGAATGTTTTGAATTATCATAATATCTTTTTTTCCATCGATAATTTTAAATCCATGCTCTACAGCCATAATGTCTAATTCTTTCTTTAATAAACTTTGATACTTTTGAAAACTTTCAAGCATATCATTTGATAAACTTAAATCCATCCCGGATTCCCAGTAATCTAGCTGTCCATATTTTTTAAAAGCTCTGCCTAGAAGATATTCCGGTTCAATTTGCAAATAAAAAGTTAAATCTGGTATTAAAGCAAAACTAAAAAGTTCTTTTACCCATTCTTTTTTTGCACCTCTTATTATGTCTCTAGCCATTAGAGTGTATATATATCTGTCAGCTAAAACTATCATTCCCGCTTTTAAAGAAGGTATTATTATATTTTCGAACTGATCAGCAAAATCTGTTGCATATAAAAGACTTAAGGTTGTCCTGCCAAGGAGGTTTCCTTTTTTAGCCTCGTTAATTGTGTTTTTTAATATTGATGATCTTTTTATCCCAGTACTTAATACACCATATCCTTCTTTTTCAAGCCAATTTTTTAAAAGCTCCACTTGAGTAGATCTGCCAGAAGCATCATTTCCTTCAATTACAATAAGTTTTCCTGTTATTTTGTCAATATTGATATTTTTAAGACCCCTGCCATAAAAACCTCTTTTTTTATCCATGGTAAACCCCACCTTTTATAATTGAGAAGTATTTTCTTTACCTATTATACTTAAATATTCAGGGACTGTATAATCTTTTAAAAATTCATCTATATATTTTCTGAATAATTGTTGTTGTTCTTCAATTTTTAAAGTAGCATCTATTACAATTAAACCTTCATTTTCTATCATTGAATCATATTGGTCTTTTATAAGACCTTGAAAAATTTTGAAACTTTCTTCAATATTATTACTTAATTTCAAATCCATACCTGCTTCGTGAAATTTCAGTTGTGGCCTTCCACTTAGTATTCTATCTATAGATATTTCAAGAGGAGCCCTAAAATAAAATGCAGCAGTTGGTTTAATTGCAAAACTATAAATATTTTTAACCCAGTCGATTTCTACACCTCTTGCTGCATCTCTTGCCCAAGCAGTATAAATGTATCTGTCAGCTAAAACAATATAACCTGCTTTTAAATGGGGTAAAATTTGTTTTTCATATCTGTCAGCAAAATCGGAAGCATGGATTAAACAAAATGTTGTTGGTGTCAAGAGATTTTTTTTCTTAGCTATTTTAGTAGCGTTTTTTACAAGTTCTGAAGAATTCCAAGTTGTAAAATATACTGGATAGCCTTTTCCTTCCAGATATCTTCTGAGTAGATGAAGTTGAGTACTTTTTCCGGAACCATCACATCCTTCAACAACAAAGAGTCTTCCTCTGTAGTTTTGACTTGATTGATTATCAAAATCAGATTGCATATTTACCACCTCAGATTCGCTTTTGCGAAATTTATCAATAACACCTTCCATAAATTTTCTTATCATTTTAATCACCTTTCAAAGAACTTTTATATTCTTTTTAAATATTTTATGGAATAAATCATTGTGCTTCTCAACACTAAGTTTTTCTAAATCTGTTGTTCCATTATTGGACTTTAAGTATAGGATAATATTTTTGTTTTTTATTTCGCAAGAAGTAATTTCTACTCTTCCTAAATGGCTTATATCTAAGCCCTCAGCTATTCTTAAAATCAAACCCATTTTATATATTTTTTCATTTTCTTCTTGAGAAAGAAAGTTTTTATAAATACTTATAATTTTTTCATATCCATTTCCTTCATGCATTGTTGAAATTAATGCAACTTTTAAAATGCTTTTATGTGTTAAACCATTTATTCCATTGTGTAAAATGATATAACTGCTGTGAATATTATGATTATAATAGTTTACTGTTAAACCAATATCATGAAGAAGAGCAGAAATTGAGAGAAGATTTCTACATTCTTCATCACAGTTATGAATAGGTTTTAACTTGTCGAAAAGATAAAGAGCATATTTTTGTATTGTTTTTGCATGTCTCTCATCAACTTTGTAAAATTTCATCATATTATAAACGCTGTACATACAAACATCATTTAGTATTTCGTCGTGTTTAAGAATGTTTTTATATAATATGCCTTCTCTTAAGCCGTTTCCACTAATTTTTAATTTTGCTATTTTTGCATATTTCATAATTTCTTTTAGTGCAACAAGGCCTGATAAAATTATATCTGAGCGTTCACTTGATAAACCTGGAATTTTTTTTCTTTCTTTTAAACTTTTATTTTTGATTAATTCAAATATATTATTGACATCAGATGGATTCATTTCATAATTATGCATAAGATTAATAGGATATTGATTTTTCCGCCGATTAATCTTTGCAACAGTACGTACTGTTCCTCCAATTCCAACTAGAGTATCTATATCCTTATCAATAAGCCAATCAAATTTTTTAAACTGTTTTTTAAAGAATTCTTCAAGTTTAGTTATTTCTTCATTTTTGGGAGGATCTTCTGTAAGAAAGTCTTCTGTAAGAGTTACAACACCATGTGGGATACTGATGTGTTCTTTAATCTTTCTGTTTTTTACTTTAATAATTTCCATACTGCCGCCACCAATATCTAAAAGGAAAGCATTGTTTATGTCCATAGTATTTATTACGCTGTAATAATCGTACCAAGCTTCTTCTTTACCAGGAATAATATTAAATTTTATACCTGTTTTTTCGTATAGAGTATTTATGAATTCTTTTCCATTGTCAGAATTTCTTACTGCAGCAGTTGCAACTGCAATTATTTTATTTACATTATAGATATTACAAAAATCTTTAAAAACACTTATTATTTTCATTGCTTTTTCCATAGATTCATTATTTAATCTGTTTGTTTTACTTATGCCTTTACCCAATCTTGCCGATTCTTTTAATTCATCTAATAATTTGAATGAACCATCATCATTTATATCAAATACCATCAGCCTTATTGTATTTGAGCCTAAGTCTATTATACCTATTCGATTCATTAAACTTCCTCTTTTCTGACTTTTATATTTTTAATATTATCTAAATTTTATCAAAAAAGCAGGAGTTATACAATAGAGGTTATATATTTGTAAGTTAAATTTTTATTAATTTAGACAATTTTAAAATAACTTATGATGAATTTTGTAGAAAATTATATTTATTTTATGGTTTGATTTTTTTAAAAAAATCTCCTTTTGGGGTAGTTCTGATATTATAATTTGCACCATACCTATTCATTTCATTCATTTTAAAAATTAATAGATTTATATTAACATTTAGAATACCTGCTATTTCAACATCTGTATATCCTTCTTCAAGTAAGCTTATGACATCTTTATCATTTATTAAAAGATGAGCAGCAAATATATTTGCTTCATATTCAGGCTGTGATACTATATCAAAAAGTTCATATTCTTGAAATGAAGTTTTTTTTGTTAAATGTCTATGTAAAGAATCATGACCAAGCTCATGAGCTAAAACCATTTTTAACATATAATCTTCTAAATTAGAGTTTAAGAAAATAAAGCGGTTTCTTTCTATAACTGTATACATCCCTAGAAGATTAGTTATATTGTTTATATATTTTATTTTAATATTACTATATTTTACAATTTCAAAAGGATCTGAAGTGCCAAATTTATTTATGATTTTTTGAACTTTTGTATAAATAATATTTTTTTTATAGTTCATATGATTCCTCCAAAAGTACAGTTAGTCTGCCCTTTTTTTATATTTTTTAGGTGTGTATTTTTTGTTTTCAAGTTTTGCCTCAAAAAAAGCTTCTTGAAGAGCATCAAATACAGCTTTTTTATCTTCATCAGAAAGAGAACCACCGGCAAATAATGCCCTAGCACTGTTTATAAGTTCTTGAGCACTTTTTAAACCTCTATGCCCATAAATTTCTCCAGCAGATAAAATAAATTCATCTCCTTCCGTAAGAAGATAATTTACATCAATCTTAAATATTTCTGCAATTTTATAATAAGTTTGTCTATATCTTGGAAGAGTTTCACCTAGTTCATAACTTTTTAAAGTTCTAAGTGAAACTCCAATTAGCTTTGATAATTCTTCCTGAGTTAAATTATTATCTGTTCTTAGTTTTTTTAGTTTTTCACTGAATTTCATTTTTTCCTCCTTTTAAAGTGCAGTTATAATGCACTTTTTTTTAAAAAAATCTTGACAAGTGCATTTAAAATACACTATAGTTTAATAAGGGGCGATTAAATTACACTTATTATATATCTTGAACTATATTATGTCAAGGAGGCATTTTTGTGGATAGAACAATATTACATTGTGATATAAATAATTGTTATGCATCTATTGAGACAATGCTAAATCCTCAATATAAAGGCAAGCCTATTGCAGTTTGTGGCTTGCAGGAAGAAAGGCATGGTATTGTTCTTGCAAAATCTGAAGAAGCTAAAGTTTTTGGAGTAAAGACAGGGGAAGTTATATGGCAGGCGAAACAAAAATGTCCGGAACTTATAATTGTGCCTCCACACTATGAAGAATATTTAAGGTATTCAAAACTTATACGTAATATTTATTATGATTATACAAACCAAGTTGAGCCTTTTGGTATAGATGAATGCTGGTTAGACTGTACTGGGAGTATTCATCTTTTTGGTTCGGGAGAAAAAATTGCAAATGAATTAAAGGAAAGAGTAAAAAAAGAGATTGGAGTAACTATTTCTGTTGGTGTAAGCTTTAATAAGGTATTTGCAAAAATAGGGAGTGATTTAAAAAAACCTGATGCTATAACTGTTATTCCAAAAGAAAATTTTAAAGAAATTCTGTGGCCTTTGTCAATAAAAGAGATGATAGGTATTGGGAAAGCAACATCCAAGAAATTAGAAAATTATGGTATATACACCCTTGGAGAACTTGCCAGAACAGATCCGAAATTTTTAAAAAGGCTTTTAGGAGTTAATGGAGTTGCTTTATGGAATTATGCAAATGGCAGAGACTATACTGAGGTTAAGGATGCTTTTTTTAAGCCACCTATTAAAAGTATAGGTCATAGTATAACCTGCACAGCAGATCTTCTTAATGAAGAAGAAGTAGAAAATGTGTTTTTAGAATTATCCATTGATATTTCAAGAAGGCTTATAGAAAATGATTTAGAAGCGTCTGGAGTACAAATATCTGTTAGAAACGAAAATCTTTTTATAAAACAATACCAAAAAGCAACAAATTTTCCGACTCAATCTGCAAAAGAACTTGCGCAAACTGCCATGGAAGCATTTAGAGAAAATTATATATGGAATTACAATATACGCTCTCTTGGTATAAGAGCAATAAACCTAAAAAGAGCTGGAAGCTTTTATCAAATAGATGTTTTTAATAATTATATAAAACATGAAAAAAATGAAAAGATAAATAAAGCATTATATCAGATTAGAAATAAATTTGGTAATAAAAGTATCACTTTTGGATCTATATTAGGTGATATTAAAATTCCAAAAGAGCGTCCTAACGTAGTTACTCTTCCATCAGGAAGTTATATATAAGCATAAAAATACTGTTAATTGTGTATTATTAATAAATTTAAATAAAGATAATTTGTAAAAAGGTATTTATATTATAGAATTTCACAAAAAAATTAAATGTTTAAACTTATTCAAAAATATATCGATATTAAATTAATAAATAAAAATACATCAGGAAAGAGGGGTAAAAATGTTTTCCAGAAATAATATTAAATCTAATGGGAAAGAAAAATTAAATCGAAATATTGAAGTTTTACAAAATAATTTATCAGAAATAATAAAAGGTACTTTCGAATTAACAAAGTTGGAAAATACGGAGTTAATGGATGAATTTAAAAAAATTGATGAAGAAATATGGAATTGTGCTAAATCTGTTAAAGATATGGTAAAGCTTTCTGTTTTTGATTTAAATAATTCAGTTTTTGCAACAATTAAAATGGAGTTTTTGGGCAAATTATTAAAAATGGTAGACCAACAGTCTTTAAAATTAAATGATGTAGCTGTAACAACTGAAGAATTAGCATCAGCATCACAAGAAATAGCAGTAAAAGCAACAAATATTACTGAAGAAATGCATAAAGCTATAGAACAAGCAAATAGTGGTACTATTTCTGTTGAACAACTGACTGGCTTTGTTGATGAAATGCTTGAACAATTTAATTACATAAATAATTTTATTAATTCTTTAGCAAATGGAATGAAAAAAATAAATGAAGTTGTTGAAGTTATAAGGGGTGTAGCTGATCAGACAAATTTATTGTCTTTAAACGCAGCGATAGAAGCAGCTCGTGCTAAAGATGCTGGAAAGGGCTTTGCAGTAGTCGCAGATGAAGTAAAAAAATTGGCAGAGCACACAAAATTGTCTGCAGACCGAATAAGCAATAATGTAGAATTGTTGCAGAATGAAATGTCAAAGACGGCATCATATATTTCCTCTGCTGCCAATAGATTAAGCAAAGGCAAAGATTTATCACAAAAGGCAATTAAATCAATGGAAGATATAATTAAACAAACTAATAATGTGCAAGAACATATAGAAGAAATAACAGCAAATGTAGAAGAACAATCAGCATTTATACAGGAAATGTCAGCAACAAACGAGGAAAACGCTGAATTTGCTCAGAATATTAAGAAGATAAGCATATCTACTGGTGAAGAAATATATGATTTAAGTAAAAAGTTAGAAAAAAGAAGAAAAGAAATAAGAGAAAAAGCTTATTTTATAAGTCTATCTGAAAAAATAGATTTATTTAAAATAGATCATTTGTTTTATAAATGGAAAATATATAATATGCTTTTAGGATTTGAAAAATTAAGTGAGGATGTAGAAGACTATCATAGATGTGCTTTAGGTGAGTGGTATTATTCGGTAAAAGATGAAAAAATAAGATCATTAAGTTCATTTAATAAAATTGAAGAGGTTCATGCTAAAGTACATTCTTTAGTTAAAGATGCTATACAAACTTACAACTCAAAAAATAAAGAACAAACTGAAGAAATATTAAAAAATATAGAAAAGTTTTCTGAAAAGCTAATTCTAATTTTAGAGGAGTTTAAAAAAGAGATTAAAAAATTTGAAACAAACGAATAAATTATCTTTAAAATTAATATTAAGAAAGAACATATAAATTTGATATAATATATATAGGTTTATATAAAAAATATAAATAAAAGTTTAAGAGGTGAATGATATGGAAAAAAGAATTTGTCGCTCAAAAACACAAAAAATGTTAGGTGGAGTTTGCGGAGGTATTGGGGAGTATTTTAATATTGATCCAACTATAATTAGATTAATTTGGGGATTTTCTACACTGATTTGGGGAGCGGGATTTTGGGCATACATAATTGCTTGGGTGGTAATTCCTGAATGTCAGTAAAATAAGACTAAAAACTATTTGATATTTATAATTCCATTTATGTTATAACAAACTATGCATGTTATATGAAATAATATTTATATTGTTATTTTAATTTGTTGTTTATAGATTCATTATTAAAGTTTTACTACATCCGTAGTTAAACTTTAATAATTAATATTCAAAAAAAATAGACTTAACAACCTAATATATTTTTGTGTTTGTTATATTTATCCAACCACGAAAACCTTGATTTTAGGCATAATAATGGCAGGGGAGACAGGAATCGAACCCGCAGCCCACGGTTTTGGAG
>JBNAVY010000034.1:0-21594 GCA_049700195.1 Thermoanaerobacteraceae bacterium
TAAAGATGATTACTCAAGAGCAATTAGATATAATATGCAATAAATATCCATTTTATCCAAGTATATATCATCTTGTAAATGAATTTAGGGAAATACTGCTAAAGAAAAATATTAGCAAATTAGAAAAATGATAAATAAAGCCGATTCGTTAAAAATCCACGAAATAGAAAGTTTTGTAAAAAGACTGGTAAAAGATATAGATGCTGTTAGAAATGCAATAATATATGATTATAATAATGGACTTGCGGAAGTCAGGGTCAATAAGCTTAAAGTAATTAAAAGAATTATGTATGGAAGATGTAGCTTTGATACGCTAAAAGCTAAAGTGCTTTTGTCTGAACATATGCGCAAAATAAACTAACTATGTAAAGAACCAATCAGCTATAACCAATTACATAGATTTTTAAAATAATCATCCTAATAAAAAGTATTTTACTATATGATACCTTTGTAATGCAAACAGTATATTTTGAATCGGTAATTTATAAATGACATCAACCAAAATTATGATTGATGTCATTAGAAATTTTTATTATTACCTCTGTCTATTTGACATGGTGTAATTTATACATGGAATTACAAGCAGCTTTTTGTATTACATTCATACATTCAAAATTGACATCTCTGTTTGTTTATCAAATAAATGCAACTTATTCAAATCAAAACCTATCTTTATTATATCTCCTGCTTTTGCTGTAGATCTTGGGTCAACCCTAGCAGTAAGTGCATCTCCTTTAAGATCAAGATATAGATATGTTTCAGCACCCATAAGCTCTGTTACTTCTACTTTAACATCAACAACACTTTCAGGATATGTTGTCAAGAATACTTCTTCATCATGAAGATCTTCTGGTCTTATACCTAAAATTACTTCTTTACCAATATAACTTTCATCTTTTAATCTTTTTAGAATTCCTTCTGGAACTGCAATACTAAAGCCTTTAAAATCTGCATATATTTTATTATCTCTGCGTTCAAGTTTTGCTTCAATAAAATTCATTTGCGGGCTGCCTATAAAACCGGCAACAAATAGATTAGCTGGATGCTCATATATAAACTGTGGTTTATCTACTTGCTGTATAATACCATCTTTCATTACAACAATTCTTGAACCCATAGTCATAGCTTCTGTTTGATCATGTGTAACATATATAAAAGTTGTCTGAAGTTTGTCGTGTAATTTAGATATTTCTGTTCTCATCTGAACTCTTAATTTTGCATCAAGATTTGAAAGTGGTTCATCCATAAGAAAAACCTTAGGATTACGAACTATTGCACGTCCCAAAGCAACCCTTTGCCTTTGTCCTCCTGATAAGGCCTTTGGTTTTCTTTTTAAATATTCTTCAATCCCTAAAATCTTTGCAGCTTCTTTAACTTTTCTATCGATTTCTGCTTTTGGTATCTTTCGAAGCTTTAAGCCAAAAGCCATATTATCGTAAACAGTCATATGAGGATAAAGAGCATAATTTTGGAAAACCATAGCAATATCTCTATCTTTTGGTGGAACGTCATTCACAAGTTTACCATCAATATATAATTCACCACTTGATATTTCTTCAAGTCCTGCTACCATTCTTAAAGTAGTTGACTTACCACAGCCAGATGGCCCTACAAGGACAATAAATTCCTTATCTTTTATTTCTAAATTAAAATCTTTAACAGCTGTAACTCCTCCGGCATAAGTTTTATAGATATTTTTAAGAATAACATCTGCCATTTTTAAATTCCCCCTATTAGTGAACAATTGTTATTTTAATTATAATATCATCCGGCTAAGTTTCATATAGTCAATAACTATGATAATTTAAATATTTTTTTGTACAATATTGCTACAGAAATATTATAAATTTTAATTTTCTTTTTTTAAAAATCTAAACCATAAAAATGCCAGTATCCCATCTAAAAATATAATAATACAGAACAATAACATATCCATATTCAATCCCTCCTTAGCCATGGTAACAACTTAAACTTAACAAGTAAATTACCTATGATTAAAAAAGCACTTATATCAACCAAAATACTATAAATATAGTGCCAATGAACATATCTTAAAACTCCAATCTGGACTAATGAATACTCCATTATAAAAAATAACCCTGTTAATACAAATACATTTATAAATCTTAGTTTAAGATCTTTAGGATATGTTTGTGCATATAATATTCCAATACAAAAAGGTGCTCCAAAAGTAAAGAAAAATGTAGAATCAAAAATGCGGATAATTACATTTACTGAATTGTAAAGTTCTAAATGATATGCTAATGCATCAATAAATAACTGAAACAAAACAGCAAAAATTCCTCCCCATATTGTATACTTAATATATCTTAAATCAACTAGAAAAATTAAAATGATCCAAGAAGTTATAAATGTTACAACCCATGGCATAATTATACCACCTCTTTTTTTATTTTTACCTTTATAATAATTGTTATACAAAATTTAATGAAAAACAGTTGACATGCATTTTCATAAATGATATCATTAATAAAAATAAATAATATGTACCTCATCTTCAAAGAAGGTGAGGTAGAGGCGCGGAGAATCAATAGTAATATTCCGGAAATATTAAGGTATTTATGATGGAATATGAAAGGGATATCCGCCGAAGCGCGCAAACACCTTAAGGTTTGTGTAGCTGGGTCTATATCTAATAGGTATAGGACTGTCACTGATGGCTTTCCCTAAGCTTTCAGTGAAGAGCTATCTCGCTGAGGGAGAGGAGGTATTACTATGTCTATGATTAAATATGACAGCTAAGTAATACGTAGCTGTCTTTTTGTTTTATTTTTAATTTTGCATTTTAAATTATTAAAGCAAATGGGGTTGATAAAATGTTTCATGGAACAATGAAAATTAATTCAAAAGGTCATCTTGAAATTGGTGGATGTGATACAGTTGCACTAGCAAATAAATATAAAACTCCATTATATGTTATTGACGAGGAACTCCTAAGGCAAAACTGCAGAAATTTCTATAATGGTTTTAAAAAAGGGTATAAAAATAATGAAGTCATTTATGCGAGTAAAGCTTTTATGACAATTGCTATATGTAAAATTATAGAAGAAGAAGGCTTGGGTCTGGATATAGTATCAGGAGGAGAATTATACACTGCATTAAAAGCAGATTTTCCTACAGAAAGAATTTATTTCCATGGAAATAATAAATCTAAAGAAGAATTAATAATGGCACTGGAAAATAATATAGGTTGTATAATTGTTGATAATTGGCATGAGCTAAATATGCTAAATGAAATAGCTGCATATATGAATAAAAAACCAAAAATCTTTATACGTGTCTCTCCAGGAGTAGAAGCACATACTCATGAATATGTAAAAACAGGACAAATTGATTCAAAATTTGGATTTCCATTGTTTAACGGTGATGCACTTAATGCAATTAAATTCGCACTTAAATTAGAAAATATAAATTTATCAGGTCTTCACTGTCATATTGGATCACAAATTTTTGATTCAGAATCTTATATAGCAGAAATAGAAATAATGATGAACTTTTTAAAAAAAGTAAAAGAAACAACTGGATGGGAAGTCCGTGAATTAGATTTAGGCGGCGGTTTTGGAATTTCATATGTAGATGATGATGACCCTGAACCCATCAATCAAATAGCTGAAGATATTATTGCTGCAGTTAACAAATATGCTTTATTGATGAATATAAAAGTTCCAAATATCATTGTAGAACCAGGGCGTTCTATAATCGGAAATGCTGGCACTACTCTTTATACTGTAGGTGCAATAAAAGACATACCTGAAATAAGAAAATATGTTTCTGTTGATGGAGGTATGTCTGATAATATAAGGACAGCTTTATATGGTGCTAAATATAATGCAATAATTGCTAATAAGGCAAGGAACCTAAACTGCGAAAAAGTTTCTATAGCAGGTAAATGCTGTGAATCTGGTGATATGTTAATTTGGGATGCGATTTTGCCAAAACTTGAGGATGGTGATATTTTAGCTGTTACTTCAACAGGAGCATATAATTATTCTATGGCAAGCAATTACAATAGACTTCCAAGGCCAGGAGCTATACTTGTATATAATGGAAATTCCGATATAATAGTTGCAAGAGAAACTTATGAAGATCTTATTAGAAATGATATACTCCCAGAAAGGCTATCTAAGGATAACAAAAGAATAATAAATTATTAAAAGAGGGCTAATTAGCCCTCTTTTAATAATTTATTATTCTTCAGATTCTTCAACAGACTCTTCAGTTTCTTCAACTTCTGAGGTTTTTGGTGCCAGTATAGATAAAACAACTTCTTCTTCATCATCTAACTTTTCAACACCATCTGGCAATTTTATATCTTTTACAAATAATATGTCCCCTATATTAAGATTGCTTATATCAATAACTACTTCCTGAGGAATATTACTTGGTAAACTCTTTATGTTGAGTTCCCAGAGCTGATGCTGAAGGATACCTCCTTTGCTTTCTATAAGCCCTGCCCCTTCAACTTTTATAGGCACAGTAGATTCAATCGTTTCATACATAGAAACTCTTTGAAAATCTACATGAATTATTTTACCTTTAACAGTATCCTCCTGGATTTCTTTTATTATAGCATTATGTGTTGAACCATTTACAACAATATCGAGGAGGACATTCCTTCCATGTTTTTGAATTAATCTTTGAAGCTTGTTATCTTCTACTGCCAAAGGAATGCTCTCCATACCTTTTCCATATAAAACCGCAAGAATATAACCCTCTTTTTTTAATTTGCGAGATTTATTCTTCCCAGCTTCTCTCATTGTAGCTTCAATACTTATACTCTGCATATCTGTCACTCCTCCTATGTTTATTATTTCCATATATTATAACACTGTATTCAGTAAATAGCAAATTTAATTGACACAATAGATAAATAATAGTAAACTTTATTTTAGATGCGCCTGTAGCTCACTGGATAGAGCGTTCGGCTCCGAACCGAGAGGTTGCAGGTTCGATTCCTGTCAGGCGCACCATTTATGTTTTCAATTGTATTAAGATTATTATAATTTTTTTATTATTTCTATAAGATTAATATTAAAAGACTCTATTATTACATCAGCACTTGACAAATCTTGATTGCCTGAGTTTTTATTTAAAAAACCTATTACTGACATTCCAGCACTTTTTGCACCTAATATACCATTTTTAGAATCTTCAATAACTACACATTCTGAACTTTCTAGGCCCAACTTTTCAGCTGTATACAAAAATATATCTGGTGCAGGTTTACTATTTCTTACAAAATCACCACTAATTAAAACATCAAATGTTTTAATTAAATTTAATTTTCTTACTACTAAATCAATCACCTCTATAGGGGAAGAAGAAGCAACTGCAAGCTTATATTTATCTTTAGGTATATTTTTTATAACTTCTTTAACCCCTTTTACAAATGTAATATCTCCAGTTTTAGTTATATAATTTAAATAATTTTCTCTATCCATCTTTACAAGTTCTTCAACTGTATATGTAAGATTAAATTTATCTTTAATTTTTCTCCACATATAAAATGATGAAGCACCTATAAATGTATTATGTTCTTCTTCACTTATTGAAAAGCCCAGTTTACTGAACAATTCATTTTCAAGCTTAATATGTATTGGTTCGCTGTCTATTATTACACCATCCATATCAAAAATTATTCCTTTGATCAATTACATCAACTCCTGTATTTGTATTTTAGTATAAATTCAAAATTATTTATAGAGTTTTCTAGGTATATATCTCCACATGGCATCAATTATTTTTTCACCAGGCTCAAAAAAAAGAACTGTTTTTTTACCATTATAATCAAAAACAGCAAAATAAATCCCATCAGAGTCCATTGAACTTACTGCTTCAATGTGATTTTTAATGCTTTTGATTTCATTTGTAAATTTATCACTTTTTACCCTTGCAACAAGTTCAAAATCTTTGCAATCAGTTCTTAAAACTGGTTTACGTCTTTTACCATCTATAATCATGTCTATATCAAAATAGTTATTTGTTAAAGCATATTCAAATTCTATGTTTCTAGACTTTATAAGATAAAAGGAAATATATCCTATTATCAAAATAAAAAAAATAAGAAAATGTCTAATTACTGGTATTGACGGAATTATTATGAATATAAATATAAGTGCAATTAAAATTACTCCAATATTATATAAAAGATCCTTTGATGTTTTTTGTTTTTTAATAAGTTTTTCAAGAAAAATATCCAAATATTATCATCCCTTCTTATTATTTTTTAATGTTTAAGCTGTTTTTAATACATTAACATATCTAATATTGAATTTATATTAATTAATTCTCTAATATAATAATAACAATATAATAACAAATCTTCAATACCATTAGATAATAGGTTAAGAAAAATATGGCATGACAGATTATAACTTCTGTCTTGCCATATTTTAAATTGTATTACTTTGATTATTTTTGTATATATGTCCATTTCCAATCATTGTCTACGCCTACTGCATGTCTTACTATGTTTTTGACATAATCTTGCTGCACATAGGCCGTAGCTGAAAAAAACAAAGGAGACACAGGCATTTGTGCCATTAAAATTTTTTCGGCTTCTTTCATGTTTTCCATTCTAATATTATTATCATTAGTATTTTTAGCTTCATCAATTAATTTATCATATTGTAAATTTGAATAAAATGTTCTATTAGGCTGTCCGCTAGTTTTTGTTACCCACAAATCCATAAAAGTCATTGGATCATTATAATCTGCTCCCCACCTTGTAAGTACAACATCATACTGACCCTTAGAATACATTTGCAATCTAATCTTAAAAGGTACATTTTGAAGTTCTACATCTACTCCCAAATTTTTCTTCCAAAATTCTTGTATCGCCTGAGATTCTCTTTTGACCACATCAGTATCATCAGCAAGTAATACTATTTTAGGCAAACTATTTATACCAAGTTCTTTTTGGCCTTTTAACAATAAATTTTTAGCTTCCGTAATATTTTCCTGAAATAGATCGCCAACCTCTTTTCTGAATTCTTCATCTTTACCTGGTATGCCATATGGGACAAAGCCATAGGCCGGAATAGAACCATCTTTTAATATATTTTCTGTAAGCATTTTTCTATCAATTGCTAATCCAAAAGCCCTCCTTATATTAACATTCTTAAATATTGGATTTTGTGTGTTAAAAGCCAAAAAATATGTAAAACCATTAGGATAAACACTAACTTTGTCTTTATATTTATCTACATAATCACCGCTTACACTAATAACATCATAACGACCTGTATCAAAATTTTGGGCTATTGTATTCAAGTCCTTTACCATATCAAAATTAATTTCTTCTAACTTAACATTATTTTTATCCCAATATTTATCGTTCTTGACTAATGTAATGTTTTGTTCATGATTCCAAGTTTTTATTATATAAGGTCCACTATATACCATAGTCTCACTGTTCGTTGCAAATTTATCATTGACCTTTTCATAAAAAGTTTTTTCGATTGGAAAATATGTAGGAAAAGCAGTTAAGCTTAAAAAGTATGGTGTAGGCATACTTAAATCCACTTCTAATGTTTTATCATCTAAAGCTTTTACCCCTACCTCATCTGATGAAACTTTACCCGCATTATACTCCTCTGCATTTTTAATAGGAAACATTATATAAGCATAATCTGAAGCAGTTTTAGGATCTAAAGCCCTTTTCCATGTGAATTCAAAATCTTGTGCAGTTATAGGATTTCCATCACTCCAAAAAATATTGTCTTTTAAATAAAATATATATTTTAAACCATTGTCAGAAATTTCCCAACTCTTTGCTAAACCTGAACCTTCTATTGCCTTTTCATCAGCTCCTAATCTGACTAAACCTTCTAACACTGCATTAAGTACTTGAAAAGATACACCATCTGTTGATGTTTGCGGATCAAGTTGCGGTGGCTCCTCACCAAGATTTAATTTTAAAATTTGTGATTCATTTAACTGATTTGAAGAAGTTTTATTTTCTTTTGAAGAACATCCACTAAATATAATTGAGAAAATAAAAATAAAAGTTATTAAATATAAATAAAATTTTCTCATGATTATCCCCCTTTCATTTTAAAGAATTCTATCATTTAATATAAATTTATTCAATAAAATAAATTTTATTTATTATTCAATTTTTTTAATAATTTTAATAATCCACTATAAATTAAACTATTAAAAAGCCCCTTCCGAAATAATATGTAAACTTGTATAATATATATTAAAGGATTTTCTTTCGGAGGTTTAACTATGAATGATAATGAAATCATATTTGCCCTTGACATAGGAACTAGAACGGTAGTTGGTATAGTTGGAATAGAAGAAAACAAAAAATTAAAAATTATCGCTGTCGAACAAATGGAGCATGAAAGTCGTGCAATGTTTGATGGTCAAGTACATGACATAGACAAAGTTTCTGATGTAATCATAAAAATAAAAGAAAAATTAGAAAGAAATTTAAATTTACATTTTAATAATGTAGCAATTGCTGCTGCTGGAAGATCTCTTAAAACCCAAATTGCTAGGGTTGAAAAAAATATTGATAATAATAAAGAAATAACTGCCGAAGATATAAATAATTTAGAATTATCTGCTCTTGAATCAGCACAAAATATCATTAATTCTAAATTAGGCCTTAGAAAGTATCATACAGTAGGTTATACAGTTTCAAACTACTTTTTAAATGGGTTACCTATTACAAATCTTAAAGGTCACATTGGATATGAAATAGCCGTTGAAATAATAGCAACATTTCTCCCTGAAGACGTAATAGAAGGCCTTTATGCAGCAATAAAAAAAGCTGGCCTTAATGTATCATATATAACTTTAGAGCCAATTGCCGCTATTAATGCTGCAATAAAACCAGAAATACGCATGCTTAATATAGCATTAGTTGACATAGGAGCTGGTACATCTGATATAGCAATATCAAAAGAAGGTAATATAATAGCATATTCAATGGTTCCTTATGCTGGTGATGAAATAACTGAAACAATATCTAAATATTATCTTACAGACTTTAATACTGCAGAAAAGATTAAAAAATCCAATTCTAAAGAAATTAAATTTAAAGATATTCTCAATATTGAACATAAAATTTCAAAAAGCGATATCATAAATATAGTCATGCCTCAAATAAAAGAATTAGCCAAGAGTATCTGTAATGAAATTTTGAAATACAATCAAAAAAGTCCTTCAGCAGTGTTCTTAGTAGGAGGCACAAGCAATCTGCCTAATTTAGCTGAAGAAATTGCCTCTATACTAAACATACCTGCAAATAGAGTTTCAGTAAGAGATAAAAATTCAGTAGAAATATTAGAATATAAAGGCAAAAAGCTAACAGGCCCAGAATCTATAACTCCTATTGGCATAGCATATTCTGCAATAACTAATAAAAAAAAGGATTTTATAAAAGTTTTTATTGATAATAAACCAGTTAAAATATTTAATATAAAACAACCTACAATAATGGATGCTCTTTTTGAAATTAATTTTGATCCCCAAAAATTGATTGCAAATTCTGGAAAAGATCTGCATTTTATTTTAAATGGATCTGAAAAAATTATTCATGGAAAAGAAGGAATACATCCTAAAATTTATATTAATAATAATATAGCTAATCTAAAAACTTTAATAAAAGACAATGATAAAATAACTATAATAAGTGGTATAAATGGAGAAGATGGCTATATAACTGTAAAAGATCTTTTAAAAAATCAAACAGAAGATATAATTTATGTAAATGGCATTAAGCAAAACCTTGATTATGTAATTAAAGAAAATGATATAGTAGAAATAAAAGAAAATAATATAACTATTTCAGTATATGTAAATGGTAAAATTATTAATTTGTCTGGGAAAAATGAATATTTATTTGTTGATATTTTTAACTTTATTGATACTTCCTTGCCAAAAAATAAAGTACCTGATATGCTTCTTAATGGTAAAAGGGCATCTTATACTGATATATTACATAATGGCGATAATATAGAAATAAAATAAAAAATTCACATACTCTATCACTGCCAGTAATAAGGCAACCAACTTATTAAAATCACACAAAAATATGTATTTAATATGAATACATATTATATCTATGGTATATGATAGAGTTGTACTCATACAAATTTATATATTAGATCTGATAGAAAGTTTAAATATGCGAATTTATTTACTCCATTTTAATAATACAGAATTTATTAATTCAGAAAGTACTCTTTTAGAATATGGTGTAGAAATACACCATATTTATCTTAAAACAAAGCTACAACGCCTATATATGATTTGTTTTAATTCCTATATCTTAACTATTTTTAATATCTTCACTTGTTTTTATTAGATCCTGAAGTTAATATTGCAATTTAAACAAATATTATTATTTTATAAAATTAACTAGCTGTATTTGAATTTATATTCTTATTTGTGCTATTTGACCATTTACCACATTTATCGCCCCATCTTGATATAACTTCATTATCTTTTATAAATTCTACAACTTCGCATCTGTTTGGACAACCATTGCACTCAAAACCAACTGCTTTATACTCAAAATCACTTATTTCAAAACCTTTAAAATCTGTGTAACCTTTTGACTTTACAGCTTCTCTAGCCAATATTGCTGATCCAATAGCTCCCATTACCCCATAATATTCAGGAACAAAAACTTTCATTCCAAGAGCCTTTTCAAATGCTGCTTTGATACCTTTGTTTGCAGCGACTCCACCTTGAAAAATTATAGGTTCTTTTATATCTTTACCTTTGCCAACATTGTTAAGATAATTCCTTACTAAAGCATCACATAGTCCATTTATTATATCTGGTAAAGAATAACCCATCTGCTGTTTGTGTATCATATCAGATTCAGCAAAAACACTACAGCGTCCTGCTATTCTGACTGGGCTCTTTGACTTTAAAGCAATATCGCCAAAATTTTCTATGGGTATGTTTAATCTATATGCCTGCTGATCTAAAAAAGATCCTGTACCTGCAGCACATACAGTGTTCATAGCAAAATCTACTACAATACCGTCATTCATAATAATTATTTTAGAATCTTGCCCTCCTATCTCTAAAACTGTGTGGACATCTTTTTTTATTGATGAAGCTGCTATAGCATGAGCCGTAATTTCATTTTTTACAATGTCTGCTCCCACCATTAAACCAGTTAGCTGCCTTGCACTACCTGTTGTACCTACACCACAAATTTCTATATTTACTCTTTCTTTTATTTGCTTTAAAGCATTCTGTACTGCTTTTATTGGCTGTCCCTGGGTTCTAATATAAATTGAATCTATAACTTCATTTTCATCATTTATAATTGCAATATTGGTACTAACTGATCCAACATCAATTCCCATATAACCTTTCAAAACAATCCCTCCATATATTCATCTAATTTACATTTTTACCTATAAAAATATATTTTATACACTAAAACAATGTGAATAAATTATTTACATACGCAAAAACTATTTTAAGAACAATCTTGGGGGCGAAAAAAATGAAAAAATATATGCACAATTTAATCTTCATTATGTCTATTATTGTAAATATTGTTTTAGTTTATATACTTGTAAATAGTTTCAGCAAAAATCGCACAAATATTGATTTGATAATAATTTCATTTATTACAATATCATTATTAGGATATATACTATTTAAAAATAAACCTACTGAATTAATGCCTGCAAACTATAATAATTCAAATACTACAAAGAATAATATAAATAAACCTAAAACAAATATTACATTTAGAGATGTAGCTGGACTTGACGAAATAATAGATGAACTTAAAATAATAATAGACTTTATGACAAATACAGAAAAATATAATAAAATGGGAGCAAAAATACCTAAAGGAATCCTTTTTTATGGTCCTCCAGGCACAGGTAAAACACTTCTTGCAACTGCTTTAGCCGGAGAAACAAATTCAACTTTTATATCAGCTTCAGGTTCAGAATTTGTTGAAAAGTATGTTGGAGTCGGTGCAAGTAGAATCAGAGCATTGTTTGCAAAAGCTAAAAAAAGTATTCCAAGTATTATTTTCATTGATGAAATAGATGCTGTAGGTACAAAAAGAAATACAGATAATAACTCTGAAAAAGATCAGACGTTAAACCAGCTTTTAGTAGAAATGGATGGTTTTAATAGTAATGACGGTATAATAATTATAGGTGCTACAAATCGATTAGACATGCTTGATGAAGCCTTATTAAGACCTGGCAGATTTGATAGGACAATACATATAGGAAATCCAAATATCAAAGCCAGATTAGAAATATTGAAAGTACATACAAAAAATAAACCTTTAGAAAATAATGTGTCTTTAAATGACCTCGCAAAAAAAACCCATGGTATGACAGGTGCTCATCTTGCCTCCATATGTAATGAAGCAGCTATAATTGCAGTAATCAAAAATAAAAATAAGATAGGAAATGAAGAGTTTAATGAGGCTTTAGAACGTGTAATAGCAGGGCTTAAAAAGAAAAATCAATCAGTAATGGAAAAAGAAAAAATAATAGCTGCATATCATGAAGCCGGTCATGCTTTAATAGCAAAATTACTTAACGTAAATACAGTTGAAAAAATTTCTATTATACCAAGGGGAGAAGCATTAGGCTATGTGCTAAACTTCCCAAAAGATGATACATTCCTTCTAACTAAAACCGAACTGAAAAATAAAATTATAATGCTCCTTGGTGGTAGAGCATCTGAAGAATTAATATTTAATGAAATATCAACTGGAGCAGAAAATGACTTAAAAGAAGCAACAAATATTGCTTATCAAATGGTATGTAATTATGGAATGAGTGAATTAGGAAACAGAGTTTTTGATTCTAGAATTATAAAATCAAATGAAATTATTGAAAAAGAGGTTAATAAAATAATGGATAATTCTTATAAAGTTGCAAAAAATCTTTTAATGACAAACAAAATAAAAATAGAAACAATAGCTGAAAAACTTTTAACTAAGGAAACATTATCAAAAGATGAATTTGAATCTATATTTATTGAAAATAGTAAAGTATGCATATAACAAAAAAACCTTATTATAAAGGTTTTTTTGTTATATGTCCTTTTAAAAAATAAGATACTCCCGTTATTATAAGCATTGTTATTAATGAATTTCTTATTGTAAATAAAGTAGCATCCTGAAAAAATCCTCCAGGAAGCATTTGTATTAACTTATCTTTAGTCACATCTAATTGCCACAAATCATTATTAAAAAACAACTCATGAAATTTAATAAATAAGTCATCAAAATTTAAAAAAATCAAAATAGCTAAAATACCAGATATTAAGAAAAACCATATCATTCCTTTATATATTGTATTAAACATATTATTCAAAGTTTTTTTATAAAATAGCCAAATAAATAAAAATAATACTATAAAAGTAAAACCTAATATGTTCTTTAATAGAAAGCCCTTTAAAAACAATAATTTAACATCAGCCATATGCTGTAATTCTCTGGAATTAAAAAAATCAGAATTTTCTCCATGTACCTTAATATTTATCTGTAAGTTACTATCTCTATTTGATAGATAACCTTGTATTTTATCTGTTACCTTCATAAGCTCGTTAATATCCATGCCTGTAGTGGTTTGAACATCATATTTAATAAACTCTGATCTATAAAAATCAGGATTAAAGGCAATATACTGCAAATTAACCAAAAATATAAAAAAAACAAAAACTAAAATCATTATAAAATTTAAACTTACAATTACAAACTTATTTTTCATAAGCTATATTACATCCTTCGCATTTTTTATAAGCATTTCATATATTTTTTTTTCATCTTTTAAATCCTTATATAGTTCCATTCTTTTCTTTACATTTTCAATTATTGATGCTTTTTTCTTTTCAGTAGTATCAAAAGCAATTGAGTTTTTAATATAATTTAAAATCTGATCATCAAAATCCTGTGGTACTGGTATAATACCCATCAACCTTTTCATACGAACTTTTCTATAATCATTTTTCATATCTCTGGAAATTTCATCTATTATAGAAATTACATATCTTATTTCACTTTCTATAATAGTTAAATCTAAGCCTTCATCTTCATTATTGCCATTCTTATCTTTTTTTATTTCGTCTTTATCATCATTAATTAAACTTTCATATTCTGATAAAAGCTCTATTTCTTTTAATATATCATCATCAACAACTTCACCTATATCAACACTTAAATAATCTATCTCATTTAATAATCCATTATATCTATACAAATCAAAATATAAACTTGATATTATCTTATCACACTTTTTTAATTTATCTTCTATTTCTTTGTTTGAAAAACGATTTTCTAACAAGCCATAATAAAAATCCAAATATTCTACAATAAAAGGCTCTTTCTCTAAAATATCAGTTATATCTAAATCAGACAAATGTAATACTAAAAGCCTATTAATTATCCTCAATGAAGAAATAGATGTTTCATGTAAGTTTTGAATAATCTTTAATAAACTCAAACTCATATTTAAATAATTATTAATTTCTTTTGAAGTAGCCGATTTTAAATCTAAAGCTTGCAAAAACTCAATACCTTTAAAAATTTCCACAAAAATATCTCCATATCCATCAACAAGTTTCCCATAAAAGTTTTCTTCAATATCAAACATCCTTTCTATAAGAGAGTCATAATCAGAATACTCTTTATTTAAACCCTTCATTAGATATTCATAAAATCTTTTTTTAGACATGACAAAAGGCACATTTGAAACAATCTCTTGTATCCTTTCTTCTTTTTCGTCTTCTACTTCATTTATAAAATCTTTAACCTTCTCAATAAAATCTTCTTCATTAGCCTCTGATGAAACAGTGTATTCCCATGACTTTTCAATTAATACATCGTTAGTATAATGCGCTTCTATATGATATCCATACAATACTTCAATAACATCCTGAAAATAATCCTTAGCTATTTCTAGTTGTACCTTGATATTTTCCTTGATTTTATAATCTATATCATTGTAATATTTAATATTGTCAACGATGTTTTTAAGTTTTTCTACTTCTGATTCATAATTCTTATCAGCATATTTTAAAGATGATATAATAGCTTTCTTGTTTAATAAAGCATAATATAAATATATTGATTCATTAAATAATTCGAGAATTGATACTGTAAAAATTATTTCTTTTTCTTTTTTAAACACATCTTTTAAAAATTTATTCAAAAGATTATTATCATTTTTTATTTCATTTAAATTTTCCTTTAATAATTGAAAATCATCTTTTTGCATTACATCACCTCATAAATTTACATGTTCTTTAGCATATCAGATAAATCTTTTACCAACGAATAATTGTTTACCTGATCTATTCTTGTAGCAGCCACCTGACTGATAGAACTATTATTACTATATATATTCTCAATTTTTTGTGTTAAATCTTCTAAAATTTCTCTTATCTCATATATACTATTTTTAAATTCTATATTATCTTGTCTTATTTCAGTCAACATTTTATTTACAGCTAATCTTATACTATCAAAATTTTTTTCTTTAGAAGAATTATTATCTAATATTCTTATGATTCTTTTTTCAAATTCTGCTCCAATATGATCAAATCTTGATTCTAAAATTTCCTTTTCTTTTAATAGCTCAGAAATTTTCATATTTAAAGCGGCAATTTCTTTATTCTTTTTATCTAACTTTTCCTGAAAGTTTTCTGATTCAATTATATTCTTTTTTTCTTCTTTAATCAATTTATCTTTTAACTTTTCCATTTCCTTATAAAGTCTTTTTATGGTTTTGTTTGCTTTGTCTAATTCGATTTCTTTTTGCATATTTGAATTATTAATATCTTCTTCTTCATATTTTAATGCTTTATCTAAAATTTGAAGTATATTGGTGTTATCTTCGTTTACTAATAAACAGGAAATAAATATTTCTTTTGTATAAATACTGCATAATTCATTTGTTCTTTCTTCTAAATTTTTAAAATCCAAAGAATGGATTTCCTCACATTTGCCATGATATATTTTTTTCCATTCGTCAATAAGCTTATTTCCATCAAAATTACCTTTAATTATTTCATTACATAAAATTGGTATTATTTTTTCTGGAGGGCTTGATTCCTTTATAAGTCTAAATCCTGCTAATTTTTTTCTAAGTTTCATATTTTCCTTAAAGGGTTGTATTAAAATATCATAAGGAAGGGTTGATAAAAATATTTCTATATATACTGGCCTATCATCTTTACAAAACAAAAACATAATCTCACCTTCTCAAATACTTATTAATTTATCCTTATCTTTATAATTATTTTCTATAATTCTTTGTGCTAAATATTTTATCCTTGTGCTTTTACTTTCCACCGCATCAATAAAAATCTGTTCATCAACAATCTTTTTAGCTAAACCAGCATATTTACCAAGTATTTTATATATATAATATTGAATTTCTTCTTTTTGTGTCTTATTTATTTTTTCTATAAGAACTTGTATAAATTCATCTTCAATATTTGTATCTATTATTTTTAATGTATTTATAAATGCATATCCTTCATCATTTTTTATTATATAGATCAGACCATCTGTTATCTGTTTATTAATTTCAGGTATTTTAAGACCTTTTAGTCTTTTTATTTCTTTAATAGAAATTTCAACTTCTAAATTACTAAAACCAGGTTTTACAATATATAAAAATAAATTGCTAAGATACTTTATTTCACCTAATTGTACCAATGCAGAATAAGCTGGTACCGATAAATTTTTGTTATCAATAAATTTCTCTATGAATGGCTTTATCTCAACAGCCTGAATATTAGCTAAGGATGTGATGGCACAGCTTTTAATCTCAAAAGAATTTAAATCATCCTTTAATATGTCAATAAGAAGTTTTATTGCATTTGTATTTTTAGTATAACCTAAGCCTATTATTATGTTTACTTTATTTAAAATAGCAGGATCATACAGGGCTTTTTTAAGATATATCATCGCAGTCTCAGTTCTCATTTTACCTAAAGTTATAGCTGCTTTTTGACTGTACATATTATCATACAATAAGTTCGCCATGGTTTCAACTGCAGTATTTTTTAATCTGGAAATAACATTAGAATAAACAATATTAAGACTTTTGTTTTCATTGTCTAAATAACATTGGATAATTTTCTTTGTTGCTTTTTCCCCAAGCTGTGCAAGTTTTATCATTATCTTAAAAGCAGTATCTTTTTCCTTTGGATTAAAACCATTAAGTTGATTAACCATTTCTAAAATAGGGTCAATAGCATCTTCTTTTTCCAACTCAATCAAAGCTATTGCTGCATTTTCTTTATATATATCATTATTTAACAATTTTATCAAGGCATCAAAGGCTTCATATTCTTTTATGCTTTTTATAACTTCTATAGCTATTTTTACTTGATTCTCCCATTCCCAATCCTCTATAATAGATATAAGTGCCTTCCTTGCATTAGCATTATTATTTGAAATACTTTTTAATATTCTTATAATACTTTTATAAACTTCTTCATCATTTAAGTTAAGACCTTTTGTACCATATATAATTATTTCTAATGGATTTTGACCTTCTTCTAGAATTTCCCTAGAAAATTCTACTATATCCATTTCTAAATTATATAATATGTTTTTATCAACATAATTTATCTTTTTTATTTTTTCTCCTAAAATATTTGCATAAGATTCTGATATATAATATTTAAAAATTTTGCTTTTAAATACTTTGTTTTTTTCTATTTTCCTTTTCGCACCAAGAAAATTCATACTTTCATCAATGGTTTCTTTAGAGATATTAGTAAAATTATCTTTATTTTCCAATAATAACTCTTTCCAGTTAATACTCATATTTGTCTTCACCTTCTCCTATTGCTACATTTAATTTATATTCCTCTAAATTTTCTATCCAAGCACTTAGACTTAAAATACGATTTTTATCAAATTTCACATTCAGAGAAATTGGTGTGCCTGGTTTAACTAAATTTAAAAAAGATACCTGTCCACTCTTCAGACGTTTCATTTTCGGATCCCATATACTTCTCCCAGAAAAAATATCTATTTTCATACCTGTAGCATTACTTACTTTTAAAATATTATTATATGTTATCTCAAAAGGTGCCCTTGTCCCCTGTTTTACAATAAGAAAAGGCAAATCATTTTCTACATCTATATAAATATTATCTGCAACAACTGGATCGATTTTAATATTTTTATTATTATTTTTATTTATTTCTCTGTTATAATAATCATAAATCGCAGCACCACGTGCAACTGCAAACATTGGATCTATATTTGTAATAGGAGCTTTGCCAAAATACTTTTCCAATGTATAATAAATAGGTTTATAAAGTGTCATTCCGCCAACAAGGAAAATATTATCTATATCTTTATTCGTCATATCTGCTTTACTAAGTGTATCTTTTATAGGATCTATTATATTGTATCCTAAATTACCTTCTGATTTAAGCAAAGGTTCAATTGATTCAATATATTCACCTTTTGTAAGAGTAAATTGAGTACTTTTGCCATCTATAAAATCCGGAACAATAAAAGAATAAAATACATTATCATTTTCTCCTTTATGACTCATAAAAAATATTCTTGCCTTTTCGACCTCTGAAGCCATTATACTATATATTTTTCTTTTATCATTTTCATTTTTAAAAATACTGTCTATATTACAACCGGTTTCACGCAAAAACTTATTTATTAAATAAACTACCCCTCGCAAATCAAAATTAATACCGCCTAATTGAGTATGAGGTGATATTGCTAATTCCTCCACTTTAAAATCTATGTCTTTAATTAAAATATTTAAAATTGATACATCACATGTGCCACCACCAAGGTCAAAAACCAGAACTTTTTTACAGGAAGAAAAATCTAAAGTTCTATCCTTTTGGGGAAGTTTTTTCTCATTATTTATAAAATCTAAAATTGCGGCAGTGGGCTCAGATATAAAATATATTTCGTTTTCTTTAAACCCTGCTAAAATTGCAGCTTTTTTTGTGGCAGTTATTTGATCATGATTAAAAGATGCTGGTACAGTTATTACCGCATTATTGACTTCTCTTTTGATTTTATTTTCAATATTTTTCTTTATTTCTTTTAAAAGCATTGCAGCAATATCTTCAGGAGAATACTCAAAGTCGTCTATTTTCCATAAATAATTATTATCTCCTATGTAATTTTTACTATTATAAATTACTCTGTCATATTGCTTATCTTTCATATATTTAGCAGCTTTCCCAATGTATTTTGTACCAAACTCATTGATATAAATATATGATGGTAAAATTTTGTCTGCTATGTGTCCTTTAAAATCAACATCATACTGGATAATATCTATAATCTCTGGATTTATATTGTTTTTGTCTGAAATATTTAAAATAGCTGCTACTGTATTTGTAGTGCCAAGATCAATACCAATGTAAGTTCCCATAAATTAGACCACCTTAATATATAAAGTTAATTTATATATACTGTTTCTCCATCTTCAGGTTCAAAAATTTCCAATCCTCTTATTTCACTTAAAATTTTTTTAATATTAATACTATTGTCATTAATATGTCCTCTATGAACAATAAAAACCTTTGATGGGTTTGTTTTAACTACAACCTCTAACAAATCCAGTAAGCTTCCATGATTAACCAACCCTAAATACTGGTTTTTTAATCCTAAAAATTCCTTACTGGATAAATTTAAATGTAAAATTGAACTGTTAGCAATATCTAACATCTCTTTAGCATATATAAAAGATGTGCTTCCTTCTTTTAAATTGCTTGAACTTGCTACGATCATACACTTGCCATGAGAAACTTCTCTCCTTATAAACTCTTTTTTGCTTTCATAAGTAAAATTATCAGAAACATCTAAAATTCCATTGCTATAAATTTTCCCAAAATACTTTTCATAAATTTTTGTAAAAAATGCTATATCACCGTCTACAAAAATATTAAAAGAAATATAATTTCTAAAAACTTTTTTTATTAGTAATAATAAATCTTGACCTTTACCTATAGAATATACAGGTAAAAGTAATATCCCATTTTTATGAATAAGTTTTTCAACCATCATCAAAAAAAGTTTGTCATGAATAAATTTGTTGTTAACCGTAAAATTACTGTTATAACCATATGTAGCTTCTGTTATCAATATATCTGCTGTAAAATCGTTTGTAAGATTTAATCCTTTATTGCTCTCCATATCTTTTAATGTAAAGTCACCTGTATAAAATATAGTAAGACTATCAATATTTATAGACACAGCAACTGCCCCAATTATATGACCAGAAGATTTTAGATCAATTTCTACTTTTTTATTTTTTATGAAATATTTATTATGTATACTGGTATCTAATAAATCTTCAAACCTTTCTTTTAAATTTATATTACCATAATCTAAATTAAACTCATGATCTTTCTTCGTTCTAAAAAATATAGCACGAAAAATATCAGCTGTTTCCTGTGACATAATTATAGGACAATAAATACCCTCATTAAGCAATTTAATTATACCTCCACAGTGATCCAGATGAGCATGTGATATTATTAATAAATCTATATCTTTTAAGTCAAAAGGCAATTCGCTGTAATTATTATAATATGTTTCTCCTTCTTTTATTAAAATACCCGCATCTAATAAAATATTTACTCCTTTATATGAAATTAAGTAACTGCTAGCACCAATATTCCCACCACCCACACAAAAAAATTTAAAATCTTTAATTTTTTTGTCTTTAGTTTTAATATTATAAATCTCATTAATTAAACTACTGTTTTCAGGAAAATATCTGTATAACTTTTTATCTTTAATTTCCATTTTATTTATTAATCCAAATTTCAATTTTAATTTTAAAAGATATAAATCACGTGAGTTTAGATCCTCGGCTATTTTTAGCTCTTTAACCCATTTATCTTCACCTTTTTCTCTGTAAATTTCTGCTAATAATAAATGTACTTTTGCCAAAAGCCATTTATTATTAATTTGTTCTTTCATATTTAATAATTCTTCAAAAACTTCTGGAATTCTTCTTTTACTTTTGTATGATATTATCATTAAATAGAATTTAATCCATTCACTATCTTTTTCAACATTATACAAAGTTTCAAATAGACCATCAGTTTCTAGTGATGTTTCAATTGTATCAGTAAATAATACAGTTTTTATAAAAAGTTCAATATTAGAAGAATTGATTTTTATCTCCTTATATAAAAATAAGAAATGTTCTTTAGCTTCATCTTCAATCCCCAAATAACATTCTAAAATAATCTGCCATAATATCAAATAAAAAAATAGTTCTTTGTCAAGATCTTTAACTTCCGTTTTCTGTTGATATACATATAAATAGGCATTTAAATAATCATCTTCAGCAATTAACCTTTTTATAGTGTTATCGTATACATCTTCTATATTTTGCACATTCGTAATTATCACCTCCTATTTATTATTTTAATACCTTTTTAGTAAAAATTCTACACAAAAAATAAGTCTGGTTTTTGTCCAGACTTATTCGAAATCAAGTCAAATTTTATTTATATTTTTTGCCTGTTCGGCTACTTCTAATACCCTTTTAAAATTACTGCCAATAGAGGCTTCAACACTCGCTGCAACTGCTCCTTCTA
>JBNAVY010000035.1:0-21566 GCA_049700195.1 Thermoanaerobacteraceae bacterium
GCAAGGGACTGAAAATCCCTGTGTCAGTGGTTCGATTCCACTTCGAGGCACCACTGTTTATTATGCGGACATAGCTCAGTTGGTAGAGCATCACCTTGCCAAGGTGAGGGTCGCGAGTTCGAGCCTCGTTGTCCGCTCCAAAAATATGGCGACATAGCCAAGTGGCAAGGCAGAGGTCTGCAAAACCTTTATCCCCGGTTCAAATCCGGGTGTCGCCTCCATAAAACTCATTAAAATAAAGCCTTATATGGCTTTTATTTTTTTGTATTTTAATCAAAAAATATATTTGCTAATGCAATAAATATAATTACTTAAAGCATTTAAATAAAAAATAAAATAATAGAATTATTAATAAGACGTTATTTAATTTTCTAATTGTTTTTTTGTGTATTGTGCATTACATGTAAATAAATATAAGAATTAATTGGCATATAAACATGTAAAAATATTTCATATTATTTAAGGATTCGCAAATGCTTTTAAAAAAAGAACATTATATGTATATTTTAAATTATAAAAACAATTAAATTTTTTTATTATAATTTTTTAAAAGCTTTATCTATAAAATTTTATATAAGTAGTTGAAAAAAATTTTATAATGTGTAAAATAATATTTATAATTTTAAATTAAGAATTTTATAGTATTTTGATTAATTTAAGGAGGAAAAAGATTTGGAGCAGATTTTTAGTTTAGAAAATGCTAAAAAAGCACTTAAAGATAATGAAATGGTTTTATTATATTTTTCGTCAGAAGATTGTGGTATATGTACATCTTTATTACCTAAACTGGATGAAATGTTGGAAAATTATCCTGAAATTAACGGATACCATATTTCCATAGATGAGTTGCAAGAAGCATCTGGAGAATTTTCTGTTTTTACTGTTCCAACTATACTTTTATATATAGAAGGCAAAGAGGCTGTAAGGGAAGCTCGTTTTATAAGTATGGATATTTTAGAAGAAAAAATTTATAAATATTATAATATTTTTTTTAATAATTAATAAAAGTTCAAATAAGTATTATTTATGATTAAAAATATATTAAAATATTAATAATAGTAGTATTTATGCCAAAAATTTAATATAATATAAAGAGTGTATAAAATATTTATGGGGGATATATTGTGAGAGGAAAAAGCATTCTTATTGTAGATGATAATAAACTAAGCAGAGAAATTCTTAAAAACACTCTTCAAAACGCAGGTTACACTATTATGGAAGCTAAAAATGGGGAAGAAGCAATGCAGATATATAAGAATTCTTTTCCAGACATGGTTATACTTGATATAATTATGCCTGGAATGAGCGGTTTTGAAATTCTTAAAATTTTACGAAGTGATGAGGAGAATCTTATTTTACCCATAATCATACTTACTTCAAAGGATGATTACAATGAAAGAATACATGGACTTGAGTTAGGAGCAGATGATTATTTAGTAAAACCTTTTAATGAAAAAGAACTCTTAATAAAGGTAAATAATTTGTTTCAACGCATAGAACATAACAGAATGGCTAATCATCTTACTGGTTTAAGGGGAAATCTTGATATAAAAGCTGAAATGAAAAGGCGCATTAAGTCTGATATACCTTATGCAGTATTATATTTGGATCTTGATAATTTTAAATCATATAATGATTACTATGGATTTTTAAGAGGAGATAATGTAATTAAATTAACTGCTAAAATATTAACTGATGCTGTCAGTTTAATAGGGAATAACAGAGATTTTTTAGGCCATATTGGTGGAGATGATTTTATAATTATAACAACACCAGAAAAATCAGAAGAATTATGTAAATATATTATATCAAGATTTGATGAGGATGTTAAATATTTATATGATAAAAAAGACAGAATAAATGGTTATATTGAGACAATAAACCGTTTAGGTTTTAAACAAAGATATTCATTTGTTTCAATTTCTATTGCCATTGTAACAAATGAATACAAAAAGTTTGATAATGAATTAGAAATAAGTGCTGTTGCAGCTGAATTGAAAAAGAAATTAAAATCTATGGATGGTAGTTGCTATTTAAAAGATATGAGGGCAAGTTGAGGCATACATTTATTGTATGCCTCTTAATTATCCGAGGTGAATTTGAGATGTCAAAAAATCCTTTTGTTCCAGAAAGTGATGTTAAATATGTCATAGTTGATGGTAGAGAAAAGATTCTTTTAACTGCGTTTTCAAAATTAAAAATTAAAGTGATATTTACCCAAAAGTGTAATGCGGTTTATGAGGCAATTTCTTATCATCCAGATATTATTATGCATCCTGTCGGGGAAAAAACATTTGTTTTAGCTCCAAATGTGAGTAGGCATTTTATAAATTTGTTAAAAAATTTAAATATTAAAGTAATTGTTGGACAGACATATTTAAAAAGAAACTATCCTGATAACATAGCATATAATGTAGCAAGAATAGGGACTTTTGCTTTTCATAATTTAAAATATACAGATAAAGTTTTACGGGATTATTTAGAAAGAGAAAATGTTAATTTTATTAATGTTAAACAGGGTTATACTAAATGTAATATGGCTATAATAGATAACCAGAGTTTTATTACATCTGACAAAGGAATATATGATAAAGCTTTATTGTATGGTCTTGATGGCCTTTTAATCGAAAAAGGTGATATTTTTTTAAAAGGATTTGATTATGGATTTATTGGAGGTTCTGTTGGACTTATTGGGAAAAATAAATTAGTAATAAATGGAGATTTAAAAAAACATAAAGAGTTTGAAAAAATAAACGAATTTTTATATAAAAAAAGGATTGAAACTATTTTTCTTACAATAGATAAACTAAAAGACATTGGATCCATTATCCCACTATATTAAAGGTTTTAGAAAAAGCAACAAATACGCATACTAATAACGAAGGGAGTGAGAAATTTGCAGCTAATATCTATAGCATTGTCAGATAAATTGAATTTTGATTTCGACAACTTAAAATATAAATTAAAAAATTTAAATGATGAAGGCCTAAAAATTGTTTTAAATCGTGATGATTGTGGGAATATCGCAGTATACAATTTAAAAATTGAAAACAATCCAACATTTAAAGATATAAACAAAATCAGAAAATATGTTGCGGAAATGCTTTCTGATTTTATTGTAAATAAAATTGATAAAAAGATCATGAAGAAGTTAATTAATAAGTATTACTACTATTTCAATGAAAGTGAAAAACAAGAGATTCAAAAAATAGCTGATGGTATTCTTGATGATGAAGTAAATAAAGAAACTTTTAAACTAATAAAAAAAGAACAAGTATTTAAACTTATAGAAGACTTTTTACAAGAAAATCATATTATTGATATCGAAGGCTTTGTAAATTTCAGGCTTAGGGATTTTATTGGTGAATTAAGTGAAATAGCTGATAGAGCTGTTGATGAATTTATGATGCAAAAAGAATATAATGAGTTTATAGGTTTACTTAGATACTTTGTAGAACTGCAGGATTCTAAAATAGATACATTAAATATTGTTATAGAAAAAAATGGAGAATTTAGATTATTTGATGAATACAACAAACCTATTGATAATGATATTGAAAATGAGGTTTCTATTGAGTTTCCAGATAAAGGTATAAGTGATGAGGATTTTTTAATAAGCACACTTATAACTATAGCTCCTAAAAAATTATATATACATTCAATAAACAATGTTAAAAATAAAGAAATCATTGAAACAATAAAAAAAGTTTTTAATGAGCGAGTAGAAATATGTTATGGTTGTGAATTATGTATGAATAAAAAGTGCAAAGAATAGATGGAAAATATACCCAGCTTAAAAGCTGGGTTTTAAAATTCGAGAAAATCTGATAAAATTTAATTATTATTTTTAATGTTTTTGAGGTGATTTCATGCAGTTTTTAATAACTATGTTTTTTTTAGCATTGTTTGGAGGCTTAATTGGTTGGATAACTAGTGTAGCTGCTGTAGAAATGTTATTTAAACCAATAAAGCCAATAAAAATATTAGGATTTAAAATACAAGGCCTTATACCTAAAAGAAAAAAGGATATTGCAAAATCAGTTGGTCAGTTGGTTCAGGATGAACTTATTACTTTTCAAGAATTATGGGACAAGCTTATAAATCATGAAAATAAGGAAATAATAATAAAAAATTTGAATTTGAAGGTAAAAAATATTACAGATAAAAAATTACCATCTTTTATACCAGAGTCTATAAGAAGTTTTATTACTGTCTATATTGGTAATATTATTAATAAAGAAGTTGAAGATTTTTTAAGTCAATCTCAGGATACACTTATTGAGGATGTTTCAAAAAAAATTAATATTTCACTAATAGTAGAAGATAAAATAAATAGTTTTGATCTTGATAAGTTAGAAAGTGTCATAATTAAAATTGCTCATAGGGAACTTTACATGATTGAATTATTAGGTAGAGTTATGGGTTTTATAATAGGTATTTTACAGGCATTTATAATACAATTTATTTAAAATATATTGACAAAATAATTTTTAAAATATATAATTAAACAAATTAAATATTAAAAGCTATGAAAGGGAAAGTAAATGCTAAGTGAATTTTAAAGAGATTGAGTGACATTGGCTGAAATCACTCAAAAATTCCTGTATTGAAGACCACCCTTGAGCTGCGGATGATAAATCCGAACGGTAATTCCGATATAATTTTGAGTATAAATAAGAGTGGGACCGCAGAAAATCTCTGCCTCTTTTGAGGCAGAGATTATTTATATGCATAAAAATTAAAAGGAGGTTTTAAAATGATAATTACTTTAAAAGATGGAGTAAAAAAAGAATTTGATAAAGGCACAACAGTATTTGAAATTGCTAAAAGTATTAGTGGAAGATTAGCAAAAGAAGCAGTAGGAGGGCTTTTAAATGGCAAAATTGTAGAGCTATCACATTCTATAGAAGAAGATAGCAATTTAGAGATTATAACTTTTGATACTGAGCAAGGTAAAAAAATATATTGGCATACTTCTTCTCATATTTTGGCTCAGGCTGTGAAAAGACTTTTTAAAGATGTTAAATTAACAATTGGTCCTGCTATTGATAATGGTTTTTATTATGATTTTGATACTGACAGACCTTTTACTACGGATGATTTTGAAGCAATAGAAAAAGAAATGGAAAATATAATTAAAGAAGATTATAAAATTGAAAGATTTGTATTGTCTAAAGATGAAGCAATTAAATTTATGGAAGAAAAAAATGAGCCTTATAAAGTAGAACTTATTAAAGAGATACCTGACAACGAAGAAATTTCTTTTTATAAACAGGGTGAATTTGTTGACTTATGTGCTGGTCCTCATCTGATGTCAACTGGTATGGTTAAAGCTATAAAAGTTTTGTCTGTCGCTGGAGCATATTGGAGAGGTAATGAAAACAACAAAATGCTTCAAAGATTATATGGCATTAGCTTTCCTAAGAAAAGCATGCTCGAAGAATATTTGAAAATGATAGAAGAAGCTAAGAAAAGAGACCATAGACGTCTTGGTAAAGAGTTAGATCTTTTTAGTGTTCATAATGAAGGTCCTGGATTTCCTTTTTTCCATCCAAAAGGTATGATAATAAGAAATATTTTAGAAGATTTTTGGAGGAAAGAACATATTAAACATGGGTATCAAGAAATAAAAACACCTATAATTTTAAATGAGGAATTATGGCATAGATCAGGGCATTGGGATCATTATAAAGAAAACATGTATTTTACTAAAATTGATGGTGAAAATTATGCAATAAAACCTATGAACTGTCCCGGGGCTATGATTGTATACAACTCTACAATGCATAGTTATAGAGAATTGCCTTTAAGATTATGTGAATTAGGACTAGTTCATAGGCATGAAATGTCTGGAGTACTTCATGGGCTTATGAGAGTAAGAAGCTTTACACAAGATGATGCACATCTTTTTATGACACCAGATCAAGTTGAAAGTGAAATACTTGGGGTAATAAATCTTGTGGATTTCTTTTATAAAGTTTTTGGATTTGAATATTTTGTTGAGTTATCAACAAGGCCTGAAAACTCTATGGGCAGTGATGAAGATTGGGATTTAGCAACAAATGCTTTAATTTCAGCAATGAAGCATATAAACCTTCCGTATAAAGTAAATGAAGGCGATGGAGCTTTTTATGGGCCTAAAATAGATTTTCATTTAAAAGATAGTATTGGAAGAACATGGCAATGCGGCACAATACAGCTAGACTTTCAAATGCCTGAGAGATTTAACCTTGAATATATAGGTGCAGACAGTGAGAAACATAGACCTATTATGCTTCATAGAGTTATCTATGGCAGTATTGAAAGATTTATGGCTATATTGACTGAACATTTTGCAGGAGCTTTTCCTACTTGGATAGCTCCAGTACAGGTCAAAGTATTGCCTATATCTGATAAACATTATGCTTATGCACAGAATATACAACAAAGGCTTATTGATAAAGATATTAGAGTAGAACTTGATGATAGAAATGAAAAAATAGGATATAAAATAAGAGAGGCACAACTACAAAAGATCCCATATATGATAATATTAGGGGATAAAGAAGTTGCTGAAGGAAATATTTCTTTAAGGTCTAGAAAAGATGGAGATAAAGGATCTCAAACTATAGATGAATTTTTAGAGAATATTTTAAAAGAAATTGCAACAAAAGCAATATAAAGTAAAACACCCATTATGGGTGTTTTACTTTATTAAATTATTCTATGATAAAACCTTTTATGCTTATTGAAACAGATCAAAAAAAATGATAATCTAAGAAGAGATTAAAAAATATCTATAGAGGGAGATATATGAAAAATAAAAATTTAGAAGTGTATCATAATTTAAAACATAATATCAGAATGAACATGATAAATGGCTTAGCGTGGGTAGTTGGGTTCAACATGGTAATGCCATTTATAGGTATATACGCTATAAAATTAGGTGCAAATGATTTTGAAGTTTCGTTATTAAATTCTCTTCCCGCTCTAATGGTTGTTTTAGGTGTAATACCTGTTACTATACTTATAAGTAAATTGAAAGATGTACACAAATTTTCTTATATAATTTTATTTTTTGCTAGAAGTTTTTATTTTTTAATTGCTCTTGTACCTTTTTTACATAAAGAAATCCAACCTGTAATTTTAGTATTACTTGTAGGTATAATGAATTTACCTTCGATGGCTGTTGGTATGTGCTGGCAATCTTTTATGAGCGATTTAATACCACCTGAATACAGAAGCAAGGTTTTTGCTGATAGAAACTTTTGGACAACTGTTTTGGGTACCCTTGTAGTGCTTGTAACTGGATGGCTTTTGGATATAATAGTTTTTCCATTAAGTTATCAATTGATATTTTCTGTTGCTTTTATATTTGGTATTATAGAAACATATTATTATTCTAGATTTTATATTGTGAAAAGAAATCATGAGGTAAAAGAAAAAATTAATTTTGCCGATGCATTTAAAAAAATGTTAAAATCAAAAAAGTTTATTCATTTTAACATTACTTCTTTTTTATATTTTTTTGTATGGATGATGGCATGGCCAATATTTACTGTTTACAAAGTAAATACTCTTAATGCAAATAATGCATGGATGAGCATTTTTACAATAGTTTCATCTATAGGCTCTATTATTGCTTTTTATAGATGGGCAGATTTATCTAATAAAAAAGGTAATGGTTTTTCTGTAGCATTAAGCGCTTTATTAATAGGCTTTATACCTATAATGTGGGCAACGGCTAAAAATCTATATATAGGAGCTGTGTTTGATTTTTTAGGTGGCATTGCTGTTGGTGGTTATAATATGCTTCTTTTGAACTGGTTGCTAGAACTTCTACCTGACAGTGATGAAAAAATGAGCTATCTGGGTTTGTTTACATTAATTACGCAGATTGCTGCCTTTATAGCACCAATGTTTGGAATGTGGCTTTATGTTAAAATGTCTTATGTTCCTTTTATGATATTGACAGGCATACTTAGAATTTTAGTGAGCATTTTGTATTTTATTGTTGCTAAATATGAAAATGATGATACATTAAAAAGCGAAATAAAGTTTAAGGAGGTTATAGATTAATGAGATATATTACAGCTGGTGAATCTCATGGGGAAGCGCTTATTGCAGTTATAGAAGGTTTACCTGCAAATATTTTAATTGATATAGATTTTATAAATATGGAACTAAAGAAAAGACAAAGTGGGTATGGCAGAGGTGAAAGAATGAAAATTGAAAATGATAGAGTAACAGTTTTAAGTGGTTTAAAAAACAACAAAACATTAGGTTCACCTTTGACATTAGAAATTATTAATCGAGATTATGAAAATTGGGATGGAAAGGATATAAAAGAAATTAAAAGACCAAGGCCTGGCCATGCTGACTTGTCAGGTGCTATAAAATATAATCAAAAAGATATCAGAAATATTTTAGAAAGGTCAAGTGCAAGAGAAACAGCAGCCAGAGTGGCTGTTGGCAGCATTGCAAAATTATTACTGAAAGAGTTAGGTATAAAGATAAAAAGCCAAGTTATAGAAATAGGTGGTGTTAATGATAAAGAAAAATGGAAAGATATAATCAATAATGCAAAAACAAATAAAGATACATTAGGTGGTATAATTGAAATAATTATTGAAGGAGTGCCAGTAGGCATCGGCAGTCATGTACAATGGGATAGAAAATTAGATGCTTTGTTAGCATATCACATAATGAGCGTACAGGCTATAAAAGGTGTAGAATTTGGTTTAGGGTTTAAATCTGCAAGTATTCCTGGATCTTTAGTTCATGATGAAATATATTATGATCCAAACAAAGGTTTTTATAGAAATACAAATAATGCTGGAGGAATTGAAGGCGGGATTTCAAATGGGGCTCCTATAGTTATAAGGGCAGCAATGAAACCTATCCCCACTCTTTTAAAACCTCTTAATTCTGTAGATATAGATACAAAACAAAATGTAAAAGCAGTTTATGAAAGATCTGATGTTACTGCTGTTGAAGCAGCTTCATATGTTTTAGAAGCAGTTTGTGCCTGGGTAATTGCAGATGAATGTGTTAAGAAATTTGGTGGAGATACTTTGGAAGAATTATTAAGTAATTATAATACATATATAGAATATGTAAAAAAATTTTAACATCTGTATTGACAAACAAAAATAATAATGATAGAATAATAAAGCGAACAAGTAGAAGCACCCGCTTCTCACCTTTACACCATCGGTGTAAGGTTTATAAGGACTAATCTATATTATTGGTTAATTGAGGCGGGTATTTATATCCGCTTTTATTTTTTCACAAATTTTAGGAGGTGTATGTTTATTAACAAAGAGCTGCAAGTAAATGAGGAAATCAGAGATAAGGAAGTTAGAGTAATTGGTCAGGATGGAGAGCAGCTTGGTATTATGTCCGCAAAAGATGCTTATAAATTAGCATTGGAACAGCATGTTGATTTGGTTAAAATTGCCCCTCAGGCAAATCCACCTGTTTGTAAGCTGATGGATTTTGGCAAATACAGATATGAGCAGAGCAAAAAAGAAAAAGAGGCAAAAAAGAAACAAAAAATTATAAATATTAAAGAAGTAAGGATGACTCCTTCTATTGAGGAACATGACTTTGCAGTAAAAGTTAAAAATGCAATTAAATTTTTAAAAGATGGAGATAAAGTAAAAGTTACAATTAGATTCAGAGGAAGAGAAGCTTCTCATACATCTATTGCTGAAGAAGTTTTAAATAAATTTGCACTACAGGTTGAAGATTATGGCATAGTAGAAAAAGTACCAAATATGGAAGGCAGAAATTTAATGATGATATTGACACCTAAAAATACTTGAAATTAAGGAGGATTTTAAAATGCCAAAAATGAAGTCCCACAGAGGCGCGGCAAAAAGATTTAAAGTGCTAAAATCAGGTAGAATAAAAAGAGCTAAAGCCTATAGGAGACATATATTAAATAAGAAAACAAGTAAGAGAAAAAGACATTTGAGAAAAGCTACTTATTTTGTAAGTGCAGATATAAAAAATATCAAACGCTTACTCCCATATGCATAAAAAATAGGAGGTTTTAATATGGCACGTGTTAAGTTTGGGAAAGTTACCAGGAAAAGACATAAAAAGATATTAAAGTTAGCAAAAGGCTATTATGGTTCTAAAAGTAAGTTATTTAGAACTGCTAATCAAGCAGTTATGAAATCATTGAATTATGCTTATATCGGTAGAAAATTAAGAAAAAGGGATTTTAGAAAGCTTTGGATTGCAAGAATAAATGCTGCAGCAAGAGCAAATGGTATCTCTTACAGCAGATTTATAAATGGTCTTAAAAAAGCTGGCATTGATATTAATAGAAAAATGCTTTCAGAAATGGCTATTAGTGATGGTAAGGCTTTTGAGGAACTTGTAACAATAGCTAAGCAACAATTAAACGCATAAGGCCAATAGGCCTTTTGCTTTTTAAAAATTATTTTAAGCAGGGTTTATATGATTATAACAAGTTGGAACAATGAGTTTATAAAAAGAATAAGAAAATTAAAAGACAAAAAAGAACGTTTTAATCAAGGACTTTTTCTTGTTGAAGGTAGAAATAGTGTTTCTGAATTGATAAAAAGCAATTTTAAAATTAAACATATCATATTGGCAGAAACATTTAATGAGATATTAGATTTTCCAAAAACAGATATAGTATATGTTTCAGATAACATTTTTAACAAATTAAGTGATACTGTAACTCCACAGAAAGTATTAGCTGTTGTTGAAATCCCATCTTATGATATTAATCAAATTGTAAAAAATAATGGTATATATTTAATTGCAGATAATATACAAGATCCAGGGAATCTAGGAACTATTATTCGATCATCAGATGCTTTTAATGTTAAATGTGTTTTTACAATTAACAACTGTGTAGATATATATAATCCTAAAGTTGTAAGAGCAACAATGGGTTCTATTTTTCATATACCTGTATTTAATGTTTCTGATATTGATGAACTTTTTAGAATATTAAAAAACAATAATATACAGGTGGTTGCTACAGATTTAAAAGCTGAAAATTATTTACATGAAGTTGATTTAAAAAGCTCTGTTGTTTTTATAATGGGTAATGAAGCTAAAGGGATTAGTAATATATATGGCAAATACATAGATAAGTATATTAAAATACCGATGAGCGGAAAAGCCGAGTCATTAAATGTATCTATAGCTACTTCAATATTTTTGTATGAATCTCAAAGACAAAGGTTGATAAATTATAATTAAGATGATATAATTATTGAGAATATTATAAATGCAATGAAAGAGAAAAGTATTTTATCTTTATTCACAGGGAGATAACGTCATAGATTGAGAGCGTTATTGTTGTTAAGATAAAAGAAAATTCACTCTGGAGCAGCATGCTGAAATAGCAGTAGGCATTGCCGGTAAATCCGTTAATATTAATGAGAGAGCATTTATATAAATGCTAATTTAGGTGGTACCGCGAAATTCTTCGTCCTATAGGACGAAGAATTTTTTATTTTATATGATTTTATTTCATTAAGGAGGAGAGTAAACATGAAAGAAATCTTAGATGATTTGTATAAAAAAGCAAAAAATGAGATAAATGAAGCTAAAAGCCTTGAAAATCTTGAAGATATAAGGATTAAATATCTTGGGAAAAAAGGAGAAATTACAAAAGTTTTAAGAGGAATGGGCAATCTGACTCCACAAGAAAGGCCGATTATAGGTGAGATTGCTAATAAAACAAGAGAGAATATAGAAGAGCTTCTAAAAAATAAAAAAGATATAATGAATGAGTTAGAAAAACAAAAAAGAATAAAAAGTGAATTTTTAGATATTACTATACCTGGTAAAAAGACTGTTTATGGGCATAAACATCCTATGAGTATTGTTCTTAATGAGATAAAAGATATATTTCTTGGTTTAGGTTTTTCAATTGCTGAAGGTCCTGAAGTTGAAAAAGTATATTACAATTTTGAAGCTCTAAATACACCCAAAGATCATCCAGCAAGAGATTTACAAGATACTTTTTATATAACTGAAGATATTCTACTTAGGACTCAAACATCTCCTGTACAAGTTCGCACTATGGAAAAGACAAAGCCCCCTATTAAAATAATTTCTCCAGGTAGAGTATATCGTGCAGACGAGATAGATGCTACCCATTCTCCAGTTTTTACACAAATGGAAGGATTAGCTGTTGACGAGGGAATAACAATGGGTGATTTAAAAGGGGTACTTAATATTTTTGCAAAAAGGTTTTTTGGTGAAAATACTAAGACAAAATTCAGACCTCATTATTTTCCTTTTACCGAGCCTAGTGCTGAAATGGATGTTACATGTTTTGCCTGTGGAGGCAAAGGATGCAGAGTGTGTGGATATACAGGATGGATTGAAATTTTAGGCTCTGGAATGGTACATCCTAATGTTCTTAGAATGGCAGGCATTGACCCTGAAAAATATTCTGGTTTTGCTTTTGGATTAGGTATTGATAGGATTACTATGCTAAAATATGGAATAGATGATTTAAGGCTTTTATATGAAAATGATCTAAGATTTATACAACAATTTTAAAGGAGTGATAATATGCTTGTTTCTGTTTCATGGTTAAAAGAATTGGTAAACATAAGTGAAGAAAATACGGATATTTTAGCTGATAGACTTACCATGACAGGCTCAAAAGTTGAAACAATTATAAGATATGGCGAAGATATAAAGAATGTGGTAATTGGTAAGATTGTTGAGATATCAGAACATCCTAACGCAGATAAACTTTTAATAGGCCTGGTTGATATAGGAAGTGAAAAAATTCAGATTGTTACAGGAGCGAAAAACATAAAAGTAGGAGATTATATTCCAGTAGCACTACATGGCTCGACGATATATGGCGGGGTAAAAATAAAAAGAGGAAAGTTAAGAGGTATAGAGTCAAATGGTATGATGTGTTCGGCTGAAGAACTTGGACTTAATGAAAGTCTTTTGCCTGAATATCAAAAAAATGGCATATTTATTCTTCCACCTTTGGAAATAGGTGAAGATATAAATGAAGCTATAGGATTAAAAGATGATGTAATCGAATTTGAAATAACGCCTAACAGACCAGATTGTCTTTCTATGATAGGTATTGCAAGAGAAACTGCAGCGACTTTTAATACAAAATTAAATGTTCCGAATATAATTATTAAAGAAATTGAAGAAGGAAATCCTGCAAAAGTAACTATACAAGATGATAATTTATGTTACAGATATGTTGCAAGAGTTGTTAGAAATGTTAAAATTGGTCCATCACCACTTTGGATGCAAATGAGACTTATAAAAGCAGGTGTCAGGCCTATAAATAATGTTGTTGATGTAACTAATTATGTAATGTTGGAAACTGGTCAGCCTTTACATGCTTTTGATCTTGATAAGGTATATAATAGACATATAATTGTAAGAAGAGCTAAAAATGGGGAATTTTTAACTACACTTGATGGTAAAAATAGAGTTTTAGATGATTCTATGTTGGTTATAGCTGATGAAGAAAAAGCTATAGGTTTAGCTGGTGTTATGGGAGGAGAAAATACAGAAATAACTGATAAAACAGTAAATATTCTTATAGAAAGTGCTAATTTTAAAGGAAGTAATATAAGACATACATCTAAAAAACTAGGCATCAGAAGTGAAGCATCTTCAAGATTTGAAAAAGGCTTAGATCCTGAAACTACAGTTATAGCATGCGAAAGAGCAGCACAGCTTATGGCTGATTTTTGCAGTGGTGAAGTATTAAAAGGCAAAATAGATGTTTATCCAAATCCAACAGAAAAAAATAATTTAGTTGTAAATATAAAAAGAATAAATAAATTTTTAGGTACAGAAATTTCAAAAGATAAAATGATAAATATATTAAAGTCATTAGAATTTAATGTTGAAGAATTAGATGAAAACTTAAAAATAACAGTTCCTCATTTTAGAAAAGATGTAACTATTGAAGCAGATATAGCAGAAGAAATAGCAAGAATTTATGGTTATAATAATATAAAAGATACCCTTATGAAAAGTGCAGAAACTACTATTGGAATAAAGACTTGGGAACAACAGCAAGAAGACAAAATCATTGACATTTTATTAGCATCAGGCATGAATGAAATTATTACTACTTCTTTTATTGGGAACAGGGACTTTGAAAAAATTAATTTACCTAAAAATAGCATTTTGCGAAATGCAGTGAAAATTCTTAATCCTCTTGGTGAAGATCAAAGTTATATGAGAACAACTTTAATCCCTTCCATGCTAAATGTTGCATATACAAACTTTAGCAGGAAAATAAGTGAGTTTAGAGTTTTTGAAATTTCAAAGGTATTTACGCTTTTAAATAATAATAATATAGAACAACAACCAAATGAAACTAAAAAAGTGGTTTTAGGCATGTATGGAAAAGAAGTTGATTTTTATATTATAAAAGGAGTTATTGAAAAAATTTTAGAAAATTTAAATATAACTAATGTTGATTATTTAAGAAGTACATTTCAAATATATCACCCTGGGAGATCAGCAGAAATATTCATCAATAATGAAAGCTTAGGTATTTTTGGGGAATTGCATCCAGACGTACTAAATAATTATAATATACCAATAAGGATATATGCAGGAGAACTTGATATAGTGAAGATATTAAAATATGTTCCTCGAGAAAAGAAATATAAGCAATTACCGAAATATCCAGCCGTTGAAAGGGATTTAGCTGTAGTTGTAGATGAAGATATTTTTGTTGGTGATATACAAAAAGTAATAATTGAAGCAGGTGGGAAACTGGTTGATAATGTAAATCTTTTTGACATATATAAAGGTAAAAATATACCACAAGGGAAGAAAAGTGTTGCATATTCTATTTTATATAGGTCCCATGAAAAGACTCTTACAGATGAAGAAGTTAATGTTATACATGATAATATTCTTAGAATGCTTTATGAAAAATTTAAAGCAGTATTACGATAAAAAGACCTTTTTTAGGTCTTTTTATCGTAATATAGTTTTTTTTATCAAATAATAGAAGGAAATTTAAAATAAATGTAGAAGATATTAAAGTAACAAGATTTAAGGGGATGTTTTTGTGGAAATAAAAAAAGTTACTGTTAATATAAATGGAAGTGAATATATATTAAAATCAGATTATCCTGAAGAACATGTTTTGAAATTAGCCGATTATGTAAATAATGTAATTGAAGAAGTTTCTCAAAGTTATCCAAAACTTTCGCCTCAAGTCAAACTTATTTTATCTGCCTTAAATATTGCGGAAGAATTCTTTATGGCGAAAGAAGAAAACAATGCAGTTAAAAAAGAAATGGTATCTCTTAAATCAACAATAGCTGAATTGGAACAACAAATAAGTTTTCTAATGGATGAACTTGAAAAGACAAATGAAGAATATCAAAAGACGAAGGAAGAATTAAGAGATTTTCTTGAAAACTTTGACAAATAATTTAAAAATTAATTATATAGGTGATCAGATGAAAAAAGTTGAGTTATTAGCACCGGCAGGTGATTTTGAAGTATTAAAAAATGCAATTAATGCTGGAGCAGATGCCGTATATTTAGGAGGGAAAAATTTTGGTGCAAGAGCATATGCATCAAATTTTGATGAAGATGCTCTTAAAAAAGCAGCTGAATTTTGCCATTTAAGAGATGTAAGGATATATGTTACTGTAAATACTCTTGTGTTTAACAAAGAAATTAAAGAACTTATAAATTATTTAGATTTTCTCTATTCTATTGGAATAGATGCAGTAATTGTTCAAGATGTAGGCGTATTAAAAATTTTACATGAAAATTATAAAGACTTTAAAATACATGCAAGTACTCAAATGACTGTCCATAATCTTGAAGGAGTAAATGAATTATTAGACTATGGTATAAATCGTGTAGTATTGTCAAGAGAACTAAATTTAAATGAAATTAAACATATTACTGAAAATTCAAATGCAGAAATTGAAGTTTTTGTACATGGAGCTTTATGTGTTTCTTATTCAGGGCAATGTTTAATGAGCAGTTTAATTGGAGGACGAAGCGGTAATAGAGGAAGATGTGCACAACCATGTCGATTAGAATATTCACTTGTAGATATAAAAAGAAATCAATATAAAACATTTGGACAACATCTTCTTAGTATGGCAGATTTGTGTACAATTGATAATATACCAGATCTTATTGAAGCTGGTATAAGTTCTTTTAAAATTGAGGGCAGAATGAAAAGTTCTGAATATGTAGTATCTGTTGTAAGTGCATATAAAAATGCTATTGATAGCTATTATAAAAATAAAAAATATAATGCTAAACATGATATTATAAAAATGTCTGCAGTATTTAATAGAGGATTTTCAACAGGATATTTATATGACAAAAAACCCAAAAATATGAGTTTTGTAACACCAAAAAACTTAGGGAATAAGCTTGGTAAAGTTATTTTTCAAAAAGATAATTATACTTATATAGAATTATATCAACAATTAAACAGAGGCGATGGCATTTCTGATAATAAAGGTGAAAAAGGCTTTAAAGTTGATAAAATAATAAAAGATGGTATTAATACAGATAAAGCATTAGAAGGAGAAAAAGTTAGTTTACCTATAAATTTTTTATTAAATCCAGGAGATATTATTTATAAAACTTATGACCAGGAAATAAATAATGAGATTATGAATCTTAATCTCAAAAAAACGCCTATTAAAATTAAATCAGAATTAAAACTAGGTAAGGCTTTTTATGTAAAAGTTAAAAATGGGGTTTTTGAAGCAGAAGCATATAGTGATGCTAAGGTTGAATATGCTTTAAATTCTCCTGTAACAAAAGATGATCTTATAAAAAAGCTAAGCCAAATAAAAGATACACCATTTTATGCTGAAACAATTAATGTGGAAGTAGATAATAATGTTTTTATAGCTGTTAAAGAAATTAAAAAAACAAGGCGTGAAGCTATTAGTTTATTAGAAAAGAAAAAATTATCATATTTTCAAAGGGAAAAGGTAGATACAAAATATTTATTGCCTCCAATTCAAAAGGTAACAAAAAGGGATTTTAAACTAACATTTTATTCAGATAAAATAAATAACATAAAAATTGCTGTTGATTTAGGGATAGAATATATTTATTTTAATTATCAATTAAATATAAATAAACTAAAAGAAGCTTTTGATTATATAAAAGGAACAAATACAGTTCTTATTCCTGCGTTTCCTGTAATTTTAAGAGAAAATTTTAAAAAAGCAGAAGAACAGTTAGAAATTTTAAAAAACATGAATTTTGACAGAATACTTATATCAAATTTAGGTCTTTATCATATTGCTAAAAAATATGGCTTTGAATTAAATATTGATTACACATTTAATATAGTTAATAGTGAAGCATCAAAATATTTTACAAGTGATGTAATTACTCTTTCTCCAGAACTTAATTTAGAACAGATAAAAGATATTACTTTAAGAAGTGAAAAACAATTTGAGGCAATAGTTTATGGGAGAATTCCTCTTATGATTACAGAATATTGTCCTATAAAAAAAATTTCAGGATGTGATAAAGAACACTGTAAAACAGGCTATTATATGTTAAAAGACAGAAAAAACAGACTTTTGCCTTTAAAAAGTGATGGTTTTTGCAGATTGAACATATTAAATCCTGATGTATTATTAATGATAAAACATATAGATAAACTAAAAGAAGCAGGTATTTCATTTTTAAGAATTAATGATACAATAGAAACAGAGAATGAAATAAAATTAATATTAAATTTATATATAAAAGCTTTAAAAGGGGATAATATTGAGATTCCAGACGGAAACTATACAAAAGGACATTATTTTAGAGGGGTTTTGTAATGAATAATATAATTAAAGAAAAATATTTATTAAGTTTAGAATTTGATAAAATTATAAAACTTATAGCAGACAATTGTAGCTCATTGCCAGGTAAAGAACTTGTATATAAAACTAAAATATGCAAAGATATTTCAAAGATAAATGAAAAACTTGATTTTCTAAATGAAGTAATATCATATATATTTTCTTATGGCAGTTTTTCTTTTCAATTTGAGGATATAAGAGATTTTATAAAAAAGGCTGAAAAAGGTTCTATTTTAACAAATAAAGAATTTTTAACATTAAAAGAAGTGCTAAATTTAATATCAAATGCTAAAATATATTTAAAAAATACTGAGGGAAAAGATAAATACCCACAGCTATTTGATTATAAAAATAGTCTTATTTTATTGCAGGAATTAAAAAAGTCTATTGAAACTATTATTCTTTCAGAAGATGAAATTTCGGATGATGCATCAGTAGTTTTAAAAAATTTAAGAAGACAAAAACTTAATATAAATGATAAAATAAGGAACACGCTAAATTCTATAATTTCTGCACGGCAAAAAGAACTGCAAGAACCTATAATTACAATCAGAGAAGGAAGGTATGTAGTGCCAATAAAACAGGAATACAGAAGTAGTTTTAAAGGATTGATACATGATCAATCATCAAGTGGTGCTACTCTTTTTATCGAGCCTATACAAGTTGTTGAATTAAATAATGAGTTAAAACAGATTGATTTAAAAGAAAAACAAGAAATATATAGAATACTCAGTGAACTATCTGAAAAAGTAAGAAATAATTCAGAAGTGTTATATTTGAATGTAGATATTTTGACAAAGTTGGATGAGATATTTGCAAAAGCAAAGTATGCTATACAAATTAATGGTACAAAACCAGAGCTGAATAATCTTGGATATATAAATTTAAAAAATGCAAGACATCCTCTTATAGACCCTAAAAATATTGTACCAATAAGCGTTAATATTGGTGATAAATTTAATACTCTTATTATAACAGGGCCTAATACTGGCGGGAAAACTGTTACTTTAAAAACTATAGGTCTTTTAACTATTATGGCAATGGCTGGGCTTAATATACCTGCTGATGATAAGTCTGAAATATCTATATTTGACAAAGTTTTTGTAGATGTTGGAGATGAGCAGAGCATAGAGCAGAGCCTTAGCACTTTTTCTTCACACATGGTTAATATTGTAGATATCTTAAATAATGTAAATGATAAGAGCCTGGTTTTATTAGATGAACTTGGGGCAGGTACGGATCCAACAGAAGGAGCAGCTTTGGCTATGAGTATATTAGATTTTTTACATAAAAAAAATGCAATAACAATTGCAACTACTCATTATAGTGAATTAAAACAATATGCATTAAAAACTGAAGGGGTAGAAAACGCAAGTGTTGAATTTGATATATCTACATTAAAGCCAACTTATAAATTATTTATCGGTATACCAGGTAAAAGTAATGCATTTGAGATTTCAAAAAAATTGGGTCTATCTGAAAATATAATTTCTAATGCAAGAAAATATATAAATGAAGAAGCATTAAAATTTGAAGATATTATAAATGATTTAGAACAAAAGAGAATAGAAGCTGAAAAGTCTAATTCAGAAATTATTTTACTAAAAAAAGAAATACAAGAATTAAAAAAAGAATTAGAAAAAGAAAGAAAGAATATTGAAGGTGAAAAAGAAAAGATAATTGAAAGTGCCAGAGAAAAAGCGCAAAAAATATTAAATAAGGCACGAGAAACCTCTAATGAGATTATACAAAAAATTAAAGAAGCTGAAAAAGCCCAGAATAAAAATAAACTTATAAACGAAGCAAGGGAAAAATTAAAAAACAGTATAGAAGATATTGGAGAAAGTGTGATTAAAAAGAAAGATATAATACTAAAAGAGGTTCCAAAAGATGTAAAAGTCGGCCAGAGTGTATATATTGTGCCCCTAGATCAAAATGGTATAGTCTTATCTAAACCAGATAAATCTGGTAATGTTGAAATTCAAGCTGGAATTTTAAAAATGAATGTTCACATAAGCAATTTAAGGGTTTCTGCTGTATCTGACCAGACAGAAAAAATGAAAGGATATACAAAATTTTTTAATGAGAAATCACAAAATATTTTATCTTCAATTGATTTAAGAGGTAAAAACTTAGATGAGGCAGAGATGGAGACGGAAAAATATATTGATGATGCTTATTTATCTGGATTAAAACAAGTAACTATAATTCATGGTAAGGGTACGGGAATATTAAGAGATGGTATCTCACAAATTTTAAAGAAGAATAAATATGTTAAATCTTATAGATTGGGTATTTATGGTGAAGGCGGAGATGGAGTAACTATTGTAGAATTAAAAGAAAAGTAGGGATAATGATGTATTTAATAAGTGCTTGTCTTGCAGGGATTAACTGCAAATATGATGGTCAAAATAATATTTCAAATGAAATTATAAGTTTAGTTAAGAAAGGGGAAGCTATTTTGGTCTGTCCGGAACAACTCGGAGGACTTAGTACACCAAGACCACCTGCGGAGATTAAAGGTAATAGAGTTATTAATATTAATGGAGAGGATGTTACAGAACAATTTAAAAGAGGAGCAAATGAAACACTTAAAATTGCAAAGTTATATGGCATTAAAAAAGCAATTTTAAAAGCAAAAAGTCCATCTTGTGGTGTGGGGAAAATTTATGATGGTACTTTTTCAGGACGAATTATAGATGGAAACGGTATAACAGCTGAAATTTTAAAATTAAATGGAGTGAAGTTATATACAGAAAAAGATTTTAAAAATAATATATAATAATTGTAACCAAAACACTTCCTGTTACATAAAATGATAAAGGGAGGTGTTTTGTTTTGAGAAGGAAAAAATGGGGTTATAAAAGAAAAAAGAACTTATATATATTGTTAATATATATTTTAATAATATTTTTTTTGGTTTATTTTTTTACAGAATATAGATTAAAACCTGCTATTATAGCAGTCAGCGATGCTTTAGCCAAAGATGCTGCAGTTATGACTATTAATAATGCTATAAATGAAAAAATTTTAAGAGGAGTGGAATATAACGATTTAATTTTTGTTAGAACAGATAATAATGGAAAAATCTCAATGCTTCAGGCAAATACAATAGAAATGAATTTACTTGCAGCGAAAATAACAAGAGAAGTTAAAGATAATTTATATAATATGAAACCTTTATATGCAAAAATACCTATAGGAGCAGTTTTTTCAACAGATTTATTTGCTAATTCAGGGCCAAAAATGAAAATAGGACTTTTGCCAGTAGGTTCAGTAAATGTAGATTTTAGTTCTCAGTTTGAACCTGCTGGAATAAACCAAACAAGACATAGAATTTATTTGGATATAAATACTATGGTAAGAATAATTGCACCACTTGCTACTGATACTGTAGATGTTACATTACATATGCCTATAGCAGAGAGTATTATAGTAGGAGAAGTTCCTAATAGTTATGTAGATGTTAATGGGGATAAATATACAGTTCCTGTACCTAATGAATCAAATTCTAACTTAAATATTAAAAAATAGGGATTGAAATTTAAAAAATATATGGTATAATATTAACTGTGCTGTTGATGGGGGTGTAGCTCAGTTGGGAGAGCACCTGCCTTGCAAGCAGGGGGTCAGGAGTTCGAATCTCCTCATCTCCACCATAATTTTATACTACCATGGGCTTATAGCTCAGGTGGTTAGAGCGCACGCCTGATAAGCGTGAGGTCG